>JBQTII010000051.1:0-14259 GCA_052388275.1 Sporichthyaceae bacterium | reverse complement strand
ACTACCAGCCAACCGGCCACCCACAAACAACAAAACCGAACCCCCGATGAGGGTTCGGTCTGTCGCCGATCTCTTGAGAGATCACAGGGTGGAGCTGTGGGGATTTGAACCCCAGACCCCCTCGATGCGAACGAGGTGCGCTACCAGACTGCGCCACAGCCCCAAAATGCCTGCGCAGGCTATCACCGGGACAGAACGTGGATCACGCCAACCGACCGGCGGGCGCAGCCCCATCGAACAGATGGCGCACTGTTCTTGGCCCAATAGTCGCTGTGTCGCCGGCACATAGGGCGCTCTCGACCAGCGCGGCTAAACCGCTATCTCCATGCGGCCAGACGCCGCGTGGCGCGTGGGCACGGCTCGAACTCGACCTGAACGCCAAACCGGCCGCCGGGCACCCTGCGGGGGTGGTGTCCGGCGGCCGGAATCAGCAGCGCCCGTCGGCGCGGTAGGACGGCAGTACAGCTACGGCAGCGCGGTCACGCACAGGGCGTAGAACGTGTCGCCCGGGTTGGCGGGCAGCGCGCTCACGAGCTCCCAGGCGTCGCCCACGCCGGCCGGGCCCGAGCTGACGATGCTCGTCACGTTCGCCAGCAGATCGCCGGGAAGCAGCCCGAGCAGCCCGCCGACGTCGAGCAAGCTCTCGTCCGACGGGATGACACCACCGCTCAGTGCCATCTTGCCGGCCGGACACGCGATGGCCACCGGGCTGGTCAGTCCGCCGGCTCCGAGGGGCAGGCCGCCGCCATCGCCGACGGTCTTGGTCACAGTCTCCAGGCCCGAGACACCGCTGGCGCCCGTGGGGCCGGCGGGTCCGATCAGACCCTGCAGCCCTGCTACACCGGCCAGACCCGGGTCCCCCTTCTCCCCCTTCGCACCTTTGGCTCCCTTGGGACCCTTGACGTTCCAGACGACCTTGGTGCCCTTGGCCTTCTTGCAGCTGGCGGCGGGTTTGGCGCCCTTGGCGACCTTGACGAGCGAGCCGTCGGCCTTCAGGCAGCCGGCCAGCGTGCCACTCGTGGTGGTGGCCGAGCCGGAGGCCAGGGCCACGCCCGGCACAAGCAGTGCAACGGCGGCGAGCGGAACAACAGCGAAGGCCAAGCGACGTGCGCGGCCGGAATCGAGCGAGGTCACAGATCCCCCAGGCGGGCGGCGGGGCCGACCCGCTGCGGGACGGCTGCGACCGGGTGGATCCGGCCGTTGCCCTCAACATCGTCGGGCGGATTGCCCGGCAGGATCGTCCGAACGACCAGGAAACTCCGGCCGATCGCAGGATCAAGTGTCCGAAACGCCCCGATTGTGTGCGCTACCCGGCAGGTGGACCCGAGGACGACGGCAGCCCGGGCGCCGTACGCGCCGTGCGCGCCGGCTAGCGGGTTGCGCGGGTTGCACGGGCGGAGCGGGCGGAGCGGCGCCCTACTGGTTGGCGGCGCGCTTGTGCTCGAACACCATCGCCAGTTCGCCGGTGTCGTCCAACTCCGCAGTGACGACCTCGATGCTGCCGTCGGCCAGCACGGCGAGCATCGGAAGTTCCTGGGTGTCCTCACCGTCCGCGGCGGTCCAGCTGCGCCCGCTGGAGACGTCGCTGCGGCGACCGGCCTGGGAACTGCCTGCGGCGTCGCCGGCGGAGGGGGCGCGCGCGGCGGTGACATAGGTGGGCAGCGGGACGGGGCGGGGCTCCCACCCGGCTTCGACACCGTCGAGTGCCCCGGTCACCGGCTCCGGCGTCGACATGCTGGGCCACAGATCGAGGTCGACGTCCTCGCCGCGGCGCCGCGCGGCCCGCACGCCGCGCCGGTGAGACTCCGCGGTGCGCTGAGCGGGGATCACGGCCACATGCAGTTTGCGGGCGCGGCGGACCTGGCTGCGAAGCTCGGAGAGGTACATCCCGAGCAGGAGGGCGCCGAGCACCGGGCTCCACCAGGGCAGCACACCGAAGCCGGCGGCCGCCGCGGCCATGACGAAGATCGCAGTCAGGGTGAGCAAGGAGCGCCGACGGCGGCGAGCGGTAGCCCGGCTGGTCGGCACGCGGCGCATCGCCCCGACCGGAGTGGGCGGGTCCACCCGGCGGGCCTTCACGACCGGCTCATCCTGCTGCGCGGCCTCGGGTCGCAACATTGTGTAACCGCCCTCGGGCAGTTCGGGGATGTGACGGCGACGCAACACGTTGCCCTCCGCAGCGGTCTCGGTATCGATGGGCTGGGTCCGCAGACACTGGGCGAGCACATACATTGCCCAGGCGCCGAGCACCGCGACGTAGATCAGCCCACTACCACTCATGCGACCCAAAGTTAGGGGGCGCCGGGAGTCTCACCCCGCAGGTGAGGGTTGGGAAAATGCGTGTCGCGGATGGGGCTGGTGGGATTACGCCTGGGCCCGCACTCGGTGCCAGCGCGCCACTACCCCAGGACCGACTTCCTCGGCGGTGACGGCGTAGACCAGGTGATCGCGCCATTCGCCGTCAATGTGCAGATATGCCGGACGCAGGCCCTCCTCGCGGAAGCCCAGCTTCTCCACCACCCGCCGGGAGTTGATGTTCTCCGGACGGATGCAGACCTCGATCCGATGCAGTCCGAGTTCGCGCAGGCAGTGGTCGGTGGCCAGGGCGACAGCGGTGGGCATGATGCCGCGGCCGGCGTGCTCGCGATCGATCCAGTACCCGATATGCCCGGCGCACAGCGAACCCCAGGTGATGCCCCCGACGGTGAGCTGACCGACAAATCGGTCGTGGAAGGTAAGCGCGAACGGCAGCGCCCGACCTTCCCGCGCCTCGGCCCGCAGCCGGCGCACCATGTGCGTGAAGCTCATGTCGGGATTGACGTCGACCGGCCGGGTCGCCTCCCACGGAGCGAGCCAGGTGAGGTTGCTTCGGCGCAGCCTTGCCCAGTCCGACCCGTCACGCACCCGCAACGGGCGCAGCCCGACGGCACCGTCGGACAGGCTCAGCGGCCAGCGACCCGCAGCCACCTAATGGTCACCTCCGCCCACCTGCTCGACCGCATGCCACAGCACCGGGCTGAGCACGGCGATGCCGTCGCGGACCCCGCCCGTCGAGCCGGGCAGGTTCACGATCAGTGTGCGCCCTGCGAGCCCGCAAAGACCACGGGAAAGAGCCGACGTGGGCACCGTGGCCCGCGAGTGTGCCCGGATCGACTCCGCGATCCCGGGGATCTCGCGATCGATGACCCGTGCGGTCATCTCCGGGGTGAGGTCCATCGGGGTGAGTCCGGTGCCGCCGGTGGTGAGCACCACGTGATACCCCTCGGCGACCGCCGCGCGCAGGGCCGCCTCGACCGGGTCACCGTCGGGAACGACCCGCGGCCCGTCCACCACGAAGCCCAGGGCAAGCAGCGCCTCGACCAGGACCGGGCCGCTGCGGTCGGGGTAGACCCCCGCGGCGGCGCGGTTGGAGGCGGTGATGACGAGGGCTCGATGCGCATCACTTGCAGTACTTTCGGCTCGCTCCTCGCTCGTGCCTCGCTCGCTCGCGTCACTCACGGGTCCCGCCGCCAGGTGCCCGACTTGCCGCCCAACTTCTCCGCCAGGGCGACCTCGACGATGCGCGCGCCCTTGTCGACGGCCTTGACCATGTCGATCAGCGCGAGGGCCGCCACCGCGACGCAGGTCAGCGCCTCCATCTCCACCCCGGTGCGGTCGGCTGTGCGCACCGTGGCGGTGATGTCCACTGCGTCGTCGGCGAGGATCAGGTCCACCACGACCCCGTGGATCGCCAGGGGGTGACACAACGGGATGAGGTCCGGGGTGCGCTTGGCCGCGGCAATGCCGGCGATGCGCGCCACCGCGAGAGCGTCGCCCTTGGGGACACCCTCACCGCGCAGCAGGCCGATCACCGTGGGGCTGACGAGCACCCGGCCGGTCGCAGTCGCCTGACGAACCGTCACCTCTTTGGCGGAGACGTCGACCATCCGGGCGGCGCCCTTGGCGTCGACGTGGGTGAGGCGCGGCGCTTCGGTCACTGCGACCCCGCCACGGACTGCGTCCTCGCGGGGCCGCGTTCGGTAGTCATGGTGACCTTGCTGCACTCGCTCACAACTCAGCTCCCAGTTTCATGACGTCGACCTGAGTTCCGGCGGTGACATCGGTGACGTCTGCACCCAGCACAATGAAGCAGTTGGACGCCGCCAAGGCGCCCAACAGATGCGACCCGCTGCTGCCGACCGGGGTGACCTCGGCAACCCCGCCGGTGTCCGCGGTCACGACGTGGCCGCGTAAGAACTGCGTCTTCCCCGCCGGGGAGCTCACCGCTTGAGTCAGCGTCGCCGCCACCATCCGGCGTCGCTCCGGGGTTCGCCCGAGCATCCGGCGAATCGCCGGACGCACGAACACCTCAAAAGACACATAGGAACTGACGGGGTTTCCGGGCAGCGTGAAGATCGGCACGCCAGGGCCATGCCCGTCCACTTGTTCAGCGTGGATGAAGCCGAAACCCTGGGGCTTGCCGGGGTTCATCGCCACCCCGCCGAAGTTCACCGTGCCGAGCTTGGACAGCACAGCCTTGACCACGTCGTACGCACCGGCGCTCACCCCACCGGAGGTGACCAGGATGTCGGCCCGGGAGAGCTGCTCGGTGATGGTGGCCAGGACCGCGTCCTCGTCGTCGTCCACGATCCCGACCCGGTAGGCCAGCGCACCGGCATCGCGGGCTGCAGCGGCGAGCTGGAAGGAGTTGGACTCATAAATCTGACCCGGCCCCAGATCCAACCCTGGTTCGACCAGTTCACTGCCGGTGGAGATCACCACGACCCGGGGGCGCGGCCGGACGCTGACCCGGCCGACGCCGATCGCGGCAAGCAGGCCGATCTGCGCGGGTCCGAGCTCGGTGCCGGCTCGAAGCAGAACCTGACCGGACTGCACGTCGCTACCGCGACGGCGGATGTGCTGCCCGTCGCCGGCTGCGGCGTGGATGGCGACCCGCGCCGTACCGCGGTCGGTCAACTCGACCGGGACAACTCCCTGCGCTCCCTCGGGCATCGGGGCGCCGGTCATGATGCGGGCGCAGGTACCCGGGGTGATCATCCGGGTGCCGACCGAACCCGCGGCGATGTCCTCCAGCACGCTCAGCTCGGCGGGAAACTCCGCGGAGGCGCCGGCCGTGTCGGCCAGGCGCACGGCGTAGCCGTCCATCGCGGAGTTGTCCCACGGCGGCAGGTCGAGGGCGGCGACGACGTCGCTGGTGAGTTGGCAGCCCTGAGCGTCCTGCAGCGAGACCAGCAGGGCCGGGTTCGGCTCGATGGCGGCGAGAATTGTGGTGAGGTATTCCTCGACGGAGATCATCGCCCGGCCGCCGGACCTGATGCGGCCTCGATCTCCGGCAGCTCCTTGGCAACGTAATCGTGCAGCCATGCCCGAAAGTCCGGGCCGACGTCGGCGCGCTCGCAGGCCAGTCGCACGATGGTGCGTAGGTAGTCGCCGCGGTCGCCGGTGTCGTAGCGACGGCCCCGGAAGATCACCGCGTGTACCGGGCCACCGCCCTCGCCGACGGCCAGGCTGCGCAGCGCGTCGGTGAGCTGGATCTCCCCGCCCCGGCCGGGGGGTGTGCGTCGCAGGACGTCGAACACGGCGGGGGAGATGACGTAGCGGCCGATAATGGCCAGGTTGCTCGGGGCCTGTGACGGGTCCGGTTTCTCCACCAGGTCGGTGACGCGCACGACGTCCGGGTCACCGGTGGCCGCCACCGCCGCGCAGCCGTACATCCCGATCTGCTCCGGGGGCACCTCCATCAACGCGATGACGCTGCCGCCGCGCGCAGCCTGCAGCTCGATCATCGGCTCGAGCAGCGGGTCGCGCGGGTCGATCAGGTCATCACCGAGCAGGACGGCGAACGGCTGATCCCCGACGTGCTCGGCGGCGCACAGGACCGCGTGCCCGAGGCCGCGCGGGTCGCCCTGACGGACGTAGTGCAGCTTGGCCAAATCGCTGGAGGCCTGCACCTTGGCCAGCGTCGCGCCGTCCCCTTTGGCGGCGAGTTTGTCCTCGAGTTCGTAGTTGCGGTCGAAGTGGTCCTCCAGGGGCCGTTTGTTGCGCCCGGTGACCATCAGGACGTCGGTGAGGCCGGCGGCGACCGCCTCCTCCACGACGTACTCGATCGCGGGTTTGTCCACGACGGGCAGCATCTCCTTGGGAGTCGCCTTCGTCGCGGGCAGGAAGCGAGTGCCGAGCCCCGCGGCGGGCACCACAGCTTTGGTCATGCGCATGGTCGGCAGGCTATCGGCCGCCTGTCCCCGCCGGTGCCGCGCCGAGAGCGGCGCCGCCGGCGATTCAGCTGGAAGGATCAAGGCGGACGGGTGGACGCGGCGGGAGGTGAGACGGTGAGCGCACAACCTCGTGGCCCGCTCACCCCCGCCGCCGCCAAGGCCGCCCTACGGGCCGACGCGCTCGCCCGGCGCCGGGCGCGCAGCGGTGAGCAACTGCTGGCCGTCGAGGACAGGCTCAGCACGGCAGCCCTCGGTGCACCCGTCATTGCCGCGGCAACCCAGGTGGCCGCCTACGTTTCCACCGGCACCGAGCCCGGCACCCGAACGCTGCTCAACGCCTTGACGGCCGGCGGCGCGGCGGTCATCGTGCCGGTGTTGCGGGAGGACGCCGACCTGGATTGGGTGGCATGGTCCGCCACCGGGGACCTGCGGCCCGGACCGCGCGGCACCCTCGCACCTGACGGGCCCCGACTGGGCCCGGGGGCCTTGGCGATCGCCCAGGTGATCCTGGTGCCCGGGCTCGGCGTCGACAGGGCCGGGAACCGGCTCGGGCGCGGCGGCGGCTCCTACGACCGGGCGCTGCGCCGGGCGGACCCCGGCGCGCTGGTGGCCGTGGTCCTCTACGAAGGGGAGATCGTGGACCGGGTGCCGGCGGCGGCGCACGACGTCGGGGTGCACGCGGCCCTCACCCCCGCCGGGCTGGTCCGCCTCGCTGAGCGGGTCCCATGAGAACCGACCTGTTGGCGGCCGGCGGCTCCGACGAAGGTTTCACCGTCGATGAACTGGGCACCGCCCTGCTGCTCGGCTCCGCGGTCCTGCTGATCGCGATCGTCGCGGTTCGCCTGGCCAGCCGCACCGCCCTGCCCAGCCTGTTGCTCTACCTCGGGCTCGGTCTGGTCCTCGGTGAGGACGTCATCGGGATCGAGTTCGACGACAGCCAGCTCACCCGCACGCTCGGCTACGCGGCGTTGATCATCATCCTGGTCGAAGGCGGTCTGACCACGTCCTGGAAAAAAATCCGGCCCGCGGTGCCCGCGGCGGGGATGCTGGCCACCGTCGGGGTTGCGGTCTCCATTGTGATCACCGGAACGGCGACGCATTACCTGCTGGATCTGTCCTGGCAGACCTCGTTCCTGTTCGGCGCGATCGTGTCCAGCACGGATGCGGCAGCGGTGTTCTCCGTGCTGCGCTTTCTGCCCGTCCGCCCGCGCCTGGTCGGGATCCTGGAGGCCGAGTCCGGGTTCAACGACGCCCCCATCGTCATCCTCACCGTCGCGCTGTCCACCACCACCGCCTTCGGCGCGGCCGACCTGGGAGAGCTGGTGGGCCTGCTGGTGTTCGAGCTGGCCGTCGGGGCAGTGATCGGGATCGGCGGCGGGTTTCTGGGCGCGATGGCGATCCGGCGCATCGCGCTGCCCGCCTCAGGGCTGTACCCGTTCGCGGTGCTCGCGCTGGCCTTCCTCTCCTACGGTCTGGCGGCCTTCGCGCACGCCAGCGGGTTCCTCGCGGTCTACCTGGCCGCCCTGGTGCTGGGGAACTCCCGGCTGCCGCACCGCCCCGCCACCCGGGGCTTCGTCGAAGGTCTGGCCTGGCTTGCGCAGATCGGGCTCTTCGTCCTTCTGGGCCTGCTGGTGACCCCGAGCGAACTCGGCGACGACGTCCTGCCGGCGATCGCACTCGGATTCGTCCTGCTGGTCATCGCCCGGCCCGCCGCGGTGTTCGCCTCGACGATCTGGTTTCGCCTTCCCGCCGGTGAACAGTTGTTCCTGTCCTGGGCCGGCCTGCGCGGCGCGGTCCCGATCGTCATCGCCACGATCCCGGTCGTGGAGGGGGTGCCCGGCAACGAGAAGTTGTTCAACATCGTCTTCGTCCTGGTGGTGCTCTATACGCTGCTCCAGGCCCCGACGCTACCGATCGTCGCCCGCCTGCTCAAAGTCGTGGAGCTGGCTCAACCGCGCGACCTGGACCTGGAGGCCGCGCCCCTGGAGCGCCTCGGCGCCGACGTCCTGCAGCTGACCGTCCCGGGCGATTCCCACATGCACGGTGTGGAAGTGTTCGAGCTGCGCCTGCCGCCCGGCGCCAGCGTCGCGTTGATCGTGCGCTCCGGCATGGCCATGGTTCCCGAGCCCACCACCCGGATCCTGCACGGCGACGACCTGCTGATCGTCGTCCCGTCGAACTGCCGCGGGGCCACGGAGGAGCGGCTGCGCTCAGTCACCGACCACGGCCGCCTGGCCGGCTGGGTCGCCCCGACCCGCCCGCCAAGCGATCCGGGCTCGGGGGGGCGGGCTCCCCGAGGACGCAGGCCGCCGGCCTGATCGCCAGGCTCGGCCGCAGCGCAACCCCTGAAGTGGACGCAACGTCTCCGATACGCGAGAATTAGCAGTCACAGGCGCAGAGTGCCAACCGGAGGATTCGGGTGCCCACCTATCAGTACGCATGTACCGCGTGCGAGCACGAGCTCGAGGCGGTTCAGAAATTCACCGACGACGCACTGACGCAGTGCCCGGCGTGCCCGGGCACGCTGCGCAAGGTCTTCTCCGCCGTCGGCGTGGTCTTCAAGGGCTCCGGTTTCTACCGTACCGACAGCCGTTCCGGTGCGGGCAAGGACGGCGCCGGCGCGAGCAAGCCTGCCGCGAGTTCTGGCGAATCCGGTTCGGGCACCTCCGGCAGCGGCGGGGATTCCGGCTCGTCGGCGCCCGCCGGCTCGCCTACTACCGGTTCGTCGTCGAGCGGCTCGACCAGCGCCAGCGGTGGCTCGTCGGGCAAGACCAGCGGGGGAGAATCCGCAGCCTGACCCCCTGGATAGCGTGAGCGCGACCTCGATCGGTCGGCACGGCCGGCCGGTTTCGCACTCACCCACCGGGAGCAGCTGTGCTCAAGGGCTTTAAGGACTTCCTGCTGCGTGGCAACATCGTCGACCTCGCGGTTGCCGTCGTGATCGGGACCGCCTTCACGATGTTGGTGGCGGCCTTCACCAAGTCGCTGATCGAACCGCTCATCAATTACTTCATGGGCGGTGGAGTCGACGGCGGCACCGTGGGCCTGGATGCGGAGAATCGCCTGGAGTTCGGGCAATTCGTCAACGCGGTGATCACCTTCATGATCACCGCCGCGGTGGTGTACTTCGTGGTCGTGATCCCGATGAAGAAGATCACCGCGCGGCTGACGAGGGAGTCCGACAAAGAACCATCCGCGCCGCAGATTCCGGCCGACGTCGCGCTGCTCACCGAAATTCGCGATCTGCTCGCCGGTCAGGGCGCGGCGAAGTCCTTGTAGCGCAACCGCTCGGCGGATGCGGGGCGTCAGCCGGCGGCGGCGTCCGGGTGACGTTCGGCCACGCGGGTGCGCGTGGTCAGGTGACGGTCCTCGATGTGGGCGAGCAGGAACACCATCGCCAGCATCATGAACGGCATCACGCACGCGAGCAGGATGTTCACGGTCACGTCAGCTTTCTGTTAGTAGGTCGGGTGCGAGTTGGACGCACCTGGTGATCATTTGGTTGCGCGAGCTGGCTCAGACCTCGTTCTGCCCCGTCGCGGCGTAGATACGCCCGCCGCCGGGGGTGATCCGGGTGTCGTCACCGGTCGGCACACCCGGGGCCCGGCCGGCCGGGAGCGCGGTCCGTGCCTTGCCGCGCAGAGCGAGCTCAACGTCCGCGAAGCAGGGCAGGCACGCACACAACCCGGTGATCTCCAGCAATCGGCGCACGATCGGGGAGGGTCCCGCCAAGCGGATCCAGATCCCGACGGACTGGGCCCGGCGGCCGAGGTTGGACATCGTGCGCAGGCATGCCAGGTCGCAGAAGGTGACCTCGGACAGGTCGATGACCATGCCGGTGGGGCGGGCCCGCAGTACGTCGAGGAGTTGCGCGTGCAGCGAGGCGGTGTGGCTCAGATCGCAATCGCCGGACAGGGACACGACGGCGACACCCCCGCTGCGGCGGACGGTGAATTCGGCGGCGCTCATGGCTGCTCTTTCCTGGGCGGGCAGTGCGGGAACTGCAGGAGCGAGACATCACCGAGTGTCAGCGGGCACCGGCGCCGCAGCCGGGGGCTTCTCCGGGGCTTGGACGGCACTTTGCACGGCGCCGAGGAGGGCAATCCGACAGTTGCGACAAAGCGGATATTCAGGGCACGATCCGGCGGACTCCGGGGACCGTCGAAGATCAGCCGCTCCCCGCGCCGCGCCACGCAGGTCAATGTGGCAGCGTCGCAGTGAGCGCGTCACCGAGGAGGATCCGTGCGCGATCTGAGCCCCCGGCCCGGGGATCTGGAGTCGATCGAGACCGCGTCACTCGACGAACTGCGCGCCCTGCAGATCGAGCGACTGCGCTGGTCGGTGCACCACGCCTATGCGAACGTCGCGCACTACCGGGCCGCATGGACCTCCGCCGGCGTGCACCCCGACGACATTCGCGAACTCGCCGACCTCGCCCGGCTGCCGTTCACCACCAAGGACGACCTGCGCCGGGCCTATCCCTTCGCGATGCTGGCGGTCCCACGCGACCAGGTGGCCCGGTTGCACGCCTCCTCGGGCACGACCGGCACCCCGACCGTGGTCGGCTACACCGGCGCCGACCTGGCGATGTGGGCCGACGTGGTCGCGCGATCGCTGCGGGCCGCCGGTGCACGCTCGGGGATGTTGTTGCACAACGCCTACGGCTACGGCCTGTTCACCGGCGGGCTCGGCGTGCACGCCGGGGCCGAGAAACTCGGTCTCACCGTCGTCCCGGTATCGGGCGGGATGACGGAGCGTCAGGTACAATTGATCCAGGACTTTCGGCCCCAGGTCATTACCGTCACCCCGTCATACCTGCTGGCGCTGATCGAGGAGATGGAGCGGGCCGGGATCGACCCGACATCGACCTCGTTGCAGGTCGGAATCCTCGGCGCCGAGCCCTGGACCGAGGATATGCGCCGTGAAATCGAGGCCCGGATGGACATGCATGCCGTGGACATCTACGGGCTCTCGGAGGTGATCGGGCCCGGGGTGGCGAGTGAGTGCGTGGAGACCAAGGACGGGCTGCACATCTGGGAGGACCACTTCTACCCTGAGGTCATCGACCCGGTGAGCGGCGAAGTGCTGCCCGACGGTGTGGTGGGCGAGTTGGTCTTCACCTCGCTGACCAAACAGGCGTTGCCGGTAATCCGCTATCGCACGCGGGATCTGACGCGCTTACTGCCGGGGACCGCGCGCACGATGCGCCGGATGGAGAAGGTAACTGGGCGCACCGACGACATGATCATCCTGCGTGGGGTGAATCTGTTCCCCACTCAGATCGAGGAGTTGATCCTCGCGATCCCGGCGCTGAGTCCGCATTTTCAGTGCGTGCTGGACCGGGATGGCGCGCTGGACACGTTGACTGTGCTGGTGGAGCGACGCGAGGAGATCTGCGTCGACGTCGGACTCGCTGCTGGGGCGGCCTTGGCTCAGGTGGTGAAACATCGGATCGGGGTGAGTGTCCGCATCGAGGTCGTCGACCCGTACGGCGTGGAACGCTCAGCCGGCAAGATGCGCCGCGTCCTGGATCGCCGTCCCCCGCGCTGATGCAGCAGGCCGGCGGCGGAGTCGGCGGCCGTGCGGTGGAGTGGGGTATGCGATGGTGCGCAGGATCCACTGGGCGATGAGCTGGGGTGACGCGATGCAGATCGAGGTGATGGCGGGTCCGGCCCGCTGGGACAACACGGCCGACCTGGCCCGGCGCCTTGAGGGCGCCGGCTTCACCGGCATGACGTTCACCGAGACCGGCTCGACGCCATGGATGTGCCTGGCCGCCGCAGCGACTGCCGCGCCAACGCTGAACTTCACCACCGGGATCGCGGTGGCGTTCCCGCGCAGCCCGATGATCGCCGCGGCGATCGCCTGGGAGCTGGCCGAGAACACCGGCGGCCGGTTCCGGCTCGGGCTCGGGAGCCAGATCAAGGCGCACATCACGCGCCGCTACGGCGTCGAGTTCGACCCGCCCGGGCCTCGGCTGCGGGACTACCTGCTGGCGGTGCGCGACATCCTGGCCGCCTTCCGCGGCGAGGCGAAGCTGGACCACCACAGCACGTACTACGAGCTGACCCTGCTCTCCGACGCGTACCGTCCGCCGCTGCACGAGCACGGCAACATCAAGCTGGATGTGTCGGCCGTCGGTCCATGGATGTGCCGGATGGCCGGTGAGTTCGCCGACGGCATCCACGTGCACCCGCTGCACTCCATGCACTACCTGCAGACCCGGCTGCTGCCCGAGGTCGCCGCCGGCGCGGCGAAGGCCGGCCGCTCGCCGTCCGAGGTCGACCTGCTGATCCCGGTGTTCATCGTCCCCGGGGACACCCCGGAGGAGCGGGCGCTGCTGACCGCCCGGGCCCGCCGGCAGATCGCGTTCTACGGCTCGACCCCGAACTACACCTTCCAGTTCGACGACCTCGGGTTCACCGGGACCTCGGAGAATTTGCGGGGACTGCTCAAGGCCGGTGACACCGCCGCCATGGAGGCGGCAATCACCGACGAGATGCTGGCGCAGTTCGCCGTCGTCGGCCCCTGGGACTCGATCGCCGACACCCTGCTGGCCCGGTACGGCGCCCTTGCCGAGCGGGTCATCTCTTACCTGACCGTCGAGGACCTCGAGCGCAACCCGGAGCACCTCGGTCGCTGGGGCGAGATAGCCCGGGCCGTGCGGGAGCGGTCATGAACAACGCCCAGCCGACGAGCCGAGAACTACGGCTGCCTCGCAGTCGAGACGGGGCCCGCGAGCTCGAGATCGACCTCGGCATCGGAGTCGGCGCCGGCCGCGGCGAGCTGGCGCCCTAGCGCTTGCAGCAGTAGCACGCACGCCATGATGACCCAGATGAAGAAGATCACGAACACTGCCCACCACACCACGACGCCGTCCCACGCGACCGGGCCCGTTCGCACGAGGAAGGCGAACACTCCGAACTCGAACACGGACATCGATAAAATGCAGAAGTATCCGAACCACCGCGGGAACGCGGTGTTCTCGACGGTGTGCGGCCGAAGGCTGACGACGATCAAACCGACCCACATGAAGACGTACCACATGTCGGTCGTCACGAGCATCAGCAGACCGAACTCGTGCATGATGGCCGTCGCGTCAGCGGAGCGGCCGGGGGTGTAGGCCGCTGCTCCGAACGCGATCGGCGGCAGGACCAGGAAGATCGCCGTCAGACCGCCCGAAATGAGCGTGAGCTGCGACCAGATCGGGTACCCCGTCTCGTGTCGACGGATCTGCGCGGCCATGACCGCTGCGAGCGGAACAAAGAACGCGCTGGTCCAACCGCACACTGCGGCGCCGATCTTGATGTCCCGGGCGTGCGATTCGTACCAGGCCTTGATCTCCTCGGAGGTCATGGTGGCGTCCGGTGGCGGCACGATGTGGAGCAGAAAGATGAGGCTGAACGTGAAGATGAGCGTGAAGATCAGCGCCCACCACACGATGACAATCTGGGAACGCAACGAGAAGGTCATTCGAGCCTCCGGGGCAGCCAGCGCAGTAGTCGCGCGCGACATTAGGAGGGCACGGGGCGCCGCACAATGACGTGATTCGGCGGCTGTCCGCAAAGTCGCGTGGAGGTCCGCACGTGCCTGACACATTTCGGCACAGCGCAGCGATTCGCTGGACGAACCTGGCATGGATCGCATCAAGTGGCGCCAATAGTTTGAGCAGGGTCCTGCTCCGACGAACACCCAAGGACGGCTGCATGACACCGAGTCGGGAGTATGCGAACGCCCTGGGCCCGGTCCACGAGGGCGCCCGTGCCATGGCGGGCCGGATGGACCTGGACAAGAACGCGGATTACATCACTGACCACCTGATGCGCATCGTGTTCCCCGAACGCAACGCCGACGATGACTTTCGCGAACTTCTCCGACGCAACGCCTACGACAACCTCGACATCATGTGGCGCATCAGAGCAATGCTTGAAACCTGTGGATCGGCCCACCGGGCGAGGTGCGTGAGCACGGCCGGTGGGGCTGGGAGGGTCGTACCTTCCCGATGATCCCGAATAGGCCCTCAAGCAAGGCCGGCGCTGCGAAC
>JBQTII010000050.1:0-26222 GCA_052388275.1 Sporichthyaceae bacterium | reverse complement strand
TGCACGACGTCGACATGCACCAACTCGCCAAGAGTCCCGAACAGAGGAGCCCCGACTACGAGCCGACGGAGCACAGCATCGCCCTGGAACTGAGCGAGGACGAGCTGCGCCACTACCTGCGGTACTGCGCGGAACTGCTGGCGTTGCTGGCCAAGGTCGGCGCGCTGTTCGCCGAGCACAGTTCGGACCCGGTGGTGCTGGAGACGGTGGCGGCGCTGGAGTATTTGACCACCGACCTGAACGCGGAGATCTGGCAGAAGGTCGCGCTGCTCCCTGGCCGTTGAGTGCGGGCGTCAGCCCAGCTTCTTGCTGATCTCGCGTTCAGATCCAGATCAGCTGGCGGTGCGGGTGGGCAGGTTGAGGCGGGCCAGTTCGACCACCGCGGCGCGGTTGGTCGGGGCGCCGAGCGAGCGGCGGGCCTCGGCGATCCGGCGCTGAGCGGTGCGGGCCGAGAGGTGGCACTGGCGGGCGGCCTGAGCCACCGAGTAGCCGACGGCGAGCAGTTCGAGCAGCCGGCGCTGGTCCTGTGCGACCTCGACCGTCGAAAGGTTCGTGCCGCTCTCGGCCGCCAGCACGGCGGCCTCGGTGCGGTTGGCAGCCCCTAGCTTCTCGGCGGCGGCTCGGATGTGCGAATCGACGGTGGTCGAGGAGAGCCCGAGCAGCTCGGAGATCTTGACGGTGGTGGCGCCCTGCCCGACCAGGCGAAGGATCTGCCGCTCGCGCAGGCTGAGCTGATCACTGGTCTGCTCATCGCCCAGTGGGGTGAGCGGCGCCGTACTGGGGGCGAGCGTCAGACACCGCTCGCCGCGAGCACGGCGGGCGGGGACCTGCGAAAGGGGGACCTGCGAAAGGGGGACCTGCGAAAGGATTGCCATGTTCTCTTCGATGCCCCGGGCCCCGGCGGAAGTTCCCGGCCACTCCCGCAGATTTGGCAACCACGCCGCCTGGGGGACCGGCACCCCGTGCAACTGCGCATAATGAACGGTGTCCGGAACGTGCGCATCCTCAATTCGCGCCAACTTTTCGGCCGCAGGAGCCCGCGAACGTGGCGGTAATTCGCCCTGCTGACGCCGCGGCACTTCGTGGCACGATGACCACGCAGAACACCGTCGACAGGGACGAGCAGCGTGGGCACCAGCGAGGGCGACGGCACCGTCCGCCAGGTCGAGCAGACCGCTCCCCGCCGCACGCCCACCCTCAGTGCCGGTGAGGTGATCGGTGACTACCGGATCACGGAGGTCGCCGGCAGCGGCGGGATGGGGATCGTCTACCGAGCCTGGGACCTGCGCCTGGAGCGCCCGGTCGCGGTCAAGATCCTCACCTTCGGCTCGGTGGAACCCTTCCGCTCCCGGCTGCTGCGCGAGGCGCAACTCGCTGCGGCGCTCGACCACCCCAACGTCGTGCCCATCTACGCCTGGGGCGAGGAGGGCGAGCGCGTCTTCATCGTGATGCGCCTGGTGGAGGGCACCGACCTGCGCAAGCTGGTGGACACCACCGGCCCGCTGGCCCCCTCCCGCGCGGTGCGACTGCTGCGTCAGGCCGCCTCGGCATTGGACGCCGCCCACGCCCCGGAGAAGGGCATGCTGCATCGCGACGTCAAACCGCAGAACCTGCTGCTGGCCGAGCCGAACACCCCCGGTGAGCAGGTGTACCTGGCGGACTTCGGGCTGGCCAACTCCCCGCGGGTCAGCAACGGGGAACTGACCTATCAGGCCGGGGCCGGCACCCCCAGCTACATGTCCCCGGAACAGTTCGGCGACACCGAACTCGACCCGCGCTCGGACCTGTACGCGCTCGCCGCGGTGGCGATGTTCCTGCTCACCGGAGAGCCGCCGTTCACCGGCGCCACGCCCTGGGAGGTGGCCGTCGGCCATCTGCAGAAGGCACCGCCGGCGGCGAGCGCGCGGATGCCAGGGCTGCGGCCCGCCGTGGACGCCGTGCTGGCAGCGGGCCTGGCGAAGGAACCGACGGGGCGCCCGGCCTCCTGCCGCGAGTTCGTCGAGGCGCTCGAGCGTGCGCTCACCGATACCGGCCACGCGCAGGCGGCCCGGCTGCCAGTGCCACTGACCAGCTTCGTCGGTCGCGAGGACGAGGTGGCCCGGTTGCGGGCGCTGTTAGCCGAGACGCGGTTGGTGACGGTTACCGGACCCGGCGGGGTCGGAAAATCGCGGCTCGCGCTTGCCGCGGTCGACGGCTGGTCGGGTGCGGCGGACCCGGTACTCATCGAGCTGGCCACCGCGACCGACGGAGCATCAGTTGCCGTCGCGGTGGTGGGGGCGCTGCGGATCCCGCGCGCACCCACCGAGCCCGCCGAGGACGCGATGGTCAACGCGCTGGAGAACCAGCGCCGGTTGCTGGTGCTCGACAACTGCGAGCACCTGCTCGACCCGCTCGCGTCGCTGTTGTCGCGGCTGCTCGGCGCATGTCCGGGCGTGACGGTGCTGGCCACCAGCCGGGTCCCGTTGGGGATGGCCGGGGAGACGGTGGTTCCGATCTGGCCGCTGGAGGTGCCCACCGCCGGGTTGGGTGCGGCCGGCCTGGCCGAATGCGAGTCGGTCCAGCTGTTCGTGACCCGCGCTGCGGCCTCCGGGGTGACGGTAAGTCTGCAGGGCGCGGAGGGCGCCGCCGTCGCCGCGATCTGCCGTCAGCTCGACGGCATCCCGCTCGCGATCGAGCTCGCCGCACGCCGGGCCCGCGCCCTGTCCCCGGCGCAGATCGCCGCGCGCCTCGACGACGTCCTGGGCTTCCTCACCGGTGGGCGCGACGCCCCGGATCGCCAGCGCACCCTGGCGGCCACCATGCGCTGGACCTATGACCTGCTTCCGGGCGACGAGCAGGCCGGATTCCGCTTCCTGGCCGCGTTCTGCGGCGGGTTCGACCTCGACGCCGCGGAGGAGGTGCTCGCCGCCGCCCCCGGCGTGGCGCACGATGGTTTCGACGTGCTCACCGGCCTCGTCGACTGGTCCCTGGTGCAGCGCGACCCGGACGTGCCGGGGCGTTATCGCCTGCTGGAGACTGCGCGGGCCTTCGGCACCGCGCTACTGGACTCCGAGCCCGCGCAGGCGGCGCTGGCGCGCAACGCACACCTGCGCTGGGTCACGGCGTTGCTCCAGGCCGCAGTGAACGCGGCGCCCGCCGACCGGCCGGCGAGGTTGGCCCGGGTGGACGCGGCGATCGACAACGTCCGGGCGGCGCTGCGCTTCGCGGCGGGCGCCGCCGCCCCTGCTGGGGCACTGCTCGCTCTGGCGTCCTGGTTCGGGCAGACCACGCACCGCCGGGCACACTCCGGCGAGGCCGCGCGCTGGCTGGACGAGGCGCTCGAGCGGGGCGGCGCGGACTCCGACCGCCTGCGCGCCCTGGCCGCCGCCGCGGGGCTCGCCTCCATGCACGGCGACCGGGCCAAGGTGACCCGGCTGGCCACGACGGCGCTGGCCGAATGGGAGGCCGCCGGCGGCGGGGAGGGTGTCCCGATGGCGCACCTGGCCCTGGGTCTGGTGTGCGCGGAATCGGGCGACCTGGAGACCGCGACCGAGCACTGGCTCGCCGCGCGCGCGGCCGCCGTCGCCCTCGGACTCAAGGGATACCAGGCGCGTGCGCTGCACAACCTCGCGGCGGTGGCGCTGGATGCCGGCGACGCCGAGGGCGGGGCGGCCCTGACCCGGGAGGGGATGGTGCTCGCGGCGGCCTGCGGGGAGATCGCCATCGAGGCCTACGGGCGGCTCAACCTGGGCGCCATCGACCTCGAGCGCGGCGACCTCGACTCTGCCCACGCGTGGTTCACCCAGGCCGAGCAGGCGGGTGAGGTCAGCGGGGATATGCGGCTGCAGTCCGCGGCCCGCCATTACCTCGGCGTGGTGGCCTTGGACCACGGCGACCTGGTGGCGGCCCGGGCACTGCTACGGGAGGTCCTGCGCATCGCCCGCCTGATCCGCCAGCGCACGGTCCAGTACGAGGCGCTGGACACTTACGCCGAGAGCCATGCGCTCGCCGGGGACCACGCCGCGGCCGCCCGCCTGCACGGCCTGGTGGTGCGGGCACGCGCCGAGACCGGTCACTCCCCCCTGCGCGACATGCGCGAGCGCCACGAGGCGCGGATGAAGGTCTGCCGGGACGCCCTGGGGGACGCGGAGTTCGAGGCGGCCGCCGCGGCCGGGGCGCAGCAGAACGTGGAAACGGTGGTGGCGGCCCTGCTTGACGAGTAATTGGCGCAATTTGGGGATGCCGATTCCGGCGTAACCCTGGAAGCGTGGGCCCCCACAGCACCTCGTGACGGACGGGCCGGCGCGGGGAGTCTCGTGATGTGGAGGTTTGGGTGCTCGCGCCGAACACTGCGGTCGACATCACCGGTGGTGGCCGGGTCGTCGTCGGCCGTTCGCTGGGCGAGGGTGGCCAGGCTTACGTGTTCGAGGTGCGTGATCACGTCGGGAACCCGTACGCGCTCAAGTGGTACAAGATGGCGGACCCGGCGCAGTACGACTCGCTGGCCAAGCTCATCGACTACGGCCCGCCGAGCGAACGCTTCCTGTGGCCGCTGGCGCTGGCCACCGTGCCCGGTCACACTGACTTCGGGTACCTGATGCCGCTGCGGCCCCCGGAGTACATCGAACTCGTGCACCTGATGCACGGTCACGCCCCCGATGGGCGGCCGATCATCGTCTCGACGGCGGGCACCCTGACGAGCTGTTACCACCTGGCCCGGGAGTTCCTGCGCCTGCATGCCCGGGGGTTGTGTTACCGCGACATCAACTTCGGCAACGTGTTCCTGGTCCCCGCCACCGGTCAGACGATGATCTGCGACAACGACAACGTCGGCGTGGACGGAAGCCCGGGGTTCGTCGCCGGAACCATGGACTTCATGGCGCCGGAGGTGGTCCGGCTGCACTTCGGGGCCGACCGCGGACGTCCGCCCTCGGCCCGCACCGACCGGCACTCGCTGGCGGTCGTGTTGTTCTACATGCTGTTCATCGCCCATCCACTACAAGGGATGAAGAACGAGCACGGAATTGTGGACGACCCGTGGAAGCTGCTGCACTACGGCACCGACCCGCTGTTCATCTTCGACCCCAAGGATGAGCGCAACCGTCCGGTGCAGGACACCCCCTCCCGCTACTGGCAGCATTACCCGGGATTCCTGCGCGAACTGTTCTGTGAGGCGTTCGGCGCGGGCCTGCAGGACCCCGACGCCAGGGTCACCGAGAGCATCTGGTCAGGGGCGATGCTGCGGCTGCGCGATTCGCTGACCGAGTGCGGCCAGTGCGGCGGGGTGATCTTTGTGGACTGGGACGAGCCGCGCCGGGCCTGCGTGCGCTGCGGAAACATCAACGACGCCCCCCGGTCCCTGCAGATCGGCAACAAGCGCATCGCGATCAGCACACTGACCCGGGTCCACTCCGACCACTTCGGCGGCGATCCGGACGTCTCGGTGGCGGTCGGGGCGATGACCCAGAAACCCATGGACCCGGACTGCTGGGGCATCTGCAACCTGACCGACAAGCCGTGGACCGCGACCGGCGCCGACGGTCGGGTGCACGAGGTGCCCGTCGGGCGAAACATCCAGTGCGATCCCGGCACGCGCATCCAGTTCGGCCGCGGCCACGGGACGGTGCTGCCATGACGGCGCCGCTGGAGGTGGCGGTCGCCGGGCGGCGGGTGCACTGTGACGGCGCCGCCCCGGTGCAGATCGGGCGCGATCCCTCGTGCACGGTCGCCATCGCCCACGAGCGGGTCTCGCGGGTGCACGCCACCGTGACCTCGACGCCGACCGGATGGTTCTTCCAGGACAGCTCCAGCGGCGGGACCTGGCATCAGGGCAACCGGCTGACGAGCTTCGCCGTGAGCGCGCCGATCACCGTGCGCCTGGGCGACCCGAACGTCGGCCCCGAGCTCACCCTGGCCCCCGCGCAGGCGCCCGCCTACGCGGGCGCCGCGCAGCCGCACGCTGCGCCGCCGGCACCGTCGCCGGTGGCGGCGCCATCGGCACCGCCACCGGGCCCGGTGGCCGGGCCGGGGCTGGAGATCGCCACCGTGACCGGTCGGCACCATCTGCGCGCGGGCGGGTCTGCCACCGTCGGACGGGACCCCTCCGCCACCGTGACCATCGAGGACCCGCGGATCAGCCGAGAGCATCTGCGCATCGCGCAGGAGGGCGGCGCCTGGGTGCTCACCGACGGCGGCTCCACCGGCGGCACCTTCCTCGACGGGGCCAGGGTCACCCGCCTGCTCATCGACCGCCCGCTCGCGCTGCGGCTCTCGCACCCCGACGCCGGCCCGCTGCTGAGCCTGACGCCGACCGGCGGGGCGGATGACCGCCTCGGGCCCTCGATCCGCTCACGGGCCGCCGGTCCCTCGCTGGTCGCCTCCGTCCCGATCCAGACCCGGGTGCGGGTGGGGCGCGCCCCCGATAACGACGTTGTCGTCGATGACCTGACCGTCTCGCGCTACCACGCGGAGCTGCGCGCGGGCCCAGCCGGTTATGAGATCGTCGACCTGAACAGCAGCGCCGGCACGTTCCTCAACGGTGCGCGGATCAGCCGGGCCCCGGTGTTCGAGGGCGCCACGGTCGCGATCGGGCGTCACCTGTTCGTCTTCTCCGCCGGGCGCCTGGATACCTACGTCGACGACGCCGCGGTCTACGCCGCCCGCGGGCTGTGCTTCGACCTGCCCAACGGGCGCCGCCTGCTCGATGAGATCAGTTTCGTGCTCGAACCCGGGCAGTTGCTCGCGGTGCTCGGCCCCTCCGGAGCCGGTAAATCGACCCTGCTCAACGCCCTGACCGGTTTCGGGCCGGCGACCTCGGGTCAGGTCGGGTACAACGGACGCGACCTGTACTCCTCGCTGGATGAACTGCGCTACCGGATCGGATACGTACCGCAGGACGACATCCTGCACACCGGCCTGAAGCTGCGTCAGGCGCTGGCCTACTCCGCCGAGCTGCGGTTCTCTGACGACACCTCACCGGGCGAGCGCGCCGCTCGGGTGGACGAGGTCCTGCACGAGCTCGGCCTCGCGCATCGGGCGGATCTGCCGATGACCCAGCTCTCGGGCGGCCAACGCAAGCGTGCCTCGGTGGCGGTCGAGCTGCTGACCCGGCCCTCGCTGCTGTTCCTGGACGAACCGACCTCGGGGCTGGATCCGGGATTCGAACGTGCCGTGATGCAACTGACCCGCGAACTCGCCGACGGTGGGCGCACCGTCGTCGTCATCACCCACTCGGTGGCCAGCCTGGATTTGTGCGACCGGGTGCTGGTGCTCGCCCCCGGCGGGCGGACGGCCTACTTCGGGCCACCGAGCGAGGCCCTCGCCTACTTCGGCAACGCCGATTACCCCGACGTGTTCGTCCGCCTCGAGCGCGAGCAGCGGGACTGGAAGGCCGACTACCGCAACCACCAGGCGCACCGTGCCTACGTGGATGCGCCGATGGCGGCTGCGCCGCCGGTGACCGGCCCCGGGCCGGGTCTTCCCTACAACCCGGCCCGAACCCGCCGCGGCGCTGGGGTCGGGCGCCAGCTGCAGACCATGGTGCGGCGCACGGTCGCGGTCACCGCCGCCAGCCGCTCCAACCTGATCCTGCTGCTCGCGCAGGCCCCGATCATGGCCGTGCTGCTGCTCGCCGCCGTGCAGGTCGGCAACCTCAAGGGCGCGGGCGTACGGGTCAACAACAATGGCGATGCCGTGCCGGACTTCCCGGGAGATCCGCGCATCCTGCTCATGGTGCTGGTGCTGGCCGCCGTCGCGATGGGCCTGATCAACTCCGTGCGCGAGATCGTCAAGGAACTGAAGATCTATCGCCGAGAACGCACGGTCGGGCTCTCGCTGACGGCCTACCTCGGCGCGAAGTTCCTGTGTCTGGGCGCCTTGGCCGCCGCGCAGACCTTCGTGCTCACGGTCATGGTGGTCCTCCCCCAGGGCGGTGGGCCGAAGCATTTCTTCACCCTCGGCTTCATGGTGTTCCTCATCGCGCTGTCCACGATCGCCCTCGGCCTGGCGATCTCCGCCCTGGTGTCCTCGGACTCCACCGCGCTGGTGCTGATCCCGGTGCTGATCGTCGGTCAGCTGATCTTCTGCAACGCCGCGCTCGAGGTCGAGAACAAGCCGGTGCTCGGGCAGGCCGCGTGGCTGAGCCAGTCCTACTGGGGATACGCCGGGTCGGCCTCGGCGGTAGACCTGCGCAACAACGACGCCGCCTGTGCGCGTCAGCAGATTCAAGGGCGAGGCGGGGGTGGCCGCGAGGCCTCGTGCAGTGGGTTGTGGAAGTCCGGCCCCGGTTACTACCTCATCGGCGTGACCGGGCTGCTCGTGCTCGGCGGCGCGGCGGCCGGCGGTAGTGTCCTCGCGCTTCGGCGCCGTGACCCGTTGCGGAAGGTGATCCGTCGATGACTATCAGATCGAGTGCCGAGGGGCGTGTCGCCGGGGTGCTGGCCGAGGTGGTGGCCGAACACGGGCGCGAGCGCCTGCGCGACCCGGCCGTGCTGCGCGGGGTGCTCAACGACATGCTCGGGCAGCAGAGCTCGGAGCTGCGGCGCGAGGTCGAACTCGTGGTCCGGGCCGCCTCCGAGGGGGTGCCCGATTCGCTGTCCCTGCCGGCGATGCCGGCCACCGTGAGCGCGGCGACCGAACGGCTGACCTCCCTCGCCATCGATCCGCTCGCCGCCCGCTGGGCGGTCGCCACCTGGGCGAACGCGCTCGGCACCACCAGCCTGCCGCCGCCCGAGTTCGAGCCCCTGCCCGGCCACTCCCTCCCGGGCCGCCCCGGGGTCACCGAGCTCGTGGGGTCCGCCTCGTCCACCCCGCTCGCGACCTCGCTGCCCTCAGGTACGCCCCTGGCGCAGACCGTCCTGCCGCCGCGGCCGGACCTCCCGCCAGCGCCCGCACCGGCCCCCGCGAAGCGGCGCCGCACGGGGCTGCTGGTCGGCCTTGGGGTGGCGGTGCTCGCGCTCGCCGGGGGCGGTGTTGCCGGGGTGGTTCTCGCAGGCGGTGGGGAGGACGACCTCCCGCAGTTGCCGGCGCTGATCAGCGGGAGCCAGCTCTCGTCCCTGCTCCCGGCGGCGAGTGAGCTGGGGGAGGGCGAGGTGGTCGAAGCTGCGGGCGACAAATTCGGGGTCAACGGGGTCTGCGATCAGGACGAGCCGATCGGAGCCCAGTCGCAGGCCCTGATCTACCTGCAGGATATAGGCGAGGGCTACAACGCCGCGGTGCGCGTCGCGAGCTTCACTGACGCGGCCGCCGCCAGCAGCTTCCTCGGCGAGGTCGCGCAACAGGTGGACTGCGGATCGTTCGAGTTCACCGGCGATGACTGCCCGGACGGCGGACTGGCGTCGGTCACGACCACCCGCCCTGGCCCGGGCGAGCTCGTCGTCGATGCAACCTACGAGTGTCCCCGAACCACCGCCGCTCGGTACCCGATCGGCAGCAGGTACCGCTTCGTGGCGCACGCGAACGCGGTCGGCCTCGTGCAGGTCTTCCAGGCGGGCGGGCTGCAGGCGGCCGACCGCATCCTCGTCGACACCCAGGCCACGGCTCTCACCGCGCGCTTGCGCGGCGTTGCCACCGGCTGAGCTCCCATCCACCCCAGTTTTCCTTCACCCCACAAAGGAGATCCCCATGAACACCAAGCACCCTCGCCGCACCACCTTGATCGCGGTTTCGGCGCTCGCCGTGCCGCTCAGCCTGGCCGGAATCGCCGGAACCGGCGCCACCGCGACCGTCGCCGAACCCACGGCTGACACTGCCGCTACGGCGGCCGGAGGCACCCCCGCAGCCGGCATGCCTGAGGCCACTGTGCCTGAGGCCACTGTGCCCGAGCTTGCCGTGCCCGAGCTTGCCCTTCCCCAGCTCGAGGCGCTCGGAGTGGGCGAGGCAGTCACCGGACTTCTCAGCGCAGCCGGAAGCGCGGTTACCGCGCCGGACACCACAGCCCCGGTGGCCTCACCCGTCGGCCCGATCGAGGACGTGGGCGCGATCATCAGCGATGTCCCCGGCGCGCTGGAGGACATCCAGGCCGGTCGCAAACCCGGCGCCGGGGATGAGAACGACAAGGACCCAGTCCTGGAGCCGGACCCCGAGCCGGACCCCGAGCCGGACCCGGAGGTCAAGGGTGAGGTGTTCGAGGTCCTGCCCAAGACCGGTGCCGACTCCGCCACCACCGAGCTGTTGGTCCTGTCCGCACTCGGTCTGTTCGCGGCCGGATCAACGCTGCTGACGCTGCGTCGGCGCCGGGGCACAATCTGAGCGCCTGCTCGGATGAGTGGGCGTCAGTCGGATCGATGGTGAGCAGCGGCATGAGAGTGGGTCGGTGAGCGAGCGCAGCGAGGTCATGATGTGCGCTGAACCGGTCCCCGCGAGGACGAAGTCCGTGGCGGTGACTGGGTGAGCGAGCGGGCCAGTCAGGAGCAGCAGGTCGCGGGCGTGCTCGCTGACCTGGTGCGCCAGTACGGGCCCGAGCGCCTGGCCGATGCCGCCCTGCTGCGCGCCCTGCTCAACGACGTGCTCGGCGTCGCCGGTGCGGGGTTGCGCCGCGAGATCGAGCTGGTCGCCCGCGCGGCGGCGGAAGGGATCCCGGCGCTGCTCTCACCCGGCGCCGGCGCCATCTCGCTGCCCTCGGTCGCCACGTCGGCGACCGAGCGCCTCATCGCGCTGGCGATCGCCCCGGACGCCGCGCGGTGGGCCGTGATGGCGTGGGCGAACGCGCTCGGAGTCGCCGTCCCGCCCGATGGGGGGGGCGTGGCCTCGGCGCCGTGGCCGGCCGCGACGACCGAACTGGCCGGCGGGGCGGCCGGGGTCACCGAGTTGGCCATCAGCGGTCCGGGCACGGCCGAGTTTCCGCCGTCGGCGTACCCCCCTCCCGGCTACCCGCCGCAGCCCTTCGGGCCGCCAGCCTTCCCGCCGCCACCCTTCCCGCAGCCAGCGGGTCCGCTCTCCCCAAACCCACTGGGGCCGACCTCTCTGCCGCCCGCCGCCGCTCCGCCGCCGAAGCGGCGCCGGGCCGGCCTGCTCGTCGGCGCCGGGGTCCTGCTGCTCGCTCTGGTGGGGGGCGGCCTCGCCATCGTCAGCACGCGGGGCGGGGACACCACGGTTGAGCAGGCCGACGATGCCGCGGCCGCGACGTCCTCGACGCCGCCCTCCCCCGAGCCCGAAGAAGAACCTGAGCCCAAGGAGGAACCTGAGCCGGCACCGGAGCCAGAGCCGGAGCCGGAGCCGGTGCCAGAACCGGAGCCCGAGCCCGAGCCGGAGCCGGAGCCGGAGCCCGAGCCGGAGCCCGAGCCCCCGGTGAGGGCAGGTGATCGCACCTACACCAGGGTCGAGTTGCGCAAGTTGTTGCCCGCCGGTTTCGAACCCGATGGCGCCACCTCGACCCGGACGGACTTCTCGCTCGGCCTCGACGGTCTGTGCCTGCGGGATGAGCCGACGGGATACGTGGGCTTTGTCGGTTATCAGTTTCAGGTCGACGGAACGTCGATCTTCACCTATGTGCGGGTGAGCTCCTTCGCGACCACCGCCGATGCCAAGCGCTACCTGTCCGCGGTGGATTCCCAGGTGACCTGTGGTCGTTACGTCCCGGGAATCGACCGCCGGGGTGAACGCGCCGATGTGCGAGGCCTGAACTTCGCCGGGAATGGGATCGGCTTCCTATTGGAGGTCGACTGTGATTGCCCCGATGGTGGCGGGCGCATCCACTACGAGCGGGCCTACCGGCTCGTCCAGGTCGGGAACCTGGTGGCGTTGTCTGCCTCGGAGAACTCCGAGGGTGATCTGACCGAGGATCAGGTGGACTACGCCGACGAAGGGGCAAACCTTCTGGAGTCGAACATGGCCGAGATCCAGGAGTCGAGCTCGCGCTCGGACAACGCCGCAGCGTTCCATCCCGCCGATCCCGCACTGTTACTGCGGCGGACTCGATCCTCACTGTGATGAACGACGAAAGGGCGGTGACGCGATGAGTCCGCAGGCGGTGGCCGGTGACCTCAACCCGGCGCTGATCGGGGCCGACTGGTGGACAGACCAGATGCTCAGCGAGGCGGGCATCCCGATCCTCGACGTCCCGTTCATCACGGTCGGCGGCGGCATCGGGTCGTTCGTGACCGTGGACTATCTGCGCATCTACGGCGTGCCCACGCACGCCATCCGGGTGCTGGGGTCCACGGCCATCCCCTGGGAGAGCTATGAGTTCCTCACCCGGGTCTCGCAGATCCCACGCAAGGAACGTATCCGCTCGGACTCGGCCTCGACCCCGGACAACATCTGGGGCTTCCCCAGCTACGCGGTGCGCGAGGCGCTGTCCGCCCGCAGCCCCGGCGCCTTCTTCCGCCCGTTGTGGCAGGTCCTCGTCGAGCCGATCTTCGACGACTACTACACCCCGCGCGCCGGCCAGGTCTTCGAGTCGCTGCAGAAGGAGTACGACCGCATCTCCTACCCCTCGATGCTGACCCAAGGTCAGGTACGGATGGTGCGGCGCCGGCACGGCGGCGGCTACTTCACGCTGTTCACCCCGCCGGCCGGCACCAGCGCCACCGCCCGGGTGGCCTACCGCAGCCGGTACGTGCATATCGCGGTTGGCTACCCGGGCCTGCAGTTCCTGCCGGACCTGAAGAACTTCCGGGACAGCCACCAGGACTACTCGACGGTGGTCAACGCCTACGAGCCGCACGAACACATCTACGAGGCCCTCAAACGCAAGCCGTCCACCGTGCTGCTGCGCGGCGGCGGGATCGTGGCCTCGCGGGTGCTGCAGCGGCTCATCGACGACCGCGACGCCCTCGGTCTGCAGACGACGATCCTGCACCTGTTCCGTACCTATGTCACCGGCGCGCACGGACCGAACATCTTCATGCGCCGCCGCGGCGGCGACGGCTGGGCCTACCAGGGCTTCAACTACCCGAAGTCGGTGTGGGGCGGTCAGCTCAAGGCGAAGATGCGCAAGCTGGAGGGCGAGGAGCGGGCGCGGGAGTACAAGCTGATGGGCGGCACGAACACCCCGGTGCGCCGGCTGTGGCAGAGTCAGCTCGGCCGCGGCCGCCGCGAGGGCTGGTACCGCACGCTGGTCGGCACGATCGAGAAGATCACCCCCGGTACCGCGGGCGGGGTCCACATCGCGGTCAACGGCAACGGCACGACCTACGGCCTCGAGCCCGACTACGTCATCGACTGCACCGGTCTGGAGGCCGACATCCGGGAGCACCGCGTGCTCGCGGACCTGCTCACCCACTCCGGGGCCGGCCGCAACCCGGTGGGGCGCCTGGACGTGGAACGTAACTTCGAGGTCCGCGGGACCCGCTCGCAGCCGGGAATGATGTTCGCCTCCGGCAGCGCCACCCTCGGCGGTTACTTCCCCGGCGTTGACACCTTCCTCGGCCTGCAGATCGCCGCGCAGGAGATCGCCGACGAACTTGCCAAGCAGGGATTCTGCCGCCGGTTCTCCACGTTCGCCTCCCTCGCGGGCTGGTGGCGTTGGGCGCGGAACAAGAGGATCTGACCATGCACCAGACGGCGCGGGAGGCGTAGATGGTCGGCACACTCGGTGGACGGATCCAGACCCGGATCTTCCTGCTCCTGGTGGTGGGCGGGATCTGGACGTTGCTGGTCACTCCGGTACTCCCGGGCGTGAACAACAGCGACCTCTCCGGGGCCTACCACGCCACCTATGTGGTCCTGATCGCCGTCGCGGTCCTCGGGGTGGGGTGGGAGTTTCTCTACCACTTCCTGCAGCAGTTCCGCTGGGAGAAGGACTGGCCGACCCTGTTCGGTCTGCTCACGGCGATCAACGAGGGTCTGCTGATCTGGATCCTGGTCAAGGCCGACTGGCTGCCCACCGACCCGGTGGTGCCCGGCCGCACGTTCCTCGTGGTCTTCATCACCACCTGGCTCTGGGTGTGGCTGAGCGCGAACGGCCCGATGCGGGTGCCTTTCGTGCGCTGGCGCTTCCGCGGCGGACGGGTGCTCGGATGAACCCGCCCGCCGCTGGTGGCTTGGACTCGTTGCGCGCGGTCGTCGGCGCCGGGTCGGGCATCGTCGCCCGGGTCCCGGGAGTGCTCATCCTGGCGAGTGAGATGAGCGAGGACCTGCTCGCCTCGCTGCTCCCACTCCTCACCAGCGCCGGCGCCCGGGCGGACACCGCCGACGCGCTCGCGCGTAGCCTGGCCGGCTGGCCGGGCTCGGCCGATCCGCGCCTGAGCGTCGGCGTGCTGATCGGCGCCTCCGACGGTTACGCGCTGCTGGTGCATGGCCAGCTGGTGGTGATGGGCACCTCGACGCGGGTCGTGCGCAGCGGCTCGGACCAGCTCTGGCTCACCGAACGCCTGCCGGCCGCGACCGGCCCGCTCTCCCTGGTCCTGAGCGGCGGCGCGAATGTCGCCGGTGCGCCGTGGGGGCTGGGCGCCGGGGTGGTCCCGGGTGGCAGCGTCACGCTGATCCCCGCCGGGGCGGTGCCCGCCGGCGCGATGTCGGGGCACCCCGGCGGCAGCCATCGAGACCTTGGGGCCGTGCCTGCCCCGCTTCCCGCGGCGATCCCGGCGCCTGCCCCGGTTCCCGCGCCGATCCCGGCGCCTGCGCCGGTTCCCGCGCCGATCCCGGTGCCGGCTGCGCCGCCCCAGCCCCGGCCGGCGCGGGTGGACTCCCTGCTGATCCGCCCGGACGCACCGGCCCGCGCGCCGCTGCCGGTCGGGCCGGTCGCTCCCCAGCGCGCCGCCGCGGGCGGCGGGTCGGCGCAGCCCGGGGACGTGCAGGTCGCGGGTCACCGCTGTTCGCGCGGTCACCTCAACGATCCGCGGGTGCGTTTCTGCGGGCTGTGCGGGATCCGGATGGACGAGCAGACGCGGGCGCTGATCAACGGTCGCCGCCCGCCACTGGGGTTGATGGTGATGGACGACGGATCCACCTACCGCCTCGACGGGGATTACCTGCTCGGGCGGGCGCCCGAGGCCGATCCGCGGGTGGCGGGGGGCCAGGCACGCCCGCTGAAGCTGACCGACATCGGGGGGCGGATCTCCCGGGTGCACATCCACGTCGCGCTCTCGGACTGGGATGTGTTCGTCGCCGACGAGGGCTCGGCGAACGGCACCTTCCTGGCCACCGCCGGGCAGAGCGACTGGAAGCGGCTCCCTGCGCGGGCCCGGGTCCAGATCGACCCGGGCACCCGGGTGCTGCTGGGGGAACGCAGCTTCGTGTACGAGTCGGTCTTCGCCAGCTGACGTCGCCTCGCCACCCGCGTCCTCCAGCGAGGCCCACCATCTCCGAGCGTCCGACGAGACGGGGTCTATAGCGCCCGCTCCCGTCGGACGTTCGGGGAGGGAAGGCGCTCGGGAACTCCGGCGGGAGCCGCCGGCATCTAACCCTTTACACCCCGCGAAGCGGGCATGCGCATCACTGCACGGCAGAAACCCCCGAACGAACCCGCACGAGTGACATGGCGTCACTGACTTCGAAGGAGACGAGATGAACACCACATCGGCCAAGGCCGTCCGCCGGGCACTGGCGTTGGGCACGGCGGGCTTGCTCGCCATTGCCCTCGGCGGGCAGTACGCCGCCGCCAGTCCCGGCGCGGTGACCGAGGGCCCCACCTGTTTCGACCAACCGGCCACGATCGTCGGCACCGACGGCGAGGACAGTTTGATGGGTACGACCGGTAACGACGTCATCGTCGGCCTGGGCGGCGATGACTTCGTTAACGGTGGCGGCGGGGACGACCTGATCTGCGGCGACGACGGCAACGACAACCTCTTCGGCGGGGATGGCGACGACGCCCTCGACGGCGGGCTCGATGACGGCGGCGACACCCTCTCGGGAGGCCCGGGCAACGACCTGCTCTACGGCGGCGACGGCGATCCCGACTACACCTTCAACGACGACGACGATCTTTACGGGGGATCCGGTGACGACGAACTCTACGGCGGGATCGGCGACGACTATCTCGACGGCGACGGCATCTCCTCCCGGAAGGGTTCGGACTACTGCGACGTCGGGGAACCGGGTGACGGCAGCCGCGCGCCGTACGACCCCGACTCGACGGTGAACTGCGACCGGTGACGGCCCGGTGGCCTCGGGCTGCCCAACCGCGCTGGTGTTTGATCACCGTCGCAGTGATTGATCGTCATATCCCGGCGCCAACCACCTGCGCAGCGTCCGACGGAACGGAGTCTATAGCGCCCGCTCCGTCGGACGCTCGCGAGTCTTGAGGGCGCGCTATCAGGCTTCGGTCAGCTGCGCGGTGACCTCGTCGACCTCGAACTCGTTCGTTGAGGCGGTCACCTCGAGGACCGTCTGCCCGTCGTGCGTCGCGCTTGCCCACGGACCGGCCGGGGCGATGAGCAGGGCGCCTTGCGCCGCCTCGACGACACGCGTGGGCAGGTCGTTCGCCGACAGGGTGCTCGCCAGGCGCTGCGCCTGGCGCCGGGTCCGCCCGCCCTCGGTCGCCCACAGCAGTAGCTCGCTATCGCGCGCCCGGGCTACCGCGACGGCGAGCCGCAGCGCCGCCGCACTGTCGGTGCCGCCGTCGGTGACGGCCAGCACGGGCGGGCCCGAGCCGGCGGTCACCTCACCGCGCACGACCGCGATCGTCGCGGCCGCCGCCTGCGGTGCCCAGTCCTGGGCGCTGATGATCAGATCTACGCCGAGCTGTGTGCCTTGGGCGGGCAGCTCGGCGGGCGCGGGATCGCCGAAGCGGGACACGATCGACGCGCTCACGCCGCGGGCGCTGACCTCCTCGCCCCGCCGGCGCAGCGCCGCCCCGGACTCCACCAGCGCCGCGACCCCGGCGGACATCCCGGCGCCCACTTCCAGCCCGGTGCCGGGGGAGGGCAGGACCGAGCTGAGCACCAGAACCGCCGGACGCTGATCACCCGTCAGATCACAGGCCAGCGCTACCAGGTTGCGCGCCATGGCCTCCGCGTCCGGTGGCGCGTTGGACAGGTCGACCAGGACCTTGTACGCGGGCACCTCGTCGAGCTCGGCGCGTTCGGCCGCGGCGATCTCACGTTCCACCAGCCGATCGGGGTAGACCCGGCGCAGCAGCGGGCCGGTCATGGCCGTGGTGAGCACCGCCATGATGACCAGGATGGTGTAGAGGTCCTGGTCGAGCACGCCGGCGTCTTTGCCGATCTTCAGCACGACGAGCTCGGTAAGGCCCCGGGTGTTCATCAGCACGGCGAGGGCCCCGGCCTGGCGCTTGGGGATGCGCTGGGTGCGGGCCGCACCGTAGGCGCCGAAGAACTTCCCGCTGATCGCCACAAGGACGACCAGCGTCAGCTCGATGAGGTCCTCACCGCGCAGCGAGCGCACGTCGACGCCGAGACCGGCGACGACGAAGAACACCGGCAGCAACAGCAGCAGGGCCAGGTGCTCGATCTGCGCCATGATCTCGTGCGCGAGCTTGCGTGCCCCGATCCTGGGCATCGCGGCACCGAACAGGAACGCACCGAAGATCTCGTGCACGCCGATCCGGTCGGTGATCCAGGCCGAGAGCAGGATGCCGACCAGGATCACCGCAAGAGCGTTGGGCGTGAGGCGACCGGCCCGCTCGTGCGAGACCACCAGACGCCCCAGCAGGGGCCGCACCACGATGAAGAGCACCGCGGCGAACGCCGCGGTCTCGACGACGATCAGCACCACAGCCCACGGGTCGCCCTCATTCGCGATGGCGACGACGACCGCGAGCAGGGACCACGCGATGACGTCGTCCACGGCCGCACAGGCCAACGCCAGCACCCCGGTGGGGGTGCGGTGCATGCCGCGTTCGGTCAGGATGCGTGCCAGGACAGGGAAGGCCGTGATGGACATGGCCACCCCGATGAACAGCGCGAGCGCGATGAAGCGCACCGGTTCGCCGTCCACGGTGTCGTGGTTGTTGTGCAGCAGGAAGGTCAGCAGCACACCCAGGCCGAAGGGCAGCGCCACCGAGCTCACCGAGATCGCGACCGCGGAGCGCGCGCGATCGCGGACCAGCGCGAAGTCGACCTCCAGGCCGACGATGAACATGAACAGGATCAGCCCGAACTTCGCGAGCACGTTGAGCAAGGTCTGGGCGTCCTGCGGGAACAGCCGTTGATCCAGGTCCCCCGGCAGGCTGCCCAGCAGGGTCGGGCCCAGGGCGATGCCGGCCAGGATCTCGCCCAGCACGGCGGGTTGGCCGATTCGGCGGAACAGCGCGCCGCCCGCGCGGGCGGCGACGATGATGACCGCCACGTCGAGGAAGACAAGGGCGTAGTCGGGGCCCGCTGCGGCCATTACCGTGCTCCCCACGAACCAAATCTGAAGTTGTCGCGATTGTTGTTCATCCGCTGCGTCGCCGCCCTCGCGCTTGCTCGCCGTACTCGTACACAATGACGGCAGGTCACAATGCCGGAGCGCGATGCGTGATGGCGACGCAGCCGAGGAGGTTCCCGATGGAGACCTGGAGCATCGCGATGCCCATGCCGACCACGATCGCGGACTACGAGATCGCGGGTTCGCTGGGGGCGGCCAACAACGGGCGTTTCCTGCTGGCCCGCCCACCCGAGCGGCTGGGGGTGGACGCGGAGTTCGTGGTGCTCAAGGTCTTCCCGGCCTGCTCCGAGCGAGCCTACGAGCTGAGTCTGCGTGAACTGCGCGCCAGCGCCGCCGTGGATTCTCCGCATCTGGTCCGGGTCTACGACGCGGTGCTCAGTGACACCTTCGCCCTCGCCACGGAGTACCTGCCGCTGGGCACCCTGGCAAAGCCCACCCGTGACCTGACGCCGCGCGAGGTCCTGACGGCCCTGCGCGATGCCGCGCGCGGGGCGCACGCGCTGCACGAAGCGGGCCTGGTGCACGGCGACATCAAACCGGCCAACGTCGGGCTCGCCGAGCAAGGCGGCGCCGTCGTCGGCAAGCTGTCCGATCTCGGGCTGGCCCACGTCCTCGATGCCGGCTCCACGATGAGCGGGATGGCGTCGCCCGAGGCGCTGGAGTACGTCGACCCGGCGATCCTGGAAGGCGAGCGGCCCTCCCGGCTCACCGAGGTGTGGGCCCTGGGCGCGACGATTCACCGGGCCCTGGCCGGGACGGGGATCTACGGCGAGTTGCAGACGGGCACGCCGCTGCTCGCGATCCGCAGGGTGCTCTCCGCGCCGCCCGAGATCAACGCCGGGCTGGATGAGCCGGCGGCGACGCTGATCCGCGACTGCCTGGCCGGGCCCCAGAGCAGGATCCAGGTCGCGGCCACGGTCGCGGATCGGCTCGACGCCCTGCTGGGCGCGGCCTGAGCCAGTGCCTGGCTCCGAATGCGGGTCGGTGATGCGCCCGCTCCCCTTCACCAGACCACGTCCGCGGGGGCGGTACTGACCGCCGTCTGGCGAGCGAGTGCCTCCGCCACCACGGTGAGCTGCTGGGAGCTGCCCGAGTTGCGCACCGCGACGGTCGAGACGAACCGGATGGCGGCCGCGAGCTGATCCGGGTTGTCCGCCCGCAGGGGTTCGATCTCGCTGTGCCCGATGAACTCCTTGAGCACGCCCTGCTCGACGTCGCGCCCGATCCCGACCGCCAGGCGCAGCGCTTTGCTGCCCCACGGTTGGGCGGCGAGCTCGGCCAGTCCCTGGCGAAACGACGGGTCGGAGAGGTTGGTGGGCTGACCGTCAGAAACCAGCACGAACACCGGGGCGTAGCCGCGGTTGGTCGCGGTCATCTGCTCGGCAGTCCCGGCGAGCTCGCGCAAGGCCAACCCGAGCTCGGTGCGGCCCTGCGGCTCCTCGCGGATGTCGCTCCACCGGAACTCCTCCACCGGCGTGGGATCGGGCACGATCCAGCGCAGCGTGGTGGAGAACGCGAGCGCCTGCAGGAGCAGCTCGGTGCTCGGGTTGGTGAGCGCGGCCTGACGCAGATGCGGCACCGCCTCGCGCACGGCGACGTTGAGCGCCTGAATCTTGCCGTCCGCGGCCATCGACCCGGAGGTGTCCAGCAGCCAGATGAACCGCAGCGGTTTACGCGCCAGGCTCCCGCCGAGCCGGTTGTCGTTCACCGGCCCCAACCTACGCGCATGCCTCGTCCTCGGTGAGCCGGGTCAGGGCGTCCTCGACGTCAGGATCCGCCAGCGCCGTCGCGTCCCCGTCGGCCGCCCGCTCCAGTGCGGTGATGATCGTGCCGAGGTCGCCGCGCTGCGGCCCCTGGGCGAGCGCGACGAGGGTGATGAAGTCGCGCCGGTGATCGCTGAGGAACTGGGCGAGCACCCGCTGGGCCTCCTCATCGTCCGCCGGTTCCGGGATCGTGTTCAGATCCGCCTCCAGACCCTCCAGGACCGAGCAGTACCGCTCAAAACCGCTGCCCTCCTCCGCGGCGGCCTCCGAGGAGGAGGAGCCTGTCCGCTCTCCCGCCCGGTCCTCGCCCTTCTTCTCGTCATCGTCGCCGGTGAGCAAGATGATCAGCACGACGATGATTCCGATCGCCAGCACCGCGGCGGCGATGCTCAGGCCGATAATGCGCCCGCGATTGGGGTTGGATGGTGGACCGTAGCCCGGGCCGCCGCCGCCATAACCGGGCGGCGGTGCGCCACCGCCGCCGAGGTAGGGCGGCGGCGCGCCCTGCCCGGGCGGGCCGCCGAGGTAGGGCGGCGGGGCGCCGCCCCCGGCATACCCGGGTCCGCCGGCGGGAGCCAGGTTCGTGGCGCCGATCGGGGCCACCGGCGGGCGGGGAAGGTCCGCGGGCGGGGCTGCCTCGCCCGGGTGCATCCCCGGCAGGGGCGCGGCTGGGGACCCCGCGGAGGGAGCGAAGGCGGCGGGCTCGGTCGGCCCCGCGCCGGAGGCCACGATCGGGTTGGTGACCGCGACGCTGGTCGTCCCGATCAGGACCGCCTCGCCGCCGAGTAGGCGCACCGTATCGCTCACCCGGGCGCCGTTGACGAAGGTGCCGTTCGCCGACCCCAGATCACGAAGCTGCACGCCACCATCAGGGGTGGACTCGAAGCTGGCATGGCGGCGCGAGACCTTGGTGTCTTCGTCCAGGACGAGGTCGCAGTCGCCCTCGCGACCGACGACGCAGGCCGCTCGACCGGTCAGGTCCAGGACGGTGCCCGCTTTGGAGCCGGAGTTCACGGTCAGCTTCATGCCGGTGTTCCTTTCTCGTCCTTACACGCGCCCGCGGCGAGCTCCTCGCACGTGCGCACGCAGCCGCCGGCGCCGTCGCCGGGGCAGTCCTCGTCCAACTCGATGATGTACTTCGCGCCTGCGGTGAAGATCAGCAGGCGCATCGCCGTACCCACCGCGGGGTCACGTTCGAGGGCCGTGATCGGCGCAGGGAAATCCAGGGTGAAGTCGCCCGGGCCGCCGTCCTTAGGTTCCCAGCGCAAGACCATCCCGTCGGCCCGCCAGGTCCCCGTTTCCAGCTCCAGGGTCGTCGCTGTCGCCGCCGCCGGCGGGACCTCTGGGGTGGCAGCCGGCGAAGGAGTTTCGGTCTTGCAGTCGGGCACCAAGGGCACGTTGTCGCGGACCGTGCAGCTGTCCACCCCGGTGCCGTCGGTCTTCTCCTTGCTGTCCTTGTCGTCCTTATCGTCTCGCTCGTCCTTGAGTGCCGGCGGGACCAGCGACTTCCCCGGCGCCTGGGAGGTCGGCGTCGCGCTGGGCTCGGGCCCGCCACCGCCGCCGCCGACCAGCGCGATGGCGGCCACTGCGGCCCCGACCACGGCAGCGCCCGCCAGGGCACCGACCAGCAGCGTGGAGGTGCTTCGGGGGCGACGCGGCGGACGGGGCAGCACGTGGTGCGGCGGGTAGATCTGGGTCGTGTCCTCGTCGCCGGGTGGGAAGGCAGCGCCCGCCCCGTCTCTGGCGAGGAGCACCACCATCGTCGCGTCGTCACCGGCCACCCGTGCGGGCTCGGTCAGCCACGCCGTCACCTTCTGCGCGAACGCCTCCGGTTCCACGGCGGCCGCGCGCTCGGCCATCTGGGGGCCGACCTCCTGCCACCAGTTCGTGTCCGCGTACGCGGTGCCGAAGCCGTCGGTGGAGGCGAAGGCGAGTGCGATCGGGGTTCTCGCGAGGTCGATGGCGGCGACCCGCAGGGCCCGCAGGGGTTCGTCCTGGCACAACGAGGAGGTGAACTGCGCGACGCTGGAGGGGTCCTCCGGCATCGGCAGCAGGCTGGTTCGGCCGGTGGTGACGGCGACGATGTCCCCGTCGCCGAGCTGGAGCAGGCCCAACGCGAGGGGCGTGGCGCACATCCCCACCAGGGTGCAGCCGTAGGCCCGCAGCGTCTCCCACTCCGCCGGGGTCGGGGTCCCGATCGCGGCCAATTCCGTTGTGGTGAAGGGGTGCTCACTCGCGTGGGCCAGCACCCGCGAGCGCCATTCGGAGACGATCCACGGCCCGGACTCGGTGCGCAGGAAGTGCTCCAGGGCCGCCGGCTCGGGCGCGGCGTGCGCCGCGGACTCCAGCGCCGAAAGCGCCAGGTCGGCGGCGACGCGGGATCCGTGATCGGATCGCGCCGAGCGCTCCGAGCCGTGCCCGTCGGCCACCACGCCCGCCGCGATCTCGCCGGGCGCACTCACTGCCCAGGAATCCTGGTTCGGCTTCCCGCTCACCTCATGGGAGGACCCGCGCACGGAACCGCCGACCGGATGCCAGCGGGCGGCGTTGCGCGAGCTCGGCCCGGTAGGGCGCGGGTCAGCCATGACTGTTTCTCCTCACTCGCCGCTGCACCTACCAGACCACCGTGACGGCCGGGCCGGTCCCGGTCATCGCCCCGGTGCCGGGGCCGGTAGCGGGGCCGGGGGCGGGCGGGGTGAGCAGGGTCGCCGGCGGCGGGCCGACGTGGACCTTGCGGTTCGGCGCGGAGGCCTGACGCACTGCCAGCGTCGAGACCCAGCGCAGCTGGTTGGCCAACTGCTCGGGGTTGTCCGCGCGCAGCGGCTCGAGTTCCGGGTGCCCCATGAAGTCCTTGAGCACCTTCAGGTCGGCGTCCGCCCCGATCCCGACGGCGACCTTGACCGCCTTGTTGCCCCAGGACGTGGCCAGCAGTTCCTCCAGGCCGCGCCGCGCCGAGGGCTCCTCGGTGTCGGTGGGTTTGCCGTCGGAGACCAGCACGATCGCGGGCGCGAACCCGCGGCCCTCGGCCTCGAGCACCTGCATCTGCACCGCGACCTCGCGCAGGGCCAGACCGAGCTCGGTGACGCCGCGATGCTCGATGCCGATGTCGGTCCAGGTGAAGGACTCGATCGGAGTGGGCTGGGGAACCACCCACTGCACCGACCGGGCGAAGGCCAGCGCCCGCACCAGTAGCTGCGCCCCCGGGTTGGTGGCGGCGGCCTCACGCAGCTGGGGCAGGGCCTCACGCACGGCGAAGTTCAGCGCCTGGATCTTGCCGTTCTCGCCCATCGAGCCGGAGATGTCCAGGATCCAGATCAAGTGCAGGGGCTTGCGCGCGAGCGCACCGCCGAGCCTGTCATCTGTCGTCATAGCGGAAGTCCATTCTGGGTCGGCCTACGCGCGAGGCTGCGTGTTTCGCGAGTGGATCGGTTCCTGACGGGGTGCCACAATGGCACGCGGATCGAGCCTGTCGTATAGGGGTAGGAGGTCGAGTCGATGAGCCGGCTGTTCGTGACGGCGTCGGGCATCACGCGGGAGTTCGAGCCCGGGACGGTGGTGGTGATCGGGCGTGACCTGAGGTGCTCGGTGGTGCTCGCCGACACGCGGGTGGGCGATCAGCAACTGAGCATCCATCATGACCCGGCGCGGGGCGCTTGGGTCGCGGCGGACTCCGGCTCGGGCGGCGGGACGTTCAGCTCCGGTGAGCAGCTGACCCGCTTCGCTATCGAGCGCCCGGTCAACCTCATGCTGGGCGACCCGGCCACCGGTGAGCAGGTGGTCGTGGGTCCGGTGCCCGTGGCGCCCGCACCCGAGGCGACGGTCCTGTCGCCCTGGCAGAACCCCGGCGCCGAGCCGGGTTACCCCTCCGGTCCGCAGGGTCCCCCGCCGGGTCCGCAGACGTACCCACCCGGTCCCCAGCTTTACCCGCCCGGGCCGCAGGCTCGCCCGGCCGCGCACCAGAGCTTCGTCCTGGGCACGATCCTGATGATCGTGGGCTTCGTGGCGGCGGGTCTCGGCGTGCTGGGCAGCTTCCTCGCCTTCCCTGTCTACGACGACGGGCCGGCGAAGGTGGCGGTGTTCCTGACGGAACTGAGTCTCACGGTGGGCCTGGGCGCCGCGGCCGTGGCCGCCGGGATGTACCTGCGGGGCGAAGCGCGCCGCTGACACCGATCGGGTCAGGTCGCCTTGGACAACCGCAGGCGCAATAGGTAGCCGGCCGCCACCGCGATCGCACCGATACCGAGCGCGGTGCTCAACGAGGACAGGAAGACCTGGAATTGCTCGGTGCCGGTCACGCCGTCGATTCCGAAGACGAAGAACGAGCCCAGTGTGCCGAGGCCGGCAACGACGTAGCCGGTGATGATGACGACCATCGACATGATCTTCACCAGGGCATTGGGGTCGCGGGGCGCGTAGCCCTGCCCCTGGTACTGCTGCTGGTAGGGCGGCGGGTAGCCCCCGGGTGGTTGGTTGGCCATCGCTGATCTCCTTGGTCATGGGCACCGGGGACTGATTGCGAATCTGATCCTTGCTCAGGTGAGGTCGCAGGGCAAGGCGGCGCGGGCACGTACTCATGCCTCCACCCGCTCCTGCATCCGCTCGTAAACCTCGGCCGCCCAGACATTCAGGTCCGCCAAGGTCGAGGCCGGGATCGCCTCGTCGGGGTAGCTGACGTTCAACGTCGCCACCACGTTGCCGACCTGAACCGTTCGGTAGGCGTTGTACACCGCGGCATCGTCGCGAAGATCGGGGCTTGTGCTGACGCCCAGTTGCAGGCCGGAGAAGCTTCGCAGGCCGGGGCCCTCGAACTCTTCGTCGAGCCCGACGGAGGTCACGGCGTTGGGAAAGTTGTCCTGCGGATTGTCGTAGTCCTCGCAGTCGGCCAATTTGAGGCGGACCTCCTCCAGGTAGGCCGCTGCGGCCTCGGCCGAGGGGTAGGCGTCGGCTTGCACGAGCGCCGCGGTGCCCTTCGGGCTCGGGCCGAACAGGTAGCTGGCGGATGCCTGGACCGGTGGTTCGGCGACGCCGCAGTCCTCCTTGAGCTGGTCGAGAGTTTCGGTGCCGGAACTGGTGAGGCCGTCGAGCTCCAGCACAGCCGGAAGCAATGCCCGCAGCTGGGCGACCCCGTCCTTGCCGGTGCCAAACGCCTCCTCGCCGCCCCCGCTGCCGAGGGTAGTGACCCCGACGCCGACCCCGGCGATCAGCACGACACCGGCAGCCGCGAGGCCGATGATCAATTTCCGCCGGGAGGGCTTGGGCGGGGCCACCTGGCCGGTGCCCGCAGACCACGCGGAATTGGGGTCCCAGGGCGCCTGCGGGCCAGGGGTCTGGTTCCAGGCCGCGTGCTGGTCAGGTCCCTGGTTCCAGCCGGTGTTCTGGTTCCACCCGGGTTGCTGCCCGGCGACCTGACGGTACGTCTCGGTCTGCGCGGGGCCGCCGTAATGAACCGTTTGTGCCGGGCCGGGAGGAAGGGGTGCCTGGCCCAGTGAGGTGCTCCAGGCGCTGACGGCGAACCGCGCGGCCTCGGGCTCCATGCCAATGCTGACGAGCCTGCTGGTCAGCGAGTGGCCAAGCGATTGCCCGGCGGGCAGGACGGTGCTGGCGGGGGCGGCCAGGCCGGCCGGGATCCCCTCTGCGGCGGCGTCGGTGAGCAGCTTGATCTCCCGGCGCAGCGCGGGGGCGTCCGCGCCGAGCAGGTCGCCCAGCGCCGCGCGCAGCGTGGCGGGGTCGGCGAACGGCGCCGTGCCGTGCTGGGACACCAGCTGCGCCAGGGCAGCGGCGACCCGGTGCTCCTCGGCTGCTCGCACGGAGCTGACGTTAGGGGCGGGCGGGGGGTCCGCGTAACCCCAATTTGCGCCAATGCCCGCGCCGGTGGTGGAGCCGTTCGAAGCTGCCCTAGCCACTGAACTCAACCCCGATCAGCACCGCCATCGACAGGAGCAGCGCGGCCCGGAGCCAGAGCTGCCAGGGAAGGACCGCCGGGTGCGTCGAGGGGGCGGAGGTGGGGGAAGTGTTCATCGCAGCTGTCCTGCCTGATGCGGACCGGCGCCCGTCGCCGATCTCTGCCCCGCACGTTGCCCGGGGCGCCTTCAGGACCCCTTCAACCCCAGCAGCGTGCGGAGGGGGGGGGGGGATATACACCACCCCCCCGGGAGGGCGGCCCCCCCCCACCGCCGGGGGGGGGCCGGGGGGGGGGGCGGCAGCGCC
>JBQTII010000049.1:0-7827 GCA_052388275.1 Sporichthyaceae bacterium | reverse complement strand
GCGTGGGGGGCGGGACGGCCCGCCTGGGGTACCGGAATGCACTGGCGGCGCACCTTCCACCGCGCGGGCGCCCGAGGGGGGGGCCGATACCCCGCCCCCCCCTGCGCACGTCAGGTGCCCGGCGGGTCAGTACTCGCCGAGACCGAACAACGCCTCCCAGGTCTGCGGGCCGACGACGCCGTCGATGACAAGGCCATGGTTGCGCTGGAAGCGCTTGACGGCCGGGGCGGTCTGCGCCGGGCCGTAGTAGCCGTCGATCGTGATCGGGCGGTAGCGCAGATCGCGCAGCCGCAGCTGCACGAGCACGGCCCGCTCCTGGTAGGTGTAGCGCTGCGCGGTGCTCAGCGCGTGCCCGTTGTAGTACAGGTGCGAGAAGTAGTCCTCACCCAGGTGGTCACAGCGCGAGTCGTGACTGGTTCCGCCGTACCACAGAGCGGTGATCTCCGCGGCCGGGCATGGCCCGCTGGCGGCGTGCGCGGCGGGTGTGGTGGCCAGGCCGGCGCAAGCGGTCAGCGCGACGCCGGCCAGTGCGAGAGCGGTGCGGCGGCGCACGGTGGTGGTGATCGCCAGGGTGGTTCCTCCCCTGGTGGTTCTCCTCGGCCGGGCACTCGTGCCCGGCCGTGCTGTCTCCAGCGACGCTAGGCGCGCGCGTGATTGCGGCCCAGACTGCTGCGCGGCAGGGTGGGGGGACCAAGGGATGCCGGCGGAACGGAGTGACGGGTAGCCATGAATGAGGGTGCGGGCCCGGAGATCCCGCTGGGGAGCAGGTACCGCATCGGGGAGCTGTTGGGCCGCGGCGGAATGGGCGCGGTGCACCGCGGCCGGGACATCGATGGGACGCCCTACGCCATTAAGGTGCTGCGCCCTGAGCTCGCCGCCGACCCCGACGTCGTGACCCGCTTCGTGCGCGAGCGCACGATCCTGACCGGAGTTCGCCACCCGCACCTGGTGGCGGTGCACGACCTGGTGATCGAGGGCAACACGCTGGCGATCGTGATGGAGCTGGTGGAGGGCGGCGATCTGCGCCGGCCGCTGCGCGAGCACGGCGTGTTCGCCCCGGCGCAGGCCTGCCGGATCGGGGCGGGCGTGGCCCGCGCGTTGGTTGCCGCCCACGCCCGCGACGTCGTGCATCGCGACGTGAAGCCGGAGAACGTTCTGCTCGATGCCGCCACCGACCCCGCGTCGGTGAAGCTGGCGGATTTCGGGATCGCCCGCCTCGTCGACGGATCCCAGCTCAGCCGCACGACGGCCCTGATCGGAACCCCGGGCTACCTCTCACCGGAGGCCTGCGCCGGCGAGAGCGCGGTTGCGGCGGGGGACCTGTACGCCCTCGGGGTCATGCTCTACGAGATGTGCTGCGGGGTCCCGCCGTTCGCCGGGGAACTAGTCGCGGTGCTCAGCGGTCATCTGACGCGTAACCCGGGCCGCCCAGAGGGCATCCCGGATCCGCTGTGGAACCTGGTCGCCCGGTTGCTGTCGAAGCAGCCACAGGAGCGCCCTGGGGCCGCGGAAACCGCGGACCGTCTCGAATACCTGGTCGGCGCGCTGGCCGCGATCCCCGCCGCGCCGCGACTGGCGCGCCCCCCCGTCGGGACGACGGTGGAGTTCATCACCGGCGACGGCTCCCCGAGCAGTGCGGTCGCGACGATCATCACCTCCCGCACCTTGCCGCTGGTGCCGGGCGCGTCCATCGCGGCCTCTGCAGCGGGAGCGATCGGGCACGTCCCGCCACCGGATCGCAAGCACCGCCGCCGCCCGCTCATCGTCCTTGCGGTCGCGGGCCTGGCCCTGGCCCTGGCCGGAGCAGGGGGGGTTGCCGTGCTCGCAAACTCCGGGGGATCGGGATCGGCCCAGGCAGGCCCGGCATCTCCTACCGGGCCCTCCCTGGCCCCAGCCTGCGATCCGGGGCGGCTCGTGATCGGCTGCCAGGGGGCGGCGGTCGAGGTGTTGCAGGCGCGCCTGCAGACGCTGTGCTTCTACGAGAACAACAGCGCCGCCCGGATCGTCGATGGTGACTTCGGGCCGAAGACCGACGGTGCGGTGCGCCGCTTCCAGGTGGCCAATGGCCTCGAGCCCGACGGCGTCGTCGGGCCGATCACCTCGGCGGCGTTGCGCGATCCCCGAGTGCGCAGCGGGTGCGGGACGGCGGCGCCGTCGCCCGCCGGGGCATCCCCGCCCGTAGGGGTATCCCCGCCCGTGTCTTCACCCTCTGCGGCATCGACATCCTCGCCGGCGCCTACCCCGTCAGGCCAGTGACGCCGGAGTGGGCAGGTACCCGGCCCGGACCAGGACGTAGAGGTATTCCGGGTCGGTGAGCTCGACCTCTCGGGACAGGCCCAGGGCCTGGGCCTTGGCGAGCGCCGCCTTGAGTCTTTCCTGGACGGCGGAGACGGACAGTCCCAACGTGCGCGCCACCTGTTTGAGCTGACGCGGCGCGGCGGAGGCCAGCGGCGGCCAGGCCAGCGAATCGGTGAAGACCAGCCTGATCGCCTGCAGCTGAGCCGGCGTCAGCGGCCGCACGGCGATCCCCAATTCGGTGGCCGCACTCGTCTCCCGCACCGGCGCCGCAACGCCGCCGTCGTCTTCCAGCAGGACCCAATGCTCCCGGTCCGGGCCGCCGAGTACTCGGATGGCGACGCGGGGATCGGCGCAGACCTCGATGGGCCGGGCCTGCCAGGCGGGCAGACCCCAGGGGTGAATCAGCGTTCCGTTGCGGTTGCTCGACTCGATGTGCCAGCCGACCTCGGTGCACCTCACCGTCACCGCAAGGCGGGACACCCGCGGATCAATCTGCGCGCCGCCGAGGGCGAGCTCGGTGTCGCGGCCGATCTCCAGGCGATCTCCGGGAGCCATCGCCCGGGTGTGCAGGAGCACAAGGCCGCCCCGCTCGCGCCCCGCGGTGAACAGGTTCCGGGTCATCACCGCTGAAGATCCGCCGCGGCGCCGGTGAGTTCGATCCGCAGCAGCAGGGCGCTATGGGCGCTCAGGGTGAGCGCGTCGCCGCCGGCCCACGGCCCCGGCTCGGGTGCGCCCGGGGTCGGCAGTTCGCTGGCGAGCTCGGTGACGAACCGCCGGGCCTCGCCGTTCGCGGGAAGCGACACCTTGATCGGCTCGGCACCGGCGTGCAGCAGCAGCAAATATCCCGCGCGCGGCGGGGCGGCATGACGGTGATGATCCGCTGACGCGGCCAGCAGCATCCCCAGCGTGCGCAGTTCGACGTCGTGCCAATCCGCCTCGGTCATCTCCGTTCCGGCGGTGCTGACCCAGGTAATGTCCGCTGCGCCGTGGGCCCCACTGGCGGCGCCGGTGAAGAATTCGGTTCGCCGCAGTTCCTGGGCGCCGGCTCGAAGGCGCAGCAACTCCCGGGTGAAGGCGGTCAGGCGCTCGGCCAGCTGTCCAGGGGACCAGTCGAGGTAGGAGATCTCGTTGTCCTGGCAGTAGGCGTTGTTGTTGCCGCGTTGGGTGCGCCCGCGTTCGTCACCGGCCACCAGCATCGGGGTGCCGACCGAGAGCAGCAGCGTCATCAGCAGGTTGCGCAGTTGCCGCTCCCGCAGCGCCGCCACCACGCCGTCGTCGCTCTCGCCCTCGACCCCGCAGTTCCAGGACCGGTTGTCCTGCGTCCCGTCGCGGTTGTCCTCGCCGTTGTCGTCGTTGCGCTTGGTTTCATACGTCACCAGGTCCCGCAGCGTGAACCCGTCGTGCGCGGTGACGAAGTTGACCGAGGCAGCCGGTGCCCGCCCCGGGTAGCCGAACAGGTCCGAGCTGCCCGAGAGCCGGTAGGCGAGGTCGTTGACCCCGGGGGCGGCGCCGCGCCAGAAGTCGCGCACCCCGCCGCGAAACCGGTCGTTCCATTCGGCCCACGGCGCGGGGAACCCGCCCAGCACATAGCCGCCCAGCCCCAGGTCCCAGGGCTCGGCGATCAGTTTGACCGTGCACAGCACGGGGTCCTGCCCGATTGCGGCGAGTAGGGCGCTGCGAAAATCCACGGTGGCCTCGCCGCGCAGCAGCGCGGGCGCGAGGTCGAATCGGAAGCCGTCGACGCCCATCTCGGTGACCCAGTAGCGCATCGAGTCCATCACCAGGCGCAGCACGTGGGCGTGCCGGGTGTCGAGGGTGTTTCCGCACCCGGTCACGTCGTCGTATCCGGCGTCGGTGCGCCGGCGGTAATAGGTGGCGTTGTCCAGTCCGCGAAAACTCAGGGTCGGGCCGTGGAGCCCACCCTCGGCGCTGTGGTTGTAGACGACGTCGAGCAGGACCTCCAGACCGGCATCGTGCAGGGCACGCACCATCGCGCGGAACTCGCTGACCTGTCCCCCCGTACTGCCGCAGGAGCTGTACCCGGCGTGCGGGGCGAAGTAGCCCAGGGTGTTGTAGCCCCAGTAGTTGCGCCGCCCGCCGCGCAGCAGGTGTTCCTCGCTGACGAAGTGATGCACCGGCAGCAGGTCGACGGCGGTGACGCCGAGATCGCGCAGGTAGCCGGTCACCGCGGGGTGCGCGAGGCCCGCGTAGGTGCCCTGCTGGGGCGGCGGAACCGCCGGGTGTTCGCGGGTGAATCCGCGCACGTGCAGTTCATAGATGACGGTGTCCGACCACGGGGTGTCCGGGCGCGCCCAGTCCGGCGCCGTGCTCGCGGGTACCACGACGGCGAAGGGGACCTCACCGGCCGAATCCCGGTCGTCAGCGGTGCGATCACTTCCGCCGTGCACATGACCGAACGTCACCGGGTGCGCCCGGAACTCGCCGGTGATCGCGCGGGCGTACGGGTCCAACAGCAGCTTGCTGGGGTTGTACCGGGCGCCGCGGGCGGGATCCCACGCCCCGTCCACGCGCAGCCCGTAGCGCTGCCCCGGCTCGATACCGGTGATGAAGCCGTGCCAGATATGGCCGGTGCGCTCCAACAGCGGGACGTGCCCGATCTCGTTGGCGTCGGTGTCGAACAGGCACACCGTCACGGCATCCGCGCCACCGGTGTGCACGGCGACGTTCACCCCGCCCGCGACCGGGTCGTGATGGACCCCCAGTGGCGCCGGGCGGCCAGGGCCCGCGGTGCGGGAGTACACGGTCACGTGCTCATGATCCCGGTTCCCGGTGCTCGGTGGGGCGCGCCGCCCCGATAGCGTGCCGAGCAGGCACATAGGCACCGCGACGAGGAGGCGTTCATGGGTGAATTCGTCAGGCTGGAGATCGCCGACGGGGTCGGGACCATCCGGCTGGACCGGCCGAAGATGAATGCGCTCAGTGCCCAGGTACAGGAGGAGTTCCACGACGCCGCGCACGCCGCGCGCCGCGACGACGACATCCGCGCCGTGGTCATCTACGGCGGGGAGCGGGTGTTCGCGGCCGGTGCCGATGTCAAGGAAATGGCCGAGCTCAGCTACGCGCAGATGGCGATTCGTTCGCACGAGTTGCACCGCTGTTTTAATGCGGTGGCCAAGATTCCCAAGCCGACGATCGCGGCGATCACCGGTTACGCCCTCGGTGGTGGCTGCGAGCTCACCATGTGCGCCGACTTCCGGGTGGCGGCCGAGAACGCCAAGCTCGGCCAGCCCGAGATTCTGCTGGGGATCATTCCCGGCGCCGGTGGAACCCAGCGGCTGACGCGACTGGTCGGGCCGGCCAAGGCCAAGGAGATCATTTTCTCCGGCCGCTTCATCGACGCTGCCGAGGCCCTGGCCATCGGGCTGGTCGACAAGGTCGTTCCCGCCGGCGAGGTCTACCCCGCCTCGCTGGCCTGGGCGCAGAGCTTCGTGCACGGTCCGGCCGCCGCGCTGCGCGCCGCCAAGGAGGCCATCGACCGCGGCATCGAGGTCGATCTGGACACCGGCCTGGAGATCGAGCGGGTTGCCTTCGCGGCGCTGTTCGCCACCGAGGACCAGAAGATCGGCATGCGCTCGTTCATGGAGAACGGGCCCGGGAAGGCGAACTTCACCGGCCGCTGAGCGGCTCTGGGCCGCTGTGGCAGTGGCCGACGCCACGTTCGGGCCGCCCCCGACCGGCGGTTAGGATCGCGTGATCTGGCCGGTACCGGAAGGTTCGAATCTGAGCATGAACATCGTCGTGTGTGTCAAGCAGGTGCCCGACACCTGGGCCGAGAAGAAGCTCGACCCGGGGACGAAGACCCTGGACCGCGTCAGCGCCGACAACATCCTCAACGAGATGGACGAGTTCGCCATCGAGGAGGCGCTGCAGATCGTCGAGGCGCACGGCGGCACCCTCACCGTGCTCTCGATGGGCCCGGACTCGGCTACCGAGGCGATCCGCAAGGCCCTCTCCATGGGTGCCGACGCCGCTGTGCACGTCCTGGACGACGCGCTGCAGGGCTCGTGCGCGGTCGCGACCTCGCTGGCGATCGCGAAGGCGATCGAGAAGATGGGGGACGTCGATCTGATCATTGCCGGCTCGGAGTCCTCGGACTCGCGGACCTCGGTGGTCCCGGCGATGCTCGCTGAGCGCCTGAACCTGCCGCAGGTCACCTTCGTGAACAAGGTCGTCATCGACCCCGCGACCAAGACCCTGCGCGCGCACCGTCTTACCGAAGACGGTTACCAGGTCGTCACCTCCTCGCTGCCTGCGGTGATCTCCGCGGTGGAGAAGATGAACGAGCCGCGTTACCCCTCCTTCAAGGGGATCATGGCCGCGAAGAAGAAGCCGGTCACCACCTACTCGATTGGCGACCTCGGTCTGGATGCCTCCTCGGTCGGCCTCGCCGGTTCCTGGACTGCAATCGCGGACTACGCCAACCGCCCGCCGCGCTCGGCCGGCACCGTCGTGGAGGACGAGGGCAACGGCGGCGTCGCGCTCGTCGACTTCCTCGTCACCGGCAAGTTCGTCTGAGCACGACGAGAAGAAGAGGATTTCCCGAGATGTCACAGGTTCTCGTTCTCGTCGAGCACTCCGACGGGGCACTGAAGAAGGTCACCCTCGAGCTGCTGACAATGGCGCGTGCCATCGGCGAGCCCGCGGCGGTGTTCGTCGGTAGCGGTATCGATGCCGCCGCCGATCGTCTTGCCGAATACGGCGCGGCCACGATTTACGTTGCGGATGACCCGGAGCTCTCCGGTTACGTGGTGGCCCCGGTCGCGGAGTTGCTGGCCAAGCTGATCGGCGAGCAGGCTCCGGTCGCGGTACTGATCGCCGCCACGGCCAACGGTAAGGAGATCGCCGGCCGCCTGGCCATCAAGACCTCCTCCGGGGTGCTCACAGATGCCACCGGAATTGCGCTGGACGGCTCCACCGTCGTCGCCGAACAGTCGGTCTTCGGTGGCGCGACGATCGTGCACGCCACGGTCACCTCCGGCACCCCGATCGTCGCGGTGTTGCCGAACGCCACCCCGCCGGTCGCCGCGCCCGCGGCGGGCAGCCGGGTCGCCGTGTCGGTGGAGCTCTCTGCCGGAGCCAAGGCCGCCGCGATCGTCGACCGCGTCGTCGAGGAGAAGGGCGAGCGCCCCGAGCTCACCGAGGCCGCGATCGTGGTCTCCGGCGGCCGCGGCACCGGTGGCAACTTCGACCCCATCGAGGCGTTCGCGGACTCCCTCGGTGCCGCCGTCGGCGCCTCGCGTGCCGCGGTGGACTCCGGCTGGTACCCGCACTCCTACCAGGTCGGGCAGTCCGGCAAGACCGTGTCGCCGCAGCTGTACGTCGCGGTGGGCATTTCTGGCGCGATCCAGCACCGGGCCGGGATGCAGACCTCGAAGACGATAGTCGCGGTGAACAAGGACCGCGAGGCGCCGATCTTCGAGCTCGTCGACTACGGCGTAGTTGGTGACTTGCACAAGGTCCTGCCCCAGGCGACCGAGGAGATCAACAAGCGCAAAGGGTAGGGCCGGC
>JBQTII010000048.1:0-55062 GCA_052388275.1 Sporichthyaceae bacterium | reverse complement strand
GGGACGTGGCGCGCCGAACTGCCGGCATGCGGCCCCGCGCGCTCGCCCGCGCCCGCCAGCCCGCCCTGGCGTGCTTGGGCCTCCGGGACCCGGCCCGCGCCGGAAGGGGCGTCCGACAGGCGGCCCGCGCGAACCGAGGTGTCCGGCAGGCGGCCCGCGCGAGCAGGGGCGTCCGGCAGGCGGCCCGCGCGAACCGAGGTGTCCGGCAGGCGGCCCAACGAATGTGGTCAGGGCGGGACATCACGACAGCGTCCCAGTGACCGATTCGGCCGCGGCGAGCAGGACCCCGGAACGCACCGCCGTCACTGCGGCCGCCAGGTCAGGGGCAAGGTAGCGGTCAGGGCCGGGGCCCGGCACAGTGCGACGCAGCGCGGCCAGGGCGGCGCCGGTCCCGGGTGCTGGGGTCAGCGGGGCGCGCAGGTCCAGGGCGCGGGCGGCGGCCGCGATCTCGATCGCCAGCACCCGGGTGAGCCCGTCGAGCGCGCGGCGCAGTTTGCGCCCCGCGGCCCAGCCCATCGAGACGTGGTCCTCCTGCATCGCCGAGGACGGGATCGAGTCGACGCTGGCCGGGACCGCCAGGCGTTTGAGTTCGGAGACGATCCCGGCCTGGGTGTACTGGGCGATCATGTAGCCCGAGTCGACGCCGGGGTCATGGGCCAGGAACGGCGGCAGGCCGTGCGAGCGCTTGACGTCGAGGAGCCGGTCGGTGCGCCGTTCGCTGATCGAGGCCATGTCCGCGACGGCGATCGCGAGGAAATCCAGCACGTAGGCGACCGGGGCGCCATGGAAGTTGCCGTTGGACTCCACCCGGCCGTCGGCCAGCACGACGGGGTTGTCGATCGCCGCGCGCAGTTCCCGCGCGGCCACGAATTGCGCGTGCGTAAGCGTGTCCCGGACCGCACCCGCGACCTGGGGCGCGCAGCGTAGGGAATAGGCGTCCTGCACGCGGGTGTCCTCGGGCCCGGCGTGCGAGGCGACGATCGGTGAGCCGGCCAGCAGCGCCCGCATGTTCGCCGCGGCCGCCGCCTGGCCGGGGTGCGGGCGTAGGGCCGCCAGATCGGCGGCGAACACCTGGTCGGTGCCGAGCAGCGCCTCGACGCTCATCGCGGCGGCCAGGTCGGCGTGCCGGACCAACCCCGCGAGGTCATGGCAGGCCAACACCAGCATGCCGAGCATGCCGTCGGTGCCGTTGATCAGCGCGAGGCCTTCCTTCTCGGCCAGCACGATCGGGCTCAGGCCCGCGTCAGCCAACGCTCGCGCGGCGGGGACGACGCGGGGCGGCGACGGATCCGTACACGCTCCCCTGCACGACGTGGCCCCGTGGACCTCGCCCCCCGCTGCGCACTCGTGGCCGACGTGCTCGGGGCCGACGTGCTCGGGGCCGACGCGCTCGGGGCCGACGTTCTCGGGACCGCCCGGCGCTTCGACGTCGCCCTCGCCCATCAGCGCGAGCGCGACGTGCGCCAGCGGGGCCAGGTCACCGGAGCAACCCAGGCTGCCGAACTCCGGCACGAGCGGGGTGATGCCTGCATTCAGTAGGGCGGCCAAGGCCAGCGCGACCTCGGCCCGCACCCCGGTGCGCCCGGTGGCGAGCGTGCGCAGCCGCAACAGCATCAGCGCCCGAACCACCTCAGCTTCGACGGGTGCTCCGCTGCCCGCGGCGTGCGAACGGATCAGGGACCGCTGCAGCTGTGCCCGGTCGGCCACCGGGATCGCGCGGGTCGCCAATGCCCCGAACCCGGTGGAGATTCCGTAGGCGGGCACCTGCCCGGCGGCCAGTTCCTCGACCCGCGCGCGGCTCGCTGCAATTGCCGCCACTGCTGCCGGGCTCACCACCACGCGGGCACCGGCCCGCGCGACGGCTACCACCTCGGCGGGGCCCATGCCCTCGGGACCGATCGCTACCGGTTCGTCCGCCACCGGGCCATTCCAGCCCCGGGCGCCCGGTGCGGGCCACGCCACGCCGCAGGGGCGGCGCCGGCCGAGCGGGCCCGGTGCGCAGGCGCCGGTACACCGGTAGGTGCTCGGCGCGGGTCCGCGCGCCGAGGATCTCTCCCCGGTCGGCGCCGAGCAGGCGGGCAGCCAGCGCCGGGTCGGCGAGTTGGTGCTTGGGGGCCTGCCCGAGTCTGGTCAGCTCGCTGCCGCTGGGAACCCAGGCGGGTACCCGTCGAGCAGCCACAGCTGGGACAGAGTCGTCCGAGCGACCCGCTCCGCGCTCACCGACTTTCCCCGCGCCCTTGGCGCCGTCCACGGCGACGGCAGGCAGGTTCCCAGAGCGTTCGAGAGCTGGGCGTCGATGACCCGCGGCAAGTACTTCTGCGTTCTCTTACAGTTTCGCAGCTATCAATGCGACAACTTCGCATGACGTTTTTCCACAATTCCACGCCGACCGCCGGGCCAGAGCCACGGCACCAGCGACCGGATCCGCACCGCCTCCCCTGCGGGCTGGTGTCGGACCTCCGGCTCGTGGACAATTCGGGCCATCCCGGACAGGTGCGGCCCGTCCCCGTCGGTAACACCGCGCCATCGTTGCGGGATCTCCCCGCAAGTCCCCATTCCCACGTGCCGAAGCGGAGGTCAGCGCGTGCCCAGCACCCTGGCGCCCGAGACTGACGAGGGTGAGCTGCGGCTGGGTGACGTGTGTCTGCCGACGATGACACGGCTGGCGACGGTGGCGATCCTGTCGGCCGCGCTGGGCCTGACCGGCGGGGCACTGGGTCTGGGTCCGAAGGCGATCGCCGCCGACCCCGGCACTGCCCGGTTCGTCAACGCCGACCAGTGGGGCGAGGCCGCCCCCGGCAGCGCGGGCTGGGTCATCAACCCGGTCGCGGGGACCGACGGGCGCGCGCAGGCGTGCGCGCTCGACCTGCTGCCGCTGCGGCGCACCACCCAGGTCCGCTGGGCGGCGACGAACGGGACCTCGGCCCTGCAGTACGTCATCGAGCTGCCGACGACGACGGCCGCGGCCAAGCTCGCGCGGAAGTATCTCGACCGGGCGCAGCGATGCCAGCGCAGGAATCCCGGACGGCTTCAGCTCGCGGTGCTGTCCACCCACGAGGTCGCCGGCGGCCTGACGGTGCTGGGCGCTGTTCACCGCGTCGGCACCGGCGGCGGGCAACGCGCGGTCAGCACCCTGATCGGGGTCGGGCGCGACCGGCGACTGGTCACCGTGGTCGAACTCACCACACCCGGCGGGCGCGCAACAGCGCCGACGGCCAGCTTCCAGGCGATGGCCCAGCGCGCGGTCGACCAGCTGAACTGACCCCGCCACCTCCGCCGATCGCAGGAGGCGACGTGGTGCGAAATTCACACCCAACCGTCATCAAGTCCCCGCCCGAGGGCTCCGATCCTTCCCGGTGAGCGCACCCGACGCGTTCACTGTCTGATTCGGAGCCGACGATGTCCCGCACCCCGTGCCGCACCGCGCTCGCCGCCCTGCTCGCCGCGGGGGTCCTGTCCGGCCTGGGCGTACTTGCCCCCGCTGCCGGTGCCGACGCGGGTACCGCTCCCAAGGCGCGCCTGCTGGCCGTCGAGCACCTGCCGACCGCGAAGCCGTTCAGCTCGTGGAAGGCGACCCCGGCCGCGCTCATGGACACCCAATGGCTGTGCGAAGAGGAGGCCCTGCCCGTGGGCAAGACCCGCTGGCGGACCTTCTACAACTCCAAGGCCGGCACGGCGCTGACCCAGTACGCGGTCCGGATGCCCTCCGCGGCAGCCGCCAAGAAGGCCGCGGCCCGGGTGCGGTCCTGCTTCAGCCGCGCCTCGCTGGCCGAGCGGCTCCTGCCCGAGGAACTGGCCGACGTCAGCCCTCGCACGCTGCTGCGCAGCGCCCTCAAGGACGGCCTGCGGGTCGGCGTGCTCACCACGCGCCTGACGGGCCCGGACGAGCACCACCTGTGGTCGGTCGGTCGGGACGGGCGTTACCTGTCTGTGCTGGTACTGCCGCTGCTGAGTGAGTCCGGTGCACCCACGGCGCAGTGGTCGGCGATCTCCCGCAAGGCGCTGCGCCGCGTTGCCCGCTGAGCCGCCTGCGTCCCCAGGGACAGAGCACAAGTTACTCGCGAGTATCCTGGAGCCATCGCCCGCGTGGCGGTCAGGCAAGGCTGAGCGATGAACGCCTCGGGGCTAGGGAGTAGCGTCCCCTCGGGCGTGGCGCCGCCGCCGCGCCGGATCGGTACGCCCTCGCTGTGGATGCCCTCGGGAGCCCTCTGCCATGGATATGACCCGTTGGATCGTGGGAATCCTCGGGACCCTCGCCGTCTTGCCGATCGCCGGTCGCCGCGGCCTGTGGCTCTACAAGCTGGCGATGAGCGGCCAGCCCGCGCCAGACCGCTTGGCGAACGTCAGCCGGCCGAAGATCGGGGCGGCCCTCAAGCGCCAGGTGATCGAGGTCTTCGCGCAGCGCAAGCTGCTCAAGTGGTCGATCCCTGGGGCCGCACACGCGATGGTCTTCTACGCCTTCGTGGTGCTGGGCACGGTGTACGTCGAGGCCTACGGCGCGATGTTCGACCACGACTTCCACATCCCGTTGATCGGCAAGTGGGAGGCCCTGGGCTTCATCCAGGACCTCATCGCCGTGCTCTGCCTGATCGGCATCGCAACCTTCGCCGCGATCCGCTACCAGCAGGCCCCCGCCAAGCTCGGGCGCAAATCACGCTTCAAGGGCTCGCACACCGGCGGCGCCTGGGTCATCTTGTTCATGATCTTCAACGTCCTGTGGACCCTGTTCTTCTTCCGCGCTGTGGCCTCCGCGGCCGGAAACCTGCCGTACGACGACGGGGCCTTCGTCTCCATCGGCATCGGCGAGGCCTTCGACGGGATCGACGACGAGCACACCCTGGAGTGGATCGAGACGGTCGCCCTGTGGGCCCACGTCGGGGTGATGCTCGCCTTCCTGGTGATCGTCGTCTACTCCAAGCACATGCACATCTTCATTGCGCCGCTGAACATCACCTTCGCGCGCAAGCCCGACGGCCTGGGCCCCCTGCTGCCGATGCAGTCCGCCGGCAAGACCCTGGACTTCGAGGAGGCCGACCCCGAGGTCGACATCTTCGGCCGCTCCAAGATCGAGGACTTCACCTGGAAGGGCTTCCTGGATTTCGCGACCTGCACCGAGTGCGGTCGCTGCCAGTCGCAATGCCCGGCCTGGAACACCGACAAGCCGCTCTCGCCGAAAATGGTCATCCTGGAGCTGCGCGATCACGCCTTCGCCAAGGCCCCGTGGCTGCTCGCCTCGGAGGCCGAGCGAGAGAACCTGCCGCAGTCGGTCAAGGACGAGGCCGCGCGCCCGCTGGTTGGCACCAAGGAAGAGAACGGCGTCATCGACCCGGACGTGCTGTGGTCCTGCACCAACTGCGGAGCCTGCGTCGAGCAGTGCCCCGTCGACATTGAGCACATCGACCACATCGTCGACATGCGCCGCTACCAGACGATGATCGAGTCGAACTTCCCCTCCGAGGCCGGCGGGATGCTCAAGAACCTGGAGAAGGCCGGAAACCCGTGGGGCATGCCCGCGCGGATGCGCACCGAGTGGACCTCCGGGCTCGGGTTCGACGTCAAGGTGCTCGGCGAGGACATCGAGGACCTCGCCGGCGTGGAATACCTGTTCTGGGTCGGGTGCGCGGGATCGCTGGACGACAAGGCGCAGAAGACCACCAAGGCCGTCGCGGAACTGCTGCACATCGCGGGCGTGGAGTTCGCGATCCTCGGCCAGGCCGAGACCTGCACGGGGGACCCGGCCCGGCGGATGGGCAACGAATTCGTCTTCCAGATGCTCGCCCAGCAGAACATCGAGACCCTCAACGAGGCCAAGGCGACGAAGATCGTCGCGACCTGCCCGCACTGCTTCAACACCGTTGGCAACGAGTACCCCGACCTGGGTGGGCACTACGAGGTCGTGCACCACACCGAACTGCTCAACGAGCTCGTCGCGGCCGGGAAATTGACCCCGGTGAACTCCGCCGACAACAGCACCGCGACCTACCACGACCCCTGCTTCCTGGGCCGTCACAACAAGGTCTACACCCCGCCGCGCGAGCTGATCTCCAAGGTCGGCGGGCTGAAGCTGGTGGAGATGGAGCGCTCGAAGGAGCGGTCCTTCTGCTGCGGCGCCGGCGGCGCGCGGATGTGGATGGAAGAGACCATCGGCACCCGGATCAACGACAACCGCACCGAAGAGGCGTTGGCCCTCAACCCGGACACGATTGTGACGGGGTGTCCGTTCTGCAAGACGATGATCTCCGATTCCGTGGCCGGCAAGGACGGTGCGGGCCAGGCGAACGCGGCGAACGTCGAGGTGATCGACGTCGCCCAGTTGCTGGTGCGCGCGATGAAGCCGGTCAAGGTCGGGATCGCAGCTGATGGACCGTCAGTTGCAGTGCTGGATGAGGTGGCGCACGAAGACCCGGCCGGGCCCGATGCACCGATCGGCACGGACCCGGGCGCCGGTACCGACGCGAACTAGCGACCCTTCTCGTGCACTGGGCGTTCCCGATCAGACCTTGCGGCCGCAGAAGGCCATCAGCTCGGTGACGACATCGGCGCCGGCCGGCGCCGTGGTCTTGGGCCCGAAGACTCCGGCCTGACGGATCATCGCGTCCATCGGGCGCAAACCCTCCAGGGCAGCTGCCGCCGCCGCGGCGTCGACCCTCTCGTCGCCACCGGTGGCGCGGGCCAGATCCCAGGTGTGGATCAGGATGTCCATGCACGCGAAGCGCCCAATGAGCTGCTCGAACGGCATCGGACCAAAGGGACCATCTACTGAGGCGCCGGCGCGCTCCGGATCGGCCAGCACGGCCTCCACCCCGGCCCGCGCAGCGGCCCACTCCGCGGCGACGTCCACCGCCGGGAGCGTGTGGTGCTCGGCGCCGTTGAGGCGGTCCACGACTGCGCGGGCGTTACCGATGACGTGGGCCATCACCTCGCGGGCGGTCCAGTCCTCGCACGGTGAGGGGTTCTCCCACGCCTGCGCGGGAACGGCCGCGATGCGGGCCGCGAGGTCGTCGGCGAGGCTGCGGTAGCGGGTCAGGATCTCGGACATTGCTCACTCCGTCGGGTCGCGGTGGGTGCGGGTGTGGTCAGAATGCCTGAGCCGATGCTGAGCTGGGACGACGGGATCGGGCTCGTGCCCGCTGCGCATTACCGAGCCCACGCAGCCCGCCGTGGCAGGCTTGGGTTCCATGAGCGCGTTCACCCACACCGAGTCGATCGTCATCGCGGCCTCCCCCGAGGCCGTCTACGACCTGGTCTCCGACATCACCCGCACCGGCGAGTGGAGCCCGGTGGTCGAGGCGTGCTGGTGGGACGAGGGCGCAACCGGCACAGTCGGCGACGGTTTCACCGGGCGCAACGTGCTGCCCGAGCGCACCTGGGAGACGCACTGCGAGGTCATTGCAGCCGAGCCCGGCACCGCGTTCGGCTGGCTGGTCGGGGACTCGCTGGTGTGGTGGATGTACACGATGCGCGAGGTCGACGGCGGCACCGAACTCACCGAGGCCTGGGAGTTCCTGCCGAACGGGCAGGCCTACATGGTCGAACGCTTCGGCGATAACGCCGATGCCGAAATCGCCGCCCGCATCGAGCGCGCGCACCTGGGGATCTCCGCGACGCTGGCAACCATGAAGCGAATCCTCGCAGCTTCCTGACCCAACCTCAGAAAGTCACTAGTTCGACATCCACGCCGAGGGCTGCGTACGTACCTGCGGCACGACGGTCGGCGGTAATGAGAGTGCTCCCATGCTCTACGGCCGCTGCGCCCACAAGCGCGTCAAAGGTGGCACCACCTGCGAGCTGGGCCCGCGCCAGGTCGATCAGGAGGGATCCGGCACGTTCTCCACTGAGGTGGACCGTGGCTGGCAGCGCCCTCTGCATCAGGAGCAGTGTGATCTCCGGTGACCGCCGCCAGGGAGCGGGCAACCGAGTGAGGACTGAGTAGGTCTCGAACGCCGCATGACCCGCCAGTCCGAGCCGACGCGTACCCACGGCAGTTCGGGCCGCCTGATGGTTCCTGTGGTCGCCGCTCAGGAGTGGCACCGCGACGCTGCTGTCGACCAGGTAAACGGTCTCAGACATCGAGATGGCGGTTCCGGTCTTCGTCGATCATGGCCTGGATCAGGTCCGGGTCGATCGGAACCCCCGAGGCCGGAATGACCCACCGACCGTTGACCTCCACGATTCCTTCGCCCGCGATCGCCTCCACGCGCAACGCGGCGCCGTCCGCGCTCACCTCGACCTCGCCCGGGGTGAGCCCGAGCTGGTCGCGCAGCGCCTTGGGGATGACCAGCCGGCCAGCTTTGTCGATCGTCGTCCGCATACCACGAGGCTACCATTGTGATGGTAGAACCGCCCTGACCTGCTTAAACGTCGGTCCGGTGAAAGTTCAGGAACGAACGCGAGGCGGTGGGGCCGCGCTGACCCTGGTAGCGCGAACCGTGCTTGGCCGAGCCGTAGGGGTGCTCGACGGGCGAGGACAGCTTGATGAAGCACAGTTGGCCGATCTTCATCCCGGGCCAGAGCTTGATCGGCAGCGTCGCGACGTTGGAGAGCTCGAGGGTGACGTGGCCGGTGAAGCCGGGGTCCACGAAACCGGCGGTGGAGTGGGTGAGCAATCCGAGGCGGCCCAAGCTGGACTTGCCCTCCAACCGCGCGGCGACGTCGTCCGGCAGCGTCACGCATTCATACGTCGCGGCCAGCACGAACTCCCCCGGGTGCAGGATGAACGGCTCGCCCGGAGCGGGTTCGATCATCCGCGTGAGGTCAGGCTGCTCCTCGGCGGGGTCGATGTGCGGGTAGCGGTGGTTCTCGAAAACCCGGAAGTACTTGTCCAAGCGGACATCGACGCTGGAGGGCTGGATCATCCCCGCATCGAAGGGATCGAGAACGACGCGGCCGTTCTTGATCTGGTCGGCGATGTCGCGGTCGGAGAGCAGCATGGCCGAACGCTACCGGGGCTGGCGATCAACCCCCCAGCCGCTACACTCGGGCACGCAAAACGCTTCTGCGGGGGCGTCGTCGCGGGTGTAGTTCAATGGCAGAACATCAGCTTCCCAAGCTGACAGTGCGGGTTCGATTCCCGCTACCCGCTCCACGGAGAACAGCCTCTGACCTAGCGTTTCTCGCTCCACCTTCTTGGGTCCCACTTTCCGCCCAGACCCTTACTGGCCTCTTCTGGCCTCCGTTTAGTCCACGCACGTCGGCCGCGTTGTCAGCGGCACGTGAAAGCTGACCCCGGCGCGGCATCCGCGCATCTGAATCTTGACCCCCTGTCCTTCGAGCCTGGCTCCATCCGAGCCGGGAGGACGAAGGGATGTTGGACGTGGAGAACTGGGCGGAGATTCGCCGGTTGCACCGGGCGGAGCGGTTGCCGATCAAGGTGATCGCTCGGACGTTGGGGATCAGTAAGAACACGGTGAAGGCGGCGTTGGTCGGCGACGGGCCACCGAAGTACGAGCGGGTGGGTGCCGGGTCGATCGTGGACGAGGTCGAGCCGGCGATCAGGGAGTTGCTGCGGGTGTTCCCGGCGATGCCGGCCACGGTGATCGCCGAGCGGATCGGCTGGACGCGCTCGATCCGGGTGTTCTCGGCGCGGGTCGCGCAGCTGCGCCCGGTGTACTTGGCGCCGGACCCGGCGAGCCGGACCTCGTATGCGGCCGGGGAGATCGCGCAGTGCGACTTCTGGTTCCCCGAGATCGAGGTCCCGGTCGGGTTCGGGCAGACAGGCCCGACCCGCATCACCACGGACACCCCGGTCCAGTCCGGCAGAACCCGCATGCCCGCCCTCACCGGCGACCCCGAGATCACGATCCGAACCGTTCACCTACAAGCGTCGGTGGATCCGGGCTGAGCTGAGCACCGAGGCAATCGCCCACCGGATCGGCTGCGCCAACGCCGAGACCCTGCGCTCGCTGGAGCGCCGACAGCGGCCCGCGCGGGCAGAGCTCTGACATGAGGCACAAACACGTAAGCAACTACTGAGGCATTGCGAACGGTCAGATCGCGAACGCCGGGCCGCACCGTCTGAGTGAAACTGACCTACCGTCAGCGCGGGTCGCTGCGGTAAGCCACCGACCGATGGCGAACGGCGCGAACCCGGACCAGCGCGCCGTCGCGCTCCACGGTGTAGAGCAGCCGAAAGGCTCCGACCCGCAGCGACCACACCCCGCGGAGTCGACCACGCAGCGCGCTGCCGGCCCACGGATCGGACTCCAACACTGTGAGCGCGTCGAGAGCAGCCTCGTCCAACGGTGGCTGTAGCGCGCGCAGCGCATCCGCGGCAGGCCGCGTCAGGACGACCTCAGCCACGCCTGCGGGCGATTTCGGCGCGCAGCGATTCCAGCGGCACATCCTGCGCCGGGTCCGCGGCCAGGCCACTTTCAAGCGCGGTCATTGTCGACGCGTCTGAGAGCACCTCCGCGGTCTCTTCCAGCGCCGTGTACTCGTCGTGCGGAATGATCACGGCCGCCGGCCGTCCGTGCCGGGTCACCACGATGTGTTCGCGGCGATCACTCACCGCGTCAAGCAACGGCCCGAGATCCCGGCGCAGATCTTTCACAGGAACGGTTTTAGCCATGTCGTCATTCTAACAAAGAGTACGCTTTGATGTACCAAATACCGCGTCATCTGCTGTGGTCCGGAGGGCGCGCATTGCGCCCGCTGGTCGCGACTGGCCGGCCTCACCGCCAACGGGCCCGGCGGCGCGTGCGTTCACCACGGCGAAAGCCCCGACGAGAACAGCCTCTGCGAAGGCTGGGGCCGCGTCGTGAATACACCCAAATGCCCTCGGCGGCCTGGTCGACAAGTCACCCATTCCGACGATCGGTGCAGCGAAGCGGGGCGCAGTACGCCTGTTCCGGGCCTTTCTCGACTGAGCCACTCGGCGTGGGCTGCGGCGCGCTTTGGAGACGGGCGGACAACCGCCAGCTTCAGAGAAATCATGTTTCGTCGGCTGCAGTCCTCTGCCGCGCCTTGGCTGTGGTGAACTCCGCGCGGAGGTCGACCAGTTTGCGCCCGTCGGGTAGTCGCCAGAAATACCATCCGTTCGTGACAGATCCCTTGACGAATTTGCCCGCGCCGGACGGGGTGTCGAAGGTCCGCTCCTCGATCACCAACAGCCCGTCGGCGCGGACCACGGCCGGACGTCGAGACCACCGGCCGTCCCGCGGCGAGAGCACCGTTCCTGGGGCCAACACACCTTCCGCGACCAGGTGTTTGAGCTCCACCCAGTGGGCCCCCCTGTCCTGCGGATCGACCACCTGACCGGTGTGCCCACCCGGCACCGGCCAGATCCGGAGGAAAGCTGAGATCAGCTCGGCGGTTCGGGCGTCAATGCTTCCCTCCTCCCAGGGCTCTTCCCCCAGCTTGCTTAGGAGCCTGCTGTTGAGCAGCAGGGTGTCGTGCTCGCGTAATCCGGTCCGCTTCACTGGCCACCCGCCGTTGGACACCTTTGAGTTCAAGGATGTGGTCAGCAGCGTCAAGTTCCCCAGGCGGTGGACCCGAGCAGATCGGGCCAGCTCAGCTTCCAGACCGTCGACCGGCCACGTGTCCTTCCACTGCTGGGGCAGCACGTGTTCGATCGGGTACCCACGGCGTGGCAGTTGCGGGCTGTTGGTCTCACGACGGAAGTCGTACTCGACCGCCTCCAACAGCACCCGCAAGCGCCCGCGCTTGAACCGCCGATAGACCGCTTCGCTGGTCAAGGCAAGCCGGACTTCCTCGTCACCGGGCCAGTACGTGCTGGAGGCGTTGAGCCGGGACAAATGCCCGGTGATCCGCTCCACCAGGTCGGGCGCGGGAACCCCTTGGTGGGCCTGAATCAGTTCGGCCACGATCCGGCCCAGATCCGCGGAGGTCAGCCGCAGGAGTTGCCGTCGGACCACCCAACTCTCTGCGACGGCGACGGCCGCCTCGATCACCGCCAGCGGCACCTTGAGCCCCGGGGCGTGCAGCCACAGCAGCAGCGGAGTCAGCACCTCCGTCTCATTGACCCGCATCCGATAAACAGCCATCTCGACAACGCCCAGTTGTCGATCCGGATCTGCCGCGGCGACCGTCCACCGCTCGTAGTCGTCGGCCTGAGCCTTGATCGCCGGCAACAGCGCAGACAGCTTCTCGCCACTGTCGTGTTCGACGAAGCTCTTGAACCGTGTGAACGTCTGGTGCGGCCCGATCTCCTCGCCGGTCCGCGAGACCAGCCATTGGTTGAGGAAGAGCGAACTACGGCTCAACCGGTAGCGCCCGACGCTGACCTCGCTCTCCCAGAACTTTGCGTCGAACGGCCAGTCCTCGGCGTAGGCACGCCGGGCATCTGCACCTTCAGCTGCCAACCGCTGGAATACGAAGTTCTTGACCAGATCCGCGGCCGTCAACGGCGTGCCGCGGGCGTTGAGCGTCTCGAAAATCTCTTGGGAGTTCTCGGTCGCGCTCAGGTTGATCGCCACCAGTTGGAGGCCGCTGGTGAGGACTACGACCAACGCGCCGGCCCGAGCCCCAAATCCCTCGTCATCTTGAGAACCGAGCCACGACGACACCGACCGTGAGAAAAAGGCGTGTGCTCGGGCGATCAACGTCGCAGCATGAACAAGCCCCGCGTGATCGATCGGCGGCTCGGCGCACATCACCTCGTCGAAGGCGTCCCGATCGCGGTTCGTGTGGCGGACCTTCAGCGCGGTCTCGCCCGCCCGCAGGAAGTTCTCCTGATTGTGCGTCAAGCTCTCCAACTGGCCAGCCAGCGCATCGGCGCCCGACTCTTCCAGAACTGCACCGGCCGCATCCATCAACAGCTGCAGCGTCGTCAGCCGCTGCTGGCCGTCGATGATGTTGCTCGCTGGCATGTGGCCCTGATGGCCCTCTTGCGCCTGAAGAACCACCGCTCCGAGGAAGTGCGACGCCGACGAGAACGGCTCCCGCAACCGAACCTCCGCTAGGCGGCGCACGTCCTGCCACAGTGGCTCCCACTGCTCCTGTTCGTCCCAGACATAGGGACGCTGGAACAGCGGCACAAGGAGATGCTGCGGCAAATTGAAGATCTGCATGGGGGTCAGCACGTTGGTCTGCACGACGACCATCCTGCCGGGCACGGGCTCCCCACCAAAGCGCCGGCCTGCCCAGGCCCGACTCCCAGCGGCTACGGCCGGCCCGTGGTCCTGCGCTGCACAACAAAGATGCTGACCTTGTTGCGGGTCGCCCAAGGCCGGGTCGAGGAACCTCTCCGGCATCCCCGCCGGATCGGTACGCCAACCTGCTCTGGGATCGACGGACGCAAGTGCCTGCTGATCGCCCACGCTGGCACGCTGTTCACTGTCATCGCGCCCGACGTCGCCGTCGCCGATCTGCGGCCCTTCGGGCCGTTCCTGACCTCCCGCCTGCACGCGGAGCTGGACGCCGACAGGCCGATCAGGGCGACGCGATGACCACCGACCTCAGCCGTCGCTGATCCGTCGCGGTCACCCCACGTTCAGACACGCCGGAAGGCCCGGATCGGTGGCGTTGCCCGGTTAACTTTGAAGAACCCGTTTACCTCCCGGCAGCACCACGGACAAGGCGAATCCGAGGTCCGCATAGATCGCAGTAACGCTTGCAGGATCTGCGGTTCGGCCCGGGCATCGAGCACCGTGTCGTTGTTATCGGTCGGCCGCATCGGTAACTGGTCCTGCTCGGCGCAGTTCAGAGTCACCAACTGCGACGACAGATCCCGGGGACAAGGACTGCCCATGAGAGACAGTATTTGACTTTCCATCACATATTGCGATCCCCGGCGCGGACGCAAGCTGACAGTGCGAGTTCGATTCTCGTCACCCGCTCCACGAATCACAGCGCACGAGGGCGAAGACTCCTGCATACGCGGCAGCCTCACCGGCACCACCTGGTGTCGACGGGCCGCGCGACTGCCCGGGCGCAGGCAGTGCAGCGGACCACCGCAGGCCCGCTGTCCAAGCGCTCGAAGTCGATCGTGGCGTTGCAGTCGGCGCAGGTGGTGCCGAGACCCGCATCCCAGCGAGCGAGGGCATCGGCGGCCTCGGCCGCGAGGTGGCGAGCGTGGGTGCGTGCCCCGGTCAGAGCGCAACCGCTGCTGACAGAGCCGTCCGCCCGCTGCGTGGATTCGGCCCGGACCACCAGCGCCGCGCGGCGGGCCGCGACCCACTGCTGCCCCGATGCGGCGTCGAAGCGATCCGGGTAGGAGGACACCAAGGCCTCGACCGCGGACGACACGCTTATGACGGTATCGGCGGGCCTCGTGGTTCGGGCCAAAGGCCCAGCACGTCAACACTGAAGCCTCCGCTCCCCGACTTCAGCCCGGCCCCGGCGTACGCCTCAGGCCTTGACAGCGAGGACATCGCCCGGCCGAATCACCGGCGCCTCGGCGAACAAGTGCGCGTTCGCCCCCAGCGCGGCCGCGATGGGGCCGTTGATGTGGGCTTGGCGCGCCTGCTCGGTCTCGAAGGCGTCGACGATCCAGAACGTCGTGGCGTCGGTGCGCAGGGCGTACCAGACGATCGTGCCGACCTCGTCCTGGGCCAGCGAGGCGGCCTGTCGCAGCAGGTCGGCAACGTCGTCGGCGTGCTCGGGCTTCGCCACCAGGGTGGCGACGAAGGACAGGGTCAGGGTGGGGGTAGCGGTTGCGGACATCGGATTCTCCTCGGGTTGAGCGGAGCCTGCATTCGTTGACGTGGGCAACGCTACGGACCGCCCCGCCTGCTCGACTAGTGGCGGATACGCCATGCTTACTATGAATCCCGCCACCAGTGGTGTGGCACTATCGAGGGCATGCGCATCGGTGTGGTGGTCCGCGACGGGTGCTTCGGCAGTGGTGTCTCGGCATTGCTCGACATCCTCGGAACCGCCGAATCGGTCAGGGCCGGAATAGAGGCGTCGATCCCGGCCGTGGATGTCGCGGTGGTCGCATCCACACGTCGGGTCACGGCCTCCAACGGCCTGGTGATCAAGGCCGCCCACACCCTGGGCGAGTTGGGCGACTTCGACGTCGTCGTCGTGGCGGGCCTGGGCACCCTGACCGGACCCGACACCGAAGCGAACCTGGACTCTGCTGGCGGGCAAGCCATGGTGCGCGCACTGGCCCGGGTCGACCCCGCGCGGACCCGATTCGCCGCCGCCTGCACCGGGGTGTTCGCCCTCGCCGAGACAGGACTTCTCGACGGGCGCCGGGCCACCACCACGTGGTTCCTGGCGCCCGCCTTCCTCACCCGCTACCCCGACGTGCGCATCGACCTGGAGCGGATGCTCGTCACCGACGGCACCGTGCTCACCGCCGGCGCCGCCTTCGCCCACATCGACTTGGCCCTCGGCCTGCTGCAAGGCATCAGCCCCACACTGACCCAACACGTCGCCCGCCTCCTGCTGCTCGACGAACGCCCCTCCCAGGCCGCGTTCGTCAGCTACGACCTGCTCCAGCACGACGACGCCCTCGTGCGGGCCTTCGAGCAGCACGTGCGGACCCACCTGGACGCCACCTTCGACACCGGTGAGGTCGCGCGCGCGATCGGCACCAGTCGGCGCACCCTGGAGCGTCGGACCCGTGAGGTGGTCGGGCTCAGCCCGCTCGCGATCGTGCAGCGGTTGCGCCTGGAACGCGCGCAACACCTGCGGCGAACCACCGCCCTGAGCACCGAGGCGATCGCCCACCGGGTCGGCTACGCCAACGCCGAGACCCTGCGCTCCCTGGAGCGCCGCGCGAACCGCGGCGGGACTAACTCCGACATGATCCACAAACACAGAAGTAATTCCTGAGGCACCGGTCGTGGCTACCGCGTGTGCGGCAAGCCGGTCAGGCGCCGGCTCCCTCCGGCACCAACTGTCCGGCCGTGCGCACCCCGCTCCAGCGGTGGAGGTCGCCGGCCAGGTCGAGCCGGTCGACCGGCGCCGCGTTCTCGTACTCGCCCCAGGCCTCGCGCGGCAGCATCCACATGATCTCGAACTCGTTGCCGTCCGGATCGAGGCCGTAGAGGCTCTTCGTGGCGCCGTGGCTGCTGGCGCCGCTGAGGGCTCCCGCCTGGGCGAGCGTCTGCTGCGCCTGCGCGAGCTCGTCGATCGTGTCGAGCTGCCAGGCCAGGTGGTAGAGGCCGATCCCCCCGCGTTGCTTGGGCGCCGCTGCCGAGCCGACGCCGAAGAGCCCCAGGTCGTGGTGATTGCCTGACCGTGGAAGGCGCAAGAAGGCCGCATTCGCGCGCGGCTCACGTGCGACGACGACCATCCCGAACACATCGGTGTAGAACTTCTCGGCACGCTCCAGGTCGGCCACGAACAGCACCGCGTGATTGAGCCTCACCGGGTTGACCCCGCCCGGTGCACCGGTACTGCTGATGACCCCTGCGCTGCCGTCGGGCCGACCAGCGAAGGCGCCCTCCCGGTTCAACTCGCTTGGCATGTCCGCACTCCTCGCAGTAGTTGACAAATCAACAATTGATAACTCAGACGCTGCAGGTTTTCTTCCCCGACAACTGCCCGGACGACCGTCGCGTCTACCTCGCGGCGCTGACGGCGCGCGGTGAGGTCAAGCTGACGGAGGCCGCCAAGGTCCACGCCGCCGACCTCCGGCGGGCCTTCGCCGGCGTCAGTGCCCACGACCGGCGCACCCTGGACCAGCTACTCGACCGGCTGCGGCCCGCCACGATCGACTGACCTGACGACCGGCGGAATCGCTCCTGATCGAGTTAACGGGTCCAGAGGTGTGCATGGCTTTCGGAGCGCGTCGGGGAGGTGGACCCTCAGGGTGACCAAAGCCGGTCGACGGGCATGGCGTGCAGTCGGTCTTCGACGTTGTAGGACCGCGATCCGGTGTACAGGGTGATGCCGGCAACGAATGCCTTTCCGGCGGCCGCTCTGAGCTTGCGCAGGGCCTTCAATTCCTCGCCGGGCACACGCCCCGAGGCCTTGACCTCAAAGGCGAGGATCGCGCCGTCGTCGCGTTCGATGACGAGGTCTACTTCGTCCCCATCATGCGTGCGCCAGTGACCTGTGCCTGCGAGCCCGTCGAGCCAGGAGGCTTGCTTGAGCAGCTCACCCACGACGAAGGTCTCCAGCAGGTGACCGAACTCGGTTAGTGCGGCCGGGTCCTTACGGGCCAGCCTTTCCGGCGTCAGGCGAAGCAGCCGGGCCGCGACCCCCGAATCGAGGACATGCAGCTTGGGTGTTGACGCCGCTCGCGACCGCAACGTCTTGCCCCAGGCGGGTAGCCGGTGAATCAGGAACACCGCTTCGAGCAATCTGAGGTAGCTCTCGCCGGTGCTGGAATCGAGCCCGACGTCCCTCGCGACCCGCTCGACGTTGAGGACCTGAGCGGTCTGCCCGGCCAACCGTTCCACCAGGTCCGCCAGGAGCGGCCCTTGCCGGATCCGGCTCAGCTCCCGCACGTCGCGTTGCAGGGTAAGCGCGACGTACTCGTCGAACCAACGGTTACGAGCGCTCGCTGCGGTTCTGCCCAGGGCGATCGGAAAGCCACCGACGACGATCCGTGCGATGTACTCCTCGCGGTCGGTCGAGGAGGTGGGCACGGCCGCAACGGTGCCGGCGGGGTCGGCGAAGAGCTGCTCGATCACCCGCTCGCGCCCACCGCTGATCTCACCCTGGGACAGCGGGAAGACCGTGAGCCTGGATAGGCGCCCGGTGAGTGACTGGGCGGCGGCAGGGAGGACGTCATGCCGGGTGGAGCCGGTCAGCACGAACCGACCGGGTGACCCATCCCGGTTCAGCTCCGCCTTGATCGCGTCCAGCACGAGCGGGGCCTTCTGGTACTCGTCGACGCAGATCGGAGTACTACCGGCGACAAACGTCGCAGGATCGCTGGCGACCGCTTGACGGGTCGCCGGGTCGTCCAGGTCCAGCAGAGTCGCCCCGCACCTCGCTGCGATTCCCCGCAGCAGGGTGGACTTCCCGACAGCGCGTGGACCTTCGAGCAGGACGACGGGATCGTCGACCATCCGCTCGAGAGCTGCGGCCAACACTCGCCGCTGGACTATGCCGTCCAGGCGTACGGGCATCTCGCCAGGCTACCAGGAGTCCGGGATTTCGAGGAAACCAAATCGGGGATTTCGAGTACCTTAAGTCGGGAATTTCGAGGGGCGCTACTGACGGGGAAACGGTGCAGTGGATCACCGGGCCCGCATGACGGAACGTCAGCTGTAGGGGTGGACCTGGACCGGGTCCGTTCAGGAGACGGTGCCTGAGGGAACGATCCACTCCGTCGGCTGGCCCGTCACTTCCGCAATGAGGTCGAAGTCGCGGTCGTAATGCAGCACGACGAGCCCCGCGGACTCAGCCGCAGCAGCGATCAATAGGTCGGCGATCTTGGCGCCGCGCTGCTGGCTGCGGCCGGCGAGCGCGTCCTGGACGGCGACAGCGCGGTCGAGCGTCGCCTGATTCATCGGCACGAACGGCCACGCGGAGCGCACAGCCCGCATGGCCCGATGGGCCGCGGGGTTGGTCGAGGAGTATCCAGCTTCGAGATCTGTCGGGGTGCACCGCGCTACCAGGCCGGCCTCACACAGCGGCTCGAGCCGGGCGGTTACTCTCGGCTGCGCCGATCGGGCGAGAGCCGAGGTGTCGCCCAGGTAGTACGGCCTCAGCCCCAAGCCGCTCGCCGTTCCTCCGGATCGGCGAGGGCGTCCGGCCGCGCGTCGCGTTCGGCCAGCAGAGCCGCGCGGCGGCGGTGCAGGGCCAGCACTTCCTCCAGCGCCTCGTTCACGGTCGCCTTCAGCGTCGTGGTGCCCAGGATCTGCCGCACTTCGGCCAGCTTCTGGTCGTCCACGTCGATCAACCGTTTGGTCACTCCGTGAGGATATCAACATTCGGTGCAATGGATAGCCCTGGTCTCCCCTGAGATATCGCGCCGCCCGCGCCGGCGACCAGTGGCCAGGGCACAAACGCCGTCAGGACGACACCGGACGCGCTCCCGCAGGTCCTCGAGTACGAAAGCGGCCCCGAGCCGGCGTAGACGGTGATCGACATGCACGGTCTTGGCGACTGCGGCGAGTGATGGCCCCGACGGCACCTCACCTGGTCCTCTGGCCACCCGTGCGGTTCGTTTTCCCGCATGCGTCGACGCGAGCGGTAGCTGGCGGCGACGATGCGTTCGGTCGGCTTCGAGGTCCAATGGCACGCCTACTCGATGCAGCACGAGGCGTGCGCGGACGAAATGGCTGACTTGGCCGCGTGGCTGGGTACCCGACTCCTCGGCTGACGGGGTATCAGTACCCGTGGGACGTCAACCGGGGCCGTGGCCGGAAGAGTTGACGTTACGGGTTCTGCCCCGGCGGCCTGTTGCGAGCACAATGGCCGACATGTCATTGAAGTGGGAGCAGCTCACCGTCGACGCCCTCGACCCGGTAGCGCTGGGTCAGTGGTGGACGCAGGCACTGCATTGGGTCGTGGTAAACGACGATCCTGAGGAGTTCGAAATTCGACCCGCGCCCGAGCAGATCCCGGGTGTGCTGTTCGTGCGGGTCACGGAACCGAAGCAGATCAAGAACCGTCTGCATCTGGACCTGCGGCCCTCCGATCAGGACGCGGAGGTGAGCCGCCTGATCGGGCTGGGCGCGACCGGAACCGACGTCGGGCAAGGCGAGTCGTCGTGGGTGGTGCTGGCCGACCCGGAGGGCAACGAGTTCTGCATTTTGCGCGGAACCCAGTCCCAACAGCGACGTAGTCGGTGATCCGAGCCCAGGATCTTATGGACCGGCCAGCGGTTCTGGTTGTGGACGTACGGCCCATCGTTGGAGTCAAAGTTCTCGTCCAGCTTGGTCAGGTGGTCGCGCAAGGCCAGCGCTAGGTCGGCGAGGTCGAGCCCGCGCGAGTCGCGCATCGTGGGGAACAGCGCACGCGCCATGGTCGTGTAGTCACGGGCGCGTCCGTTCCAGATCAACCATGCGAGCCGGATGCCGCAGAACCGCCCGACGATCTCCAGCTTCGCCTCGACCACCCGCGGGTCACGTAACCAGTCCACCGCCCCGCAACCGGTGACGCCGGGTCAGCCCGGGACTTCAGGGACGTCTGCGACGCCGACCGCCTCGCAGTCGGCTGACCTGCCTGGCGACGAATGATGGTGCACATGATGCGTAATGAGTGGGGCCCAACTACGCCAGGGTCAGGGCGCACATCGTCCGCCCGGGCACCGAGTAGACCAGGGCCACGGAGTTCAACTTCGCGCACGACTTCGGTGAGACCTCGTCGATCATCTTGACCACTCGGATCGTGTCCAACTCGTGCGGGGACCTGGGCGCGGAATGTGGCGCGTTTTGGGGATGCCGGGCGGGGCGCGCCGCGCCTAGCGTCTACTGCATCGGATTACCGCGCCCTGACGTCGCATCACCGGAGGAACGCATGAACGAATACCTTGCCGCGCTGCGGACCTACGCCTGCTTCGAGGGCCGCGCCGACCGCCGCGACTACTGGATGGCCACGCTGGTGCATGTGGCGATCACCGTGGCGATCGTGGTGGTGTGGGCGATTGTCGGCCCTGGTGTGTTCGGGCTGCTCTACTTCGCCTACGCCATCGGGACGTTCGTGCCGATGCTTGCGCTCACGGTGCGCCGTCTGCACGACACCGACCGCTCCGGCTGGTTCATGCTTCTCGGCGTGATCCCGATCGTTGGCGGCCTGGTACTGCTCGCGTTCCTCGTCACCGACGGGACGCCCGGGTCAAACGCGCACGGAGAACCCCAGCGCGTCGCCTTCGCCTGATCCTTGCGCGGATGCCCTTCGTCGCGGTCATCACGGATTCGCCCGGAGCGCGAGTCAGAAGGCCAGCTCGGCGAGCAGGTCCGGGTTGGCCCGCTCCAGGATCGCGCTGATGTCCCCCGGATCTGCTGCTGGCCACAGCACGGCGCGCTGCCGCGTACTTGGCGGCGAACCGCCGTTGCTGATCCTGCGTCAGTACCGCGTTGCGATCCGCGCGGCTGTTGTGCGCGTTGTCGGCGATCTTGACCAGCGTCGCCTCGCGATCAGTGATTATCTGCGCCAGCATGGCCGAGTACTCGATGCCCGTTCCCTTGGTGAGCAGCTGGACGATCTCGACCACGCGGGTCGGCACGCCTGATTCCAGCAGCTCCACCGCAGTGCAGGGCGTCGGGCCTACTGGGCATCGTGCGGATAGCGAAGCCGCAGGCGCAACTCGGCGGCAGTCGGCCGATGCGCCGGGTCCTTCACCAGCATCGCGGCTACGAGCTCGCGCAGCGGCTCCGGGAGCGCGACCGGTAGCTGGGACGTCTCCCGGGCGTGGGCGAAAAGCACCTGTACCGGGCTGTCGTAGTCGAACAGTGGGCGACCGGAGGCCAGATGGACCAGCAGCGCGGCCAAGGCGTAAATATCGCGGCTGGGGTGCGCAGGCGCCGCCGCCATGACCATCTCCGGAGCCGCGTAGGCCGGTGCTCCCGGCGGCTTCCCGCCCCGAGCGAGCAGGGACGGCTCGATCAGTGGAACGACCCCGAAGCCCGCGAGCCGTACCCATGCGGACGCCGGCTCCGTGCCCTCGAGCCAGATCGTGGCGGGCTTGAGATTGCCGTGCACCACCCCGGAGCCGTGCAGGACCTCCAGGGCGGCGGCCACCTCGGCGGCGACGTGCAGCACCGCCGCCGGATCGAGCGGGCCGCGCTCGAGCAGGCATTCGAGGTCCCGGCCGGGAGGTGGATCGCACACCACGATCGTGGACCTCGGGGCCAAGGCAACCTCCCGGATCGGCACCACTCGATCATCGGCGATCGCGCACAGGCGATTGGCATAATCTGATGCGGCATCACGATGCTGGTCGGTCACCGCAAGATCCGGTCTGAGGGTCAAGCTGACGTACTCAATCCCGCGCTGGTCGACAACGCGATGCTCCTCGCCCAACCCCCGCTGCGGCAACTGCTCCAGCCGACTCAGCGGCCACGCCGGCTTCTCTCCTGGATCCTGCCGCGCCGGGGTGGGATGGGATTCTGCGACGTGGTCGACATTCCTGACCGGAGTGGGCTGCCGTGGGAGGAGGAGGATGGCGTCCTTATCCTCCGAGGGTGGAGCGAGGCCGTAATGCCGCCGCGCGACGGTGATCACGTCACGAACGCTCGGCCGGGCCAGCGGCGTGAAGACATCTCCGGGCTGAGGATGGGCAAGCGCGGGCCGCTCGACGTAGCCGGTGTCGCCGACATAGGTCGGTTCGACCGTCTCCACCGCCACGAGTTCGCCGCTTTCGGTCGCTGACCGCGAGCGACGCCACCATCGTCGCGCCCGCTCGCGCAGGTAGATCTCGACCAAACGGCCTGCCATCGTCACGGCCAGCCCCTCGTAATGGAGCAGCACGACCCGATCGCCTGTGGTGCTGCCGTCGCGGTCGATGAACTCAAAGCTCTCTACCGTGGCAGGAAGGTCGTTCACGAACTGTTGGATGAGCAACACCGCGCCCGGGTCGACCGGTCCCTCGTGCATTCCGCCCTCCCTGCTTCATCTGCCGCCGGGTCCGATCGCCAGGCCGTGCAAGGCGCACCGAGCACTCGAGCCCATACGCGGTCCGTACGGCGATCCTCCCCGACGCGGCCGCCGTAGCGCCTCCCCAGTTCGTGCCAGGCTTCGCAGAATCCGCTCCGGTGATCTCGGCCTGGAACTGCAGGACGTCGTCGGATCCAGTTGCACGAAGGTTCCCTCACCTCTTGGCCTTCGTCGACTGCGCCAGGCCCACGGCAGCCTTGGCAATCAGCCAACGCTTCGAGCTCGCCGCCGCACGAACTGCAGCGGAACTGATCGGCGGTGACGACAGATATGGCGCGATCTGGGGATGCCCGATCGGTGCGCGCCTTGACAAGCTGGGGGTGAGCACTGACAGGAGAGGACGGCGATGTCCGCGCTGATCGAGAGCATGCAGGCCGCGGTGGCGGCCAACCCCGACGATGCGGTGCTGCGCCGGCACCTGGTGACGCTGCTGCTGGATGCCGAGCGGGCCGCCGAAGCCCTCGAACACTGCACCGACCTGCTGCGCCGTGACGCCACGGATCCCGGGGCCCTGGCGGCCCTGGCGCGGGCCTCGGCGCTGCTGACGGGATCGCCCGCGCCTGGAACCCCCGCGCCCGGATCGCCGTCGCCAGAATCGGGGGACGGCGCACCCGCACAGCCCCCGTCGTTCGACTGGCGCGCCGCCGAGGACGAGGTCAAGGACATCGTGAGCCCGGCGTTCGTGACCAGCACCGACGGGGCCGAGGACCCCGAGCGCCCGCTCGACGTCGACGAGCTGGAGCCGCCGGCCATGACCCTCGAGGACGTCGCCGGGATGCAGGCGGTGAAGGAGCGCCTGGAGATGGCGTTCCTGACCCCGATGCGCAACCCGGAGATCAGCCGGCTCTACGGCGCGACGATGCGCGGCGGGCTGCTGCTCTACGGCCCGCCCGGGTGCGGCAAGACCTTCATCGCCCGGGCACTGGCCGGCGAGCTGGGCGCGAACTTCTACCCCATCACGATCTCCGACGTCCTGGACATGTGGATCGGGGCCAGCGAGCGCAACCTGCACGAGATCTTCGAACGCGCCCGGCGCAACACCCCGTGCGTGCTCTTCCTTGACGAGATCGACGCCCTCGGCGCGAAGCGCGCGATGCTGCGCAACAACCAGGCCATGCGCACCACCGTCAACCAGCTGCTCACCGAGCTGGACTCCGTCGGCTCGGACAACGAAGGTGTGTACGTGCTCGGCGCGACCAACGCCCCCTGGGACGTCGACGCCGCGCTCAAACGCCCGGGCCGCCTCGACCGCGCCGTGCTGGTGCTGCCGCCCGACCAGCCCGCGCGCGAGTTCGTGCTGCACCTGAATCTGAGGGACCGTCCGATCGAGGCGGTGGACGTCGCGCCGATCGCGCGCGCCACCGCGGGCTGGTCCGGCGCCGACCTCGCCGGGTTGTGCGATCGGGCCGCGCAGGGCGCGCTGGCCGACTCCGTGCGTTCGGGCGTCGCCCGCTGCATCGGCCAGGACGACCTCACCGCGGCACTGAAGGCGTCCCGGTCCTCGCTCGGGCCGTGGTACGACATCGCCCGCAACGTCGTCGAGTTCGCCAACACCAGCGGCGAGTACGACGACCTTGCCGCGCATCTGCGGGCCCGCAAGCGCTGATGAACGGCGTGTTGATCACCAGCGGGTGCTGGTGAGCTCTGAGTGCTGGGCCGCGATCGGACGGGCCGACGCGCTGCTCGAGCTCGGCCGGGCCCAGGCGGCCCTGGATCTCCTCGGGGTGGCCCTGGGCAGCGACCCGGAGGAACCGGGCCTGTGGTGCAGGATCGCGCGGGCTCAGCTCGCCCTGGACCGGGAGGCCGAGGCGCTGGAGGCCGCCGGGCGCGGGGTCGGTTACGGCGCGGACCCGGGCTGGCCGCACCGCCTACGCTCCGTCGCGTTCGCGCGTCTGGGCCGCCAGGACGACGCGCTGCTCGCGGTCCGCGCCGCGGTCGAGGCCGAGGCGGATGAGTGGCGCAACCACTACTGGCTCGCCTACACCCTTGCCACCTACACCGTCGCCCGGCCGCCGGGAACCTCGGAAGTCTGGTGGGGAATCGAGGAGGCCCGGCTGCGGTCCGACCTCACCGCCGCCGCCACCCGTACGGTCGAGCTCGCACCCGAGGAGGCGCTGGCGCACCTGGCGCTGGCCCGGGCCAAGCGCCGCCGCGGGGACAGCAAAGGCGCGCGCGCCGCCGCCGACCACGCACTCGCCCTGGCCCCGAATGACACCGTCGTGCACACCACCCGGGTGCGCATCCTCGAACAGGACGGCCTCACCGACACCATCCGCAACCTGTCCCGCCTCGCCGCGCTTGACCCCGCCGGCGACGCCGCGGCTGAACATCAGGACAAGAGCACCACGCTCGCGTTCAGCGGTTGCCTGGTCTCGGTACTGGCCTGGCTTGTGGTCTCCGGCGCAATTCAGCTGCTGATCCCCAGTCAGCGCGAACAGATCCGCAGCGTCCCAACCCACGTCGTGACCGCGGCCATGGCGGTCGGGCTGGTGTTCCCGGCGGTGTTCGCGGCCATCCGGCTGCGCGGACCTGACCGCTGGGCCTTCCTGCGGGCCCTGCACCGCGCCCGCTTCGAAGTCCGCCTGGCCGCCGTCGGCACGCTGTTGTTCTTGATCTCCGGCGGCACCGTTCCTGGCTTGAGCGACACCCTCGCCTTCTGGGCGCTGGTGCTGCTCGTCGTCTTCCCCCATCTGCTCTGGCCCACCCACCTCCCGTCCTGGCACAAGCGGAGGTTCCGTGAGCGCCAAGGATGAGCTCCACCTGCATCAGGCCCAGGCACGCCAGATCCTGGCCGCGATCGACGCCGGTCGGTTTCCCCGGCGCTGGTCCACGGGCCGGTTACGCCCGCGATGGCGCGGCGATTCTGACGCCTGGCGGCGCAGCGACGTGGACCCGGGTAGGGCGTTGGACCGCCTGCCCGGTCTGCGCCTGCGGCCGGGGTTCGCCCTGCGCGCGTACGAGTGTGCGGGAATCCGGGTCGTCTTCCCGGTCCCCGTCGATGCGCACGATCTTGACCCACATTCGCTCGGATCCACAGGCTTCCCGCGGCATCCGAGCGCGCTCGAGGACGTCATGGACGCCGTGGCGGGCGATGACACGTTGCCGGCCTACGCCTGCGCCTCGCTGTTCGTCGAGCAGATCACCAAGCCCACCCAAGACCAGCGCTTCGGCGGGGTCACCGTGCCTGCCCCGCAGATTCAACTGCCGCCCGGCGCTCCTGCGGTGTCGGTCCAGCTGGCCGGCGACGCCGTGCACGTGCGCTTCCGGGTGCGGACTCATGCACCCTCGGACGTCCTCGGCCGCGACGGCACGGACGTAACCCGCCGCATCCTCGACACCTACGTCCGCGGGTGCTACCGCGCGACCCGCTCGCAGGAAGCAGATACCTGACGGTCTGTCATTCTACGTCATCACTCGGCGGCGGGCCCTCTGAGGATGCACCCGGGTCCCGCCCGTACTTCTGCAGAATTTTCTCCGGGCTCATGCCACAGCACTAGGCCATGCAGTCCCCACCGCCGGACCAGTAGGTCGTGGTCTCGCCGTCCACGCCCCACGCGGCGACTCCAGGTCAGAACGAGCGGTCGGACGACCCGTAGCGGGCCGGGAGCGCGCGCAACCCCCGCGACAGCAACACCGGATGCCATGCCAGTTCGGCCTCGGTGACGCGCAGCTCCGGTAAGCGGTGCAGGACGCATGTGATCGCGATGCCCGCCTCCAGCCGGGCCAGCGGAGCGCCGAGGCAGTAGTGCAACCCCAACCCGAAGCCGAGTTGACGGCGGTCGCTGCGACGGATGTGGAGCCGGTCCGGGTCGGTGAACGCGGCCGGGTCGCGGTTGGCGGCGGCGGGCACCAGAAAGACTCGATCCCCGGCGCGCAGCACCCGACCGTGCAACTCCACGTCGGTGACCATCACCCGGGCGACCGCCTTGGCCGGGCCGTCATAGCGCAGCAACTCCTCCACCGCGCCCTCGGCCAGGTGCGGGTCGGACATCAGCAGCGCGCGTTGGTCGGGGTGGCGCATCAGCGCGAGCAGCCCGGTGCCGATCAGGCTGGTGGTGGTCTCGTGGCCGGCGAACAGCAGCAGGATGCCGGTGGCGACGACCTCCTGCGCGTTGAGCGCATCGCCGGCGTCGCGGGCCTGGATCAGCGCCGAGAGCAGATCGTCGGCGGGCTCGCGCTCATGCTGCTCCACCAGCGCCGTGAGGTAGTCGACCAACTCCGCCATCCCGGCCGCGCCTTCGCTGTGCCGCTGCGGGTCCCCGAGCCCACCGAAGACCAGACCCGCGATCCGATCGGAGAAGTCCTTGAACAACGGATGATCGCGCCGGGGAACGCCGAGCATCTCCGCGATCACTGCCGCCGTCAGCGGGTAGGCGTACTCCCCGACCAGGTCCAGCTCGCCGCGCCCGCCACCAAGCGCAGCATCCAGCAGTTCATCAGCGAGTTCGACGATCCGCGGGCGCATCCCGGCAACCGCCCGCGGGGTGAACGCGCGGGAGAGCAACCGGCGCAGGCGAGTGTGGTCGGGCGGGTCCTTGAACACCATCCAGTCCTCGAGCACGCCGAAGGCCGCGCGCAGCGCCGGATCGCCCTCGCCGACCTCGAGCTTGGCCCGCCGCGCCGGCGCGATCCGGTCGGAGGAGAACCGCTCATCGACCAACGCACGAGCGACATCCTCGAAGCGGGTGATGAACCAGCTTCGGTAGCGTCCGCTCCAATGCACCGGATCCTGCTCACGCAGCACCGCCAGCATCGGGTAGGGATCGCGCACCGCATCCGGGCTCAGCAGGTCCACCTCATCCAAAGTGATCTGATGTTCCATCAGGACCGCTCGAGGATCGCGACGACGCACGCGTTGCCATCGAGCACCGACACGCCCCCGCCCATCGTCTCCACAAGGCCGAGTCGCGCCCCGCCGACCTGACGGGCACCGGCCTGCCCGCGCAGCTGCCACACGATCTCCGCGACCTGGGCGAGCCCGGTGGCCCCGAGCGGATGGCCACGTGAGAGCAGCCCGCCCGAGGGGTTCACCGGCCGCGCCCCGCCCCGGGCGCTCGCCCCGGTGGCAGCGGCCCACCCGCCCAGCCCCGGCTCGGCGAAGCCGAGCGCCTCGGTGGTGAAGATCTCCCCGATGGGGAACGCGTAGTGCACCTCGGCCACGTCGATGTCTCCGGGGCCATCCAGCCCGGCCGCGGCGTACGCGGCAACGCCAGTGTCGCGGACCAGATCGTGCCCCCACACGTGCGCGGAGCGGTGATCCCACGGCTCGCCGCTGCGCATGGCGATCCCGCGAACCTGTACCTCCCGCGCGTCGCCGGTGGTGGGGGCGAGGATCGCGGCCGCGGCGCCGTCGGAGGTTGGGCAGCACTGCAGCAGCGTCAACGGGTCGGCGATCATCCGGGAGGCGAGTACCTCCTCGACGGTGTAGGTGCCCGCGTACTGGGCCCGCGAATTGTGCAGGGCGTGCGCGTGATTCTTCACCGAAACCGCGGCCAACTGATCCTCCGTCACCATCCCCAGGTGCAGGTAGCGCGCGGCGGCCATCGCGTACAGCGCGGGCAACGCCAACCCGGCGCGGCCTTCCGGGTCGCTGAGTTCAGGAGAGATCGCCCCGTCGAAGGCCACACTCATCTGTTCCATGCCGAGGGCGAGCACACGCCCGTACCGCCCGCTGCGCACCGCCTCGTGCGCCTCGGCGAACGCCGTCGTCCCACTCGCGCAGGCGGTCTCCACCGTGATGATCGGGACCCCCGCGATCCCGAGGGCACGCAGTACCCGGGGACCGCACCCGGCCGGCCCGAATACCGTCCCCACCCAGACCGCATCCACGCGATCTGATTCTGCGTCAGCACACGCCTCGCGCACCGCCGCCGCCGCGAGGGTGATCAGGTTCGCACCGCCTTGGTGGCCGAAGTGCGAGGTCCCCACCCCGTGCACCGCCACGACAGTCATGCTGGCTCGACCCGCAAGTCGCCCTCCGGCGTCAACTCGCGCAGGCGTACCCGGGACCCGATCGGAAGGGCCTCGTCGAGGTGAGCGAGCACCCGCGGGCCCTCGTTCAGATCGACGTAGGCCAGCGCGTACGGCGGCTCGCGACCCGGGATCGGGATATGGACCACCGTCGCGCTCCAGACGGTGCCGAACGGCCCGAACGAAGCCGCGACCACCTCCCCACCGCAGCGTGAGCAGCGCGGCCAGGGGTACGCCCACACGGCGGGGCACCGGGTGCAGCGAACTCCGAGCACCCGCAGCGCCCCGTCCGGGGCGAGCGAAATCCGGGGACGCGGATCGATGCCGTCGAGGCGCACACTCGGTAAGTTACCGCTGCATGAGCGGCCCGGCCTCGAGCGCGACGGACGAGCGCGGCTTCCCCCGGTTCTGGGATGAGCAACGCGAGACACTTGACCCCCAGGTGCGCGCGAAGCTGATCCTGGAACGGATCCAGCACCAGTTGGCCTACGTCTACGCCGAGTTGCCGTTCTACCGTCGCCACTACGACGCGCACGGCTTCCACCCGGACCAGGTGCGCTCCCTCGAGGACTTCTCGACCAAGGTCCCGGTGATCACCAAGAAGATGTTGATCGCCGACCAGGCCGAGCACCCCCCCTTTGGCAGCTACGCCCGCGACCTGCGCCCCGGGCAGATCGCCCGCATCCACGGCTCGTCTGGCACGTCGGGGACCCCGACGATGTACGCGGTCTCGAAGGCGGACTGGGCGCGCGCCGGCGAGGTGCACGCGATGGCGCAGTGGTGCGCGGGGATCCGGCCCGACGACATCGTGCAAGTGGGGTTCCCGTTCGGGCTCTTCTTCGGCGGCTGGGGGGTCGTGCAGGGCGCCGAGCGGATCGGCGCGACGCTGTTCCCGCTCGCGATCACCGAGTCCGAGCGCCACCTGGAGCTGATGGCGCGGCTGGGTTCGACGGTGTTCAGCGCGACCCCGTCGTATTGCGTCCACCTGCTCTCGGTCGCGCAGCAGATGGGCATCGACCTGCCGGCGAACACGGTGCGCCGCCTGCTGGTCGGTGGCGAGCCGGGGGGGAGCCTGCCCGGTACCCGCACGGTGATCGAGGCGGGCTGGGGCGCCAGCGTGGCGGATTGCGGGTCGACCTCGGAGATGTATCCGTTCCAGACCAGCGTCGGCTGCACCGAGGGCACCGGCACGCACCTGTTCACCGACGAGGTCTTCACCGAGGTCGTCGAGGCGGGCGACCTCAACGCGCCGCTCCCGGCCGGGCAGCGCGGCGCCGTGGTCTACAGCCATCTGTGGCGGGACTCGCAGCCGATGATCCGCTTCGCTCCCGGCGATGAGACCTTCCTCGACGTCGAAGTCTGCCGATGCGGACGCACCTACCCGCGGATGCCGCAGGGCGTGCTCGGACGCCTGGACGACATGCTCGTCATCCGCGGCGCGAACGTGTTCCCCAGCGCGGTGGAGATCGCGCTGCGCTCGGTGCCCGAACTCGGCCCGGAGTTCCGGATTCTGGTCACCCGCAAGGGCGCGCTGGATGAGATGACGGTGCAGACCGAACTCGGGCCCGGCGCGAGCGCAGGTGCGGAAGCCGAGATACTCCGGCGCACCGAGGACGCACTGCGGCGCATCCTGGCGATCCGGGTCTCCGTCGAGCTGCTTCCCGTCGGCACCCTCCCGACGACGACCTTCAAGGCCCGCCGCGTGGTCGACGAACGCCCACGGCCTGCTTGAGGCCGAGATCTAGCATCCCGGGCCGGTGGTAGCGACGTGCCTGCCATCTGCCACGGAAGCGATCACCTCACTTGCTGGAGGCGCGCTTGTACTGCCGGGTGGCCAACGGCGCGAACACCGCGACGATCCCCACCGAAATGATCAGCGTGTACAGCGCCGGGTTCTGCATCGCCCACGAGTCCGGCACCGCAACGCTGGGATCGGTGTTGCCGAACAACTCCCGGCACGCCTGAGTGGCCGTCGAGACCGGATTCCACTCCACAAAGGTGCGCAGCGGACCATCGAAGGATTCGGTCGGCACGAAGGCGTTGGAGACGAAGGTCAGCGGGAAGATCACGATGAACGAGGCGTTGTTGACCACCTCGACGCTGGGCACCAGCAGCCCGACGTAGGCCATGATCCAGCTGACCGAATACGCGAACACCACGAGCAGCAGGAACGCCAGCACCGCGTCCAAGGCGCCCTCGCGGATGCGCCACCCGACCAGCAGGCCGGTCAGCGCCATGATCGCGAGGGAAATCAGGTTGTAGACCACATCGGAAGCGGTCCGCCCGACCAGCACCGCGCTGCGCGACATCGGCAGCGAGCGGAACCGGTCGATGATCCCCTTCTGCATGTCCTCGGCCAGCCCGGCACCGGTGAAGGTCGCACCGAACACGACGGTCTGCACGAAGATGCCGGGGACCAGGAACTCCTTGTAGTCCACCGCGCCCGGGACGTCGATCGCGCCACCGAAGACGTAGGCGAACAGCAGCACAAACATGATCGGCGAGATCAGGACGAAGACGAGCACCTCGGGCACCCGCTTGATCTTGATGACGTTGCGCCGGGCGACGATCCAGCCGTCGCGCGCGACGCGTACCGGAGCCGACGTACTCACGCGGGCACCTCCTCGCTCGACAGTTCGGCATCTGCGTCAGCGAGGTGACCCGTCAGGCTCAGGAACACGTCGTCCATGGTCGGACGGCGCAGCCCCAGCTCCAGCACGGTGATACCCGCGTCGTTGAACTCATGCAGGGTGCGGGCCAGGGCCTGTTGACCGTCGTGCACCGGAGCCACCAGCGACCGACCGTCGTCGCCGGTTTGCACGGGCCCACGAGCAAGGCGAGCCAGCACCCGCTCGGCAGCCTCGCGGTGGCCGGCGTCGGTGAGCACCACCTCAATGCGCTCGCCACCGGTCTGGGCCTTGAGCTCATCCGTCGTGCCGCGCGCAATCGCCTTGCCGCGGTCGATCACGACGATCTCGTCGGCGAGCCGATCGGCTTCCTCCAGGTACTGGGTGGTGAGCAGTAGCGTCATCCCCGCGGCGACGAGTTCCCGGATGACCTCCCAGAGCTGCAGGCGACTGCGCACATCCAGCCCGGTCGTCGGCTCATCCAGGATCAGCAGCGGCGGAGCCGCCACCAACGCCCCGGCGAGATCCAACCTGCGGCGCATCCCCCCGGAGTACGTCTTGGCCGCCCGGTCCCCGGCCTCGGTCAGCCCGAAACGCTCGAGCAGTTCGCGCGCCCGCGCCCGCGCCTTCGAGCGCCCGAGGTCGTAGAGCCGGCCCACCATCTCCAGGTTCTCGTAGCCGGTCAGGTGCTCGTCGACCGCCGCGTACTGCCCCGAAAGCCCGATCCGGGCCCGCACCCCGGCCGGATCGGCGAGCACGTCGACCCCGGCCACCTGCGCGCTCCCGGCGTCAGGGGTGAGCAAGGTGGCGAGCACCCGCACCGCCGTCGTCTTACCGGCACCGTTCGGGCCCAGCAGCGCCACGACGGTGCCTTCGGCCACGCTCAAGTCCAAGCCGTCCAGAGCGCTCACCGTCTTGTACCGCTTGACCAGGCCGATGGCCCGGACCATCTCCGTCATCTCACTCCCGCCGCGAGGGTTCTCGACACCGGTACCTCATCACACGGCCCTGACAATCGGGCCGCGCCCCGACTCACTCAGCAGGGCGCGGGAGACAGGTGCAGGTGGATCGCGCATCCGAGGCGCAGGGGCGCCTTACGGACCTTCTGCGACCGGCAGGTAGCGGGCGCGCAACTCCTGAAGGCGCGCCCGGCGCCAGGCCACCAGGTAGCGCGGAGTACCCAGCTTCATCGCGCCGTACTGGCTGTGGGGATCAACGCCGACCGCCCGCTGGAAGTGGGCACCGCGCTGGGACCAACTTCCGGACGCGATACCGAAGTAGGCGCCGAGCTCCTTGACCTGACGCAGCTTCAGCGCCGGCCGGGCTGAGTCGTAGCGGTAGCTCTCGAAGACCCCGTTGGCTTTGGCGATGATCCAGCAGATAGAGGCCGCGGTCGTGTCGGCACGGGCACGACGCCGAAAAATGGCGGGATCCGCAGCGGCAGCATCGGCGAGCAGGCGCCGGGTCGCCGTGGTGAACTCCGCATCGAGCAAGTCCGCACAACAGCGGTCGGTCAACTCCAGCACCTCGCCCACCCGCTCGTGGATGTCTGCGGGCACCGCGCTCCAGGCGAAGTCCTCGGGCGGCAGCGGAATCGCGTCAAGATTGGCCAACGCCGCCGGGCCACCGACCGCGCCCTGCAGCGAGTCGAGCATGATCTCCGCGATGGCGCGTTCGAGGTCCTCCTCATCGTCGAGCCCGTGCTCGTCGGCGTCCCAGTCCCCGTCCCCGTCCCCGTCGAGCTCGAAGGCGGCCAACATCTGGTCTTGGACTTCCGGAGTCAGGGCCCCCATCCGGGCCAACAACGCCTCGGGGCCCTGCAACCGCGGCGTGCGGATTGCCGCCTGGAACGCCGGCTCGTACGCGTCGATCGCAGCGAGTACCTCGGCGGTGAGTTCGCTGCGGATCCCGCGTTCGGCATGGGAGTAACGCACCAATGCCCGCAACACCTCTGGGGCAACCGCGAGACGGGTCGCGCTGTCGAGAATCTTGCGCGGGATCCAGTCCAGCAGCAATAGCTCCACCGCCACTGCGCTCCAACGCAGGGGATCGCCGGGCCCGTAGTCGGTACCGAACCACAGGATCGACTCCAGCATGTCGGCGTGTGCAGCGCCGCCCAACCCGCGTGCGTGCGTCGAGGCGAGGACTTTCCGGGCCAGAGCGCTGCGCTGCCTGTCCGTCCACTCGCGGCGCACCGGCACCTGTCCGCCCGCCGGAAGCATTGCCACGATCCATTCGACGAAAGGTCGGCAGGCCGGCCAGGAGTCAGATTCCACCGGGGGGTACAGCATGGCGCCGTGCGCAATCGCCTCGGTGATCCGGGCCCGGGCATCGGCGGGTTCGATCGCCGCGACCGTGGTATCCACGCCATCATCGGCCGCCTTGTGGATCAACTCCGCGACCTCGGCCTGCGAAGCGGGAACAACGAAGGCGTCCTTGACGACGGTGCCGATGTTGTGATCGACGTAGACCACTGCGGTCAGCGGTCGCCCACCGACGCTGACTTCGATCAGGTAGTTGTCACCGTCGCCGAGTACGTGCTCGACCAGGTCAACCTGCGTCGGCGCCGTGGTGCGGCCGAGCGCGCTCAGCCACGCCGGCATCAGGTGCCGGCGGGTGGCCAACTCGCGGCGGATCCGCGCCCGCTGCAGGTCGTCGGCGGTGAAGGCCGCGATGACGGTGAGTAATGCCGTGGTCTCGGGGCGATCGATATCCAGGAAGCCGTCGAGCAGCACCTCGCGGGTGACCGCGGGTTCCTCGCGGCTGAACGGGTCACGCGCCCGGGGGTCACACGACGCCCACAGGCTGCTGACGTAGGCGAGCAATGTGAGCGGGTCCGGATCGCGCAGGGCGAGCACGACCGCGTGCATCAGGTCGGGCGCACCGTGCGGGCCGGGGCCCTGGCGTTGCCGTGCACCCTGGCCGTGCTTGCCTGGCTTGCGGGGGCGGGAGCGCTTCTTCGGCACGGTTGGCACGCTACCGGGAGAAGTGGAACCCAGCAGTGCGGGTCAGATCTACCGCACTCCTGATCCCCCGCCCCGCCGATCGCCCCAGCGTCACCCTTCGCACTGACGTCCGATGAACTCGGCCATCCCGGGCACGGTGAAGGCGATGACGCCGTGCTCGGGTGCGTAGATCAATCCTTTGGCGATCAACGCGGCCCGGGCGGGACCGAGGCTGGACTGCGGTCGGCCCAGGCGGAGCGCAAGATCCCCCGTCGCACTGCCTCGACCCTCGTCGAGGGCCATCGCGCGCAGGTAGGCCTGCTCGGCGCGGGTAGCCCGGTCCCACCGGGAGCGGAAGAACCCGTTGTCCAGGGCGTGCAGGCCGGCCGCGACCCCCACCCGCGCATCGGCCAGCGTCAGGGCGCCGGCCTCGGCGGCCCGCCAGGTCTCCTGTCCAAACTGCTGAAGGAAGTACGGATAACCTCCGGCGGCGGTGAGCACGTGCGCTAGCGCGCGGCCCTGCCACCTGACCTGCTCGGCAGCGGCTGGTTCGACGAGCGCCTGCTCGGCCGCCGCGGGATCGAGGTGTTCGATCGAGTGGTAGGCGTAGAGCCGTTCGGCGTAGGACTTCGCCTCGCTGAGCACCCGCGGCAGGCTAGGCAGGCCGGCCATCGCGAACGCACACCGCCAACTGCGTTGCCCCGCCAGGTGCGCGAGGGCGCTGAGCGCGGCCAACTCCGCGGCCGAAAGGTCCTGGGCCTCGTCCACCACGATCGCCACGCCGACGCCTTCTTCCATCGCCGCGGCGCACAGATCGCCCACCAGCTTTCCCAGGTCGGTCTCCAACGCTCCGGTATCGGCGCCGCCGCCGCGAGCACCCGTCAGGTCCAGGCCGAAGTTCCAGGATCCGGTGGTGTCGTAGGAGGCATTGAAGCTCAGCATCGTCTTCAGCGCTGAGCGCAGCCGGGTACCGGCGCTCGGGCGGGCGCGGTCGGCCATGGGGCCATGCAGGGCCTCGCCGAGCGCGGCGCGCAGCGCGACCCCCGTCCCGCCTTCGACCTGGGCAACGATCCAGTCCCGCTCCCGCGCGGCCTTCGCGAACTCCGAGAGCAGGACTGTTTTGCCTACTCCGCGCAGGCCGTACAGGACCAGCGGTTGGGCACCGCGATCGCGTTCGAGGCGTTCAAGCCCCACGCGCCAGGTATCCACCAGAGCGGCGCGGCCGGCCAACGCCGCAGGGGGCCGCCCGGCACCGGGAGCGTAGGGGTTGCGGACTGGATCCATACGCCCGAGTGTATCGAATTATAAAGGTAGATTGCATTTCACTAGAGAGACCTAGACAACGATAGACGTCGAAGTTCGCCCCGCATCACAGGCCAGAGTTGGCGCGGCGCCGGCCAGGATCGCACCGAGCCCGGCGGCGCCCGGCGGGAGGTCTTCGCCGCGACGGACGTCCCCCGGCCTCGCAGGGTGGTTTCGTCCGTTCGGATGATCCGGATTCGGGCCGAACGGAAAAGCTGACCTGCACTAACACCCGCTACCTACGTTGGTGTCGCGCACCCAATCAGCGCGCCGCACAGACGCGCCGCCCTCGCACTCGGATCGGTTTCAGCGGTTCGCGAGCGCCCGGACGCCTGGACTGGTCGACGCACGGACGAGCGCACAGTCCGCGAGTACCTCGACCTCGCCGAGAGCCACCACAAGCTCGACGTCCCCCGCTATTCGATATGGCCGACTGAGCAGGATTCCCCCGAGGACCCGGCGTAGGCGGGAAACTTCGGCGCGCACCGCGATGCCGTGCTCGGCGTCCCCGAACAGCGCCTCACTCAACGCTGCGGCCGCGATCCCCTCCGCCCCGGCCAGGTGGACCAGCAGCAAGATCTCGGCATGACGGCTCGTCAGGGGAACTCGCCACGGGTGATCGCTACCGATCGTGGAGACGGCCGGTGAACCGCTCAGATCCAGCGCCAGGAGCATTCGCTGCGCACGGCCGCTCGGGCGCAAGATCCAACCCTCGGCGATCCGCTCGGGCAGGCACATTCCCAAGCCCGGAACCGACACCGCCCGCGCCTCGCGAGGCACTGCAACCCGCCGGGCAGCGCTGAACCCGACGGCCTGAGCCACCCAACCGTCCTCATCGACGAGCAAGGCCGGTCCGGTCACCGCGGACAGCACCGGCGCGGCACTGGTGCGCAACCGGTCGAGGTGAACCTCGTGCCCCTTCCAAATCTGCACCTCAGCCGAGGCAACCGCGGTCTCCACAAGCGCGCCGATGGCCGGGTGCAGGGTCAGTGCCGGACCACTGACATCGACGACTCCCACCAACTTTCCCGTCCGCGGGTCGTGTACCGGGGCTGCCGCGCAATACCAAGGATGCAACTCGACGCAATAGTGCTCTGCCGAGAAGACCTGCACCGGGCACTCCTCGGCGATCGCCGTACCGATCGCATTGGTGCCGACCCGGTCCTCGCTCCACCGCGCACCTTGCACGAATCCCTGGGAGTCAGCGTGGCGACGCAGCTGTGCCGAACCCTCGCGCCAGAGCAGGGTCCCCTGCGCGTCGGTCACGACGAGCAGGAAGTGTGACTCTTCCGCGTAGGAGGTGACGGTACGTCGTAACCCACTGATGATGTCGCGCAGCAGCGAGGACTCCCGTCGGTCCTCGACGTCGGCGACCGACAGCACGTCCTGCCGCACCGAGCCCTGTGGCTGCATCCCGGCCTGTTGCGACCGCTCCCACGAGCGCGCAATGACGGGCCGGGGAGTGAGCTGCGGGCGCGGGCCACCACACGTGATCGCCTCATGGGCGGCGCGCAGCGCGCGCGCATAGGCGGGCAGATCAGTGCCCGGACGTATCGCGTGCAGGCCGCTCGTCGCCTGATACACGCTCACCTCTCGTCGCCGCGGGTGCTGGGCGATTCATCCCGATCTGTGCATCCTGCTGCAACCCTTGTCGGTCCACAACGCTCGGCCGAGGATTCACTGCAGGCCCCGAGCGCCGCCTACGTCGCCAAGCACACGACCCGAGAGACCTCGGTCGTGTGCGTGATGTCGTGCGTGCGGTGGTCGGCACCGCTAACGACGAGCAGATCGGGATCGACGTGGACATTCCGTGGAAGCAGACCTGGCCCGACATCTCCGAGGATGTCGCCATCGACGTCATGCCGACCTCGAATGGGGAGTACGTCCCCAAGGACCCCACCGCTGCGCAGATCCGGATCATGGCGCTGCAGGACGAGCAGATCGAGATTCATCGACGCCGCTTCAACATGGACCGCCGCGCCTTCGTGCGCACGGCCGCGGCGTACTCGATCGGGATCTGGGCCATCAATGCCGTCAGTTCGGGACGGTGGGGCAGCTACGCCTTCGCAGCCGAGACTGTGCCCAGCGCAAGCGGCTGCACCGACCTGGAGAACCCCGGGGCGCAACTGGCCAACCTGCCAGGTGAGTTCATCCTCGACTGCCAGGGCCACCACCTGGACTCCCAGGGCCGTTGGCGCATCGAGAATCCCGGCTTCGAGCAGTTCCTGCGGCTGTGGGCCTCGCAGTCGATGGGCCAACTACCGGGCTTCGAGGACAACGGCGAGATCCGTGGCTTCGGCTTCGGCGGCGAGCTCGACCCGATGGAGAACCTCGGGCGCTACCACTACTTCAAGGAGATGTTCCTCGACTCCTCCACCACCGTCAGCCTGCTCACCGCGCTGCCCAACCTGCCGGATGAGACCAACATCCTCCCCGTCGCCTACGCGATCGAGACCGCCGAACTGGCCAACAGCCTCTCGAAGTCTCAACGCTGCTTCATCCACGCCTTCGCGCAGCCCAACCGTGGGTTCCTCGCTCCCGACATCACCCCGATGCACCAGGCCGAGGACTTCGCCTGGATGGAGGACACCGCCCGTAACGTCGACATCCACGGCTGGAAGCTGTACTGCGGGTGGGGCGACGCCGCCGCCGGCACACCTCCGCCGTTGGGCAGCGCACCGCCGATGAACGGCTGGTGGTTCGACGACGACAACGGCATGGCGATCGTCGAGCACATCCGCCGGATCTCCGACAAGTACAACCGGCCCAAGGTGATCTGCACGCACAAGGGTCTGGCCTTCAACGGCACCTTCGACTCGGCCAAGTTCTCCCCGCGCGACATGGGCGTGGTGGGCCGCCAGTTCACCGACGTCAAGTTCTACGTTTACCACTGCGGCTATGACGGGGAGTACATGGCGCCCTACCCCGGCGACGAGAAGGTCAACTCCTCCGACCGCAGCGTGAACGCCTACATCAAGAGCCTGCGCGAGAATGCCTGGGACGCCACGCGATTCATTCCCCCGGGTTTGGAACATGGCAACACGGTGAACATGTACGGCGAGCTGGGCAGCGTGTGGTGGAACGTGATGAACGACGCCGACCAGGCCGTGCATCTGCTCGGCAAGCTGATCACCTACGTCGGTCCGAGACGCGTCGTCTACGGCACGGACTGCATCTGGTACGGCAACCCCCAGCCGCAGATCGTCACCCTGCGCGCATTGCAGTTCAGCGATGAGGCCAAGGAGCTCTACAACCTGCCCTTCGGACTCGACGGCGACCGATTCGACCCGCGACGAAACGCACTCTCAGGTGCGAGCTATCGCGGTCATCCGGATGTGAAGGCTTGGCCCAAGGACGGAAAGGCCCACCCAGAGCGCAGCATCCGCAACGGGATCCTCGGGCGTAATGCTGCCGAGGCCTATGGGCTCGACCCTGACGCCCACCGCGGCAAGATCAGTTGCGACCAGGTCGAGGCGATGCGTTCTGCCTACCTGATCAACCCGGGCACCGCCCGCGAGCAGACCCCGTACCGCACCAATGCGATGGTCGGCCCGCGCACCCGTCGCGAGTTCTTCAGGTTCGTCACGTCCCCGGACTACCAGCCGTGATGGGAGGAACGACGATGATGAGCAGATTCGCCGGCCCGGCCACGGTCTTCGCGGTTGCAACAGCGCTGTCGCTGCCGGCGAGCGCAGGAACCACTGCAACCCCCGATTACAGCGTCGGCCCCTCCAATGGTGACGCCCTCACCTTCCACGAGGTCGACACCGAGTCCGGCACGATCACGATCTTCCAGCACAACTCCCGGCAGGCCGGAACCGTGCACTGCCGGGGCGAAGGACCCCGGGCCACCCTGGCCGCACGCGAATCGGCGCCTAGTCGGCTACGCCAGGTCGTCGTCGGCTACACCGACGCCGTGATGACCGAGCACCCGGTCATCGACGTGCTGGTGACCGGGCGCAAGGGTCGGGTTCTCGGGCACAAGGCGGCTCATGGACCGATGTACAACGAGAGCGGGTCGATCGCCGTCCCGCTGTTCGCCCGGCCCAAGGTCGGCGAGGCGATACGCGTGCTGATCGGCCTTCAGGTTCATGCCGGATGTCTGCCGCACCCGTTCGTCCTGGGGCTCGCCGGCAGCCGCCCGATCGAGAGCGCCAAGGTCACCTTCCCGTCTGTGTCGATGTCATGAGGTTCCCACCAAGGAGTGAACGAGCATGAATCACATCCGCAGATTCCGCCTCGTCGCAGTGGCAGCGGGGCTGGGGCTGGCTGCAGGGGCGCTGGCCATCGCGGGGGGTACGAGTTCGGCAGGAGCGAGCGCCCCCACCGCTGCCGCGATCGGCGGAGAGGCGCACCCCGCCGACGTTGCCGTGCTCGGCTGGCAGTACATCCCCTCGACGGTGCGGATCCCACGGGGAACGACGTTCACCTTCGGGAACTACGACGTCGTCCAGGGCATCCCGTCGCACAGCATCGACGAACTCATTCCCGGCTGCACCGCCCCGCCCTACACTTCGGACGCCCGCAAGTGCCCCCGCACGCGCTTCAGCAGTGGGCTCACCGACTGGACGCTGGTCAACACGGTCCGCGGGACGGACAAGCTCCCCGTTGGCACCTACGGCTTCGTGTGCCAAGTACATCCCTTCATGCGAGGCACACTCGTCGTGGAGTGAGAGCTCTGGCGTCAGTAGCCAGAGGTCTGTTCAGGCCGACGGATCGAGGGAAGTCAACGCCTGAGCGACCTCCACCAGATCGCTGCCGGTGAGGTCGGCGGGGGTGAAGATCTCGCCGTAGGCACCCTCCAACCGGGCTGCCCACCCGGCCATCAGACCGGCCCGCTTGGCCGCGTGACAGTCCCAGGCGTGCACGGCCACCAACGCCACCTGTTCCGGCGGCAGTTTCAGGGCGGCGGCCGCATGCAGGTACACCCTCGCCGGCGGCTTCCAGGTATTCAGCTCCGCGGTCGCGACGACCCGCTCGACGTAGCCACTCAGTCCGCACCGGTCCAGGAACGCCGCCGTCATCGCCGCGGTTCCGTTGGTCAGGCAGATCATCCGCACACCCGAGGCGGCCAGGTGTGCCATCGCGGGCTCGACGTCCGGGTGCGCGGGCAGTTCGCCCACGCCGGCCAGCACGTGCGCCACCTGCGCGTCAGAAATCTGATAGCGCGTCAGGGCGCGCAGCGACTCCGCCGCGGCCACCGGGAAGGGGACGTAGTCCCCGACCACCGACATCCCGATCCCGTAGAGCAGGGTCCGCGGGAACCACGCCCACACGGCCTCGGGCGCCAGGCCGACCTCGGCGAACCGCTCGCCCATCGGTTCCAGCGAGATCAGGGTCTCCACCACGTCGAACGCCACCGCCGCCGGTCGCTCTGCCACAACACACCCCAATCCGTTCCCATGGACTCCCGGCCAGCATTGCGCCGCCGGCTGCGACCTTGTCTCGCCCCGTCGCCCGGCGCCGGCATCAGCCGATCTGCTCGGCCAGGTGCGCCCGCAGGCCACGCTCCCCCGCGCGCATCATCAGCGTGTGGTTGAGACGGAACAACGGGCGGGCAAGGGACAACCGGCGCAGCAACGGCCGCAGCACCTCGACCTCCTCGCCGAAGCGCAGCACGGTCCCCGTGCCGTCGGGCGTCGGCGCAATCGTCCACCGGCCGGCGCCGACCAGATCTCCGGTCAACCGCGCCTCCAGCACCCCCGCGTCGGGGTCCCGCCGTGCATGGTGGGCGGTCAGGCGCAGCGAGTAGGGGAGCACCGAGCGCACCTCGACCTCACAGGTCTGCTCGTCGATCCCGCGGGTGGAGCGCACCTGGGGCCACCACCGCGGGTACTCATCGAGACGGGCGAGGGTGTCAAAGACCGCTGCGGCGGGGGCGGGCACGGCCCAATGGCTGACGAATTCGTAGCGATGGCGGCTCACGGGTGCATTGTGGTCGCCCTCTCGGTGAGCCGCATCAGCCGCCCACGATCCCCGGTTGCATACCGCCCATCTGGGGTGATCCGGCTACTAGGCATGAGTGACACGGTGGGGGGTATTCATGAGCCCACGCAGGTCAAAGGACACGAGGAGCGCGCATGCGAGCACGCACTGTTGGAACCGTAGTTGCAGGCATCGGGGTGAGCACCGGGCTCGTGGTGTCCTCGTTGGGCGGCGTGGCTGTGGCTGGGCACCTCAACACGGTGCTGAGCGCCAAGCTGACCGGGGCCAAGGAGGTCCCCAAGGCAGGCGATCCGGACGGGCGCGGGAGCATCTCCGTCTTCGGGATCGACAACGACACCAAGACGCTCTGCTACGTGCTGCGGGTGGGCAAGATCTCCCTGCCGGAGGGCAAGGTCGCGGGACACATTCACCAAGGCGGCGTGAACGCGAACGGACCGATCGTGGTCAACCTGGCAGGGCCGGCCGGCGGCGAGGCCGCGGACTGCCTGACGCAGGGCGAGACCCTGCCGAGCGGCGCGAAGGCCTTCCCAACCAAGGTCACGGTGGCGGACATTCTGAAGAACCCGCGCGACTTCTACGTCAATGTGCACAACGTGGAGTTCCCCGACGGCGCGATCCGCGGTCAGCTCCGCGCGAAGTAGAGCCCCGCAGGCTACCGGCGGCCACGCACCGCGCGCCGCAACGCCGCAGCGAGGTCGCCCCTGGGCTCGACAACGATGCCTGCCAATCCGAGCCAGCCGGCCAAGATACCCAGTTCGTCGGCCAACTCCGCTGCGGTCTGCGGCGGGGCGCACGGCTGCGCCCAGCTCGCTTTGACCAGCAGGACGCCCACCGCCCGGTCGGCCTTGAGGTCCACCCGCGCGACGATCTGATCACCCAGCAGAAACGGCAGCACGTAATAGCCGTGCACCCGCCGTTCGAGCGGGGTGTAGATCTCGATCCGATAGCGGAAGTCGAACAGACGCTCCACGCGTTCACGTTCCCAGACGACGGGATCGAACGGGCTGAGCAGCGCCCGCGCCTCGATCTTGCGCGGCATCGCCGCGTCGCGGTGCAGGTAGGCAGTCTTCGCCCATCCCTGGATCTGCACCGGAATCAGCTCACCGGTCTCGACCAGTACGTCGACCGCCGCGCGCGCCGGGGTCTGGCGAATCCGGTAGTAGTCGGCCAGGCACCGCACGGTGGCGACGCCGTGAGCGGCGCCCGCGCGCCGCACCAGCTCGAGGTCGGCGCCGGGCTTGGTCGGCGTGGGCAGCGCGAGGACGTCGGCGGGCAGCACCCGCTGGGGCAGGTCGTAGACGGGCTCGAACTGACGGTTGCGGCCGGCGATCGCCAGCTCGCCGACCATGAACAGAAATTCCAGGGCCTTGCGTTCCGCCGACCAGTTCCACCCCCAGTGTTCTTTCGTCCGCGCCAGCCCGGCGTCCAGATCGCGCGCCGTACTGGGCCCGCGTGCGCTCACCTCGGCCAGCACGCGGTCGGTGAGAGCGGGGTCGAGGTCCTTCCACCACTTGCCGCGCTGGGCACGGAACTCCGCCATCCGGTGCGTCATCACCGGCCACAGCGCCACCGGCATCAGCGCCTGCACGTGCGCCCAATATTCGACGAGGCGCCGCGGCGCCTGCTCGCTTGCCCGAGTCAGTAGCGCGGTGTCGTAGGGCCCCATTCGCGAGAACAGCGGCATGAGGTGCGCCCGCGCGAGCACGTTCACCGAGTCGACCTGGATCACTCCAGTGCGAGCGAGGGTGCGGGTCAGCGTCCGCATCGTGGGCACGTGTCCGATGGCCCGCCTGGGATCCTTGAAGCCCTGGGCGGCCAGCGCGATCCTGCGCGCCTGCGCCGCGCTCAGCGACTGCATGCGGTGAGGCTAGCCCTCGCCCGGCTGACCTGCGCTGCGGGAGTGAGTTGCCCGCTGCACCGCTGCCGCGATCATCGCCATGGTCGCCTTGGCGCGGGTCGGGTTCGCGGTCAGGAAATAGTGATCCACGCCTGGGGTGAGGTCGTACTCGACCTCGATGCCTGCCGCGCGCAGCCGCTGTGCGTAGCGGTCCCCGTCCGGGCGCAGAGAGTCGTACTCGGCTGTGCACACCACCGCCGGCGGCAGACCGGCCAGGTCTGGGGCGAGCAGCGGAGAGGCGTAGGGGTGCGCTCGGGTCGCCGGGTCCGGGAAGTACACGCGACGCACCAGTTCGCGGAACGAGCGCGAGATCATCGACGGCGAGCCGTGCGGCAGCTCACTGGCGAGGTCGAGCGCGGGCACGCCGAGCACCTGCAGCACCGGGCGTGCGCTGCCTGCGTCGCGGGCCTGCAGACACACCGAGGCCGCGATCCCGCCCCCGGAGGAGAAGCCGCCCACCGACATCCGTTCTCCGTCGAGGCCGATGCTCGGCCCCGCCGACGCCACGTAGGCCACCACGTCGTGACACTGCTCCTGCGAGACCGGGTAGCGCACGTAGGGCCCGGTGCGGAAATCGACGTTGAGCACGACAACGTTCGCGGTCGCGGCGAGGTAGCGGCACCACCACTCGTCCATCTGCGGATAGCGCATCAGCCACGCTCCGCCGTGAAAATGCACGTGGACCGGCATCGACGCGCACGAGGTCGCCGGCCGCTGGACGTACACCGGCACCCGGCCGTGCCGCGTCGCGATCTTGATCTTCGCTGGGGCCGGCAGCTCGGTCCCCGCGAAGTGCAGATTCGTGCCGTAGCGCACCGTAAAGCGAGCGGTCGCATGGATGATGCTCGCCTGGATCCGATCGCGCACTCGCACGCTTCACCTTCGCAGCCGCGGGGTCCTCGGTCTGGCTCGAGCGGCGTTCGGGGGCTCTGCGCTCCCCGGGTTAGTCTCGGAGAAGCCCGTTCGTCGCTCGCAGGAAGGACCCGTCATGGTTCAGTCACCCGGCTCCGAGGCACCGCACTGGCGCGGGATCCATCACCTGGCGCTCGTCACCACCAACATGGACGCCACCGTCCGCTTCTACCACGGTGTCCTCGGCGCGCGCTTGGTCGCGACCGTCGCCACCGAGGCGTTCCGGCACTATTTCTTCGAGTTCGGGCCCGAATCGACCGTGGCCTTCTTCGAATACCGCGGGGTGCAGCTGGAGAGCTTCGCCAAGCCGGCGGGGGTGCCCTTCGCGGGCGCGTCCCAGTTCGACCACCTCTCCCTCGCCCTGCCGGACGAGGATGCCCTGGTAAGCCTGCGCGACCGACTCAAGAGGGCGGACTGCGAGGTCACCGACGTCGTCGACCACGGCGTCATGCGCTCGATTTACTTCACCGACCCGAACGGGATCGCCCTGGAAGCCTCCTTCTGGGTGCTGGACGCGACCGGGCGCGACGCCGACTACGCCGACCGGCGGCTGTTCGCCGACACCGATCCGGTGCCTGCCGTCGCCGAGCTGATCGCGCGCGGGGAGCTGGAGCACACCCCGAGCACCCGCCTGGTCGCCGAGATCACGCGCGACCTGTACAACACCGCGTCCTAAGGCAGCATCCGAGGCGTCGGCTGGGGATCAACGTCGTCACCAGGGAGACGGCTTGACCGGCGATCCTCGTCTGCGCAGGCACGCCGTTGATTCCTGGCCTAGGCCTCACGCGCTGCGCGGAACCTCGCCCGGGCTGCCGGGAAGGAAGTTGACGTAGCAGAACGTCATCGCGGGTTCAGGAATGATCGCGGGGATGACGTCCGGCTCGTCGAGGCCGGCGCATCGCTGCGGATCGGTCACGCCGGTGAACAGCCGCAGGATCTTGATGCCACCCAGGCGCGGGCCACTGCCACAGTCGAAACGGCCGGCCTCGGCCGGGGTCTCGACGAAACACTCGCCCTCGCCGACGTTGTACGTCAGGCACAGGGTCCGCAACTCGGCCGGGTCGGCCACTTCGCGGTATTCCCGGTAGATCGGTGACGGGCAGGAAGCCGATCCCCCGTCCATGCTGATCGCCACCCGGTAGACAGCCTGCTGGTCAGCACACGGGACCGGCTCGGCGGGCGTCCGGCTCACCGGTGTCTCCCCCGGAGCGATCGGCAACTCCACCCGCGCAACGCAATCGCCGACCGTGGCCAGGCGCTGAGAATCCGAGGTAAGCCCGCCGGTGACGGCGGCGAGACCCACCACGAGCAGCGCGGCGCCGAGGGCTGCCACGGCGATCCGGGCCCGGCGGCGCTGGGGTGGCGCAGTGGGGGGCAGCGGGGTCCAGGTGCCGCTGCCGTCTCCTGGCTCCTGGTGGTCGGTGCTCATGTCCGGACCCTGCCCGTGGCGCAGTTCATAAGTCCCATTCGATCCTGCCCTGCCCGCGGGCGGGTGGACGGGGCACCCGCACGTGCCCGCGAGATCTCCTGGGCCGGCTCAGCTCGCGGTGAGCACGGCGTACCCGGCCTCCTCGACGGCGGCGCGCACGAGGCCGGCGTCGGCCGCGCCGGTGACCACGAGGCGCCCGGTGGCGAGGTCGACCTGCACGTCGCGCACCCCCGGTACCCCGCCGACCTCCTCGGCAACAGCGCTGACGCAGTGCCCGCAGGTCATGCCGGTCACGGTGTAGGTAGCAGTGCTCATCACAGGTCCTCGCTGTCGGTGGCTCCGGGTGCTGTCAGCTGCGCACGAGCCGCGCGATGGCGTCGTTGGCCTCGCGCAACTTGGCGTCCTTGTCGGGCCCGGCGGTGACGGCCGCGTCGACGACGCAGTGCCCCAGGTGTTCCGAGAGCAGGTTCAGCGCCACCGACTGCAGCGCCTTGGTCGCCGCGGACACCTGCGTGAGCACGTCAATGCAGTACTTGTCATCCTCGACCATCTTCGCGATTCCGCGAATCTGACCCTCAATCCGCCGCAGACGTTTGAGGTGGTCCTCCTTGGTGTCGCTGTAGCCCGCCATGGACCCGCCTCCCGGACGTCGCTATCCCAATACCCCCGTAGGGTATCCATTCACGTTCCGGACCGCCAGCCCTCCGCGAGGGCTGCCAACGGATCGGCGGGATCGACGGCGAGGAGCGCGGACAACGCCCCCACCAGGCGCGCCTGGGGCTCGAAGTGCGCCCCGGCCCCCATGACCCCGATCCGCCAGAGCCGGCCGGCGAGCGGTCCTAACCCCCCAGATATCTCGATGCCGTGCTCTAGCAGCAGCTTCGTGCGGATCAAGGCCTCGTCGATCTCAGCCGGTGGGGTGACGGCAAGCAGCGGGTGCAGCGCTTGGCCCTCGGGCGCCAGCCTTGTGCAGCCGAGCACTTCCAACGCGCCCTTCAGCGCGTGATGAGCGCGCCGGTGGCGCTCCCAGGTGGTCTCGAGGCCGCCTTCGCGCAGCAGCAGGTGCAGCGACTCCCGCAGGGCGTAGATCAGGTTGATCGGCGCGGTGTGGTGATACGCCCGCGCCGGCGCACCGGCCTGGGCGGGGTTCCAGTAGCCGAGCACCAACGCCAGGTCGAAGTACCAGGACCGGCCCGGCGCCGAGCGCCGGCGCAGCTTGGCCAGCGCACGCTCTCCCGCCGTGAACGGCGCCAGACCGGGCGGGCAATTCAGGCACTTCTGGGTTCCGGAGAATGCCGCGTCGATCCCGGCCGCGTCGATGTTCAGGGGGTGCCCGCCGAGAGAGGTGACGGCGTCGATCAGCAAGAGCGCGTCGTGCTCGCGGCACGCCTCGGCGAGTCCGTCCAGCGGCTGCGCGACCCCGGTCGACGTCTCCCCGTGCACGAGGACCATCGCGTCCAGGCCGGCGCGGGCGGCGGCAATCAGCGCCTCGGTCTCAATCGCACGTCCCCACGGCGCCTCGACCCGGATCACGCGGGCGCCCGCGCGCTCCAGCTCGTCGGCCATGCGCAACCCGAACAGCCCGTGCACGCCGCACACGACGCGGTCCCCGGGATCGACGAAGTTCGCGACCAGAGCCTCCATGCCCGCGCTGCCCGTGCCGGAGATCGGCAGGGTCGCCGCGTTGGACGTACCGAAGGCGGTGCGAAGCATGTCGATGGTCTCGCTCATCACCTCTGCGAACGCCGGGTCCATGTGCCCGATCGTCGGCAGGGCAAGCGCCTCCAGCACGCTGGACGGCACGATGCTGGGCCCGGAACCCAACAGGAGCCGAGCCGGGACAGCGGTGAGGGCGTCGAGATGAATCACGCCGTCTTCACCTTCGGGAACGGTTGACGTAATACGCGATAGCGGCAACCACGGCGATGAGAATCAGATACTTCACGCCCCCATCCTGCCCCGCCCGGCCCGCGGGAACGAAAGTCGGCGCCAAAGCGCGTCTGGCGCGCATGCCGGACACGAGCTGGGGAAGTCGCTCAGGGTGACGGACTTCGGATTCTTCCTCTCGGCTGAGGAACTTGGCCCACGCCAGCTCATTTCCACCGCCCAGGCGGCCGAACATCGCGGCTTCGACCGGATCTGGGTGAGTGATCACTTTCATCCATGGACCCAGGCGCAAGGCGAGAGCGCCTTCGTCTGGGCAGTGCTCGGCGGCATCGCCAGCACCACGGACTTACGCATGACCACCGCGGTGACCTGCCCGACCTTTCGCATCCACCCGGCGATCCTCGCCCAGGCCACCGCGACGATTGCCGCCATGGCCCCGGGTCGGTTCAGTTTCGGCGTCGGCTCCGGCGAAGCGCTCAACGAGCACATCCTCGGCCAGGCTTGGCCGCCGGTCAGTGAGCGCCTGGAGCGCCTGGAGGAGGCGATGGGGCTCATTCGCGAGCTGTGGAAGGGCGAGGTCGTCACCCACAACGGCGTGCACTACACCGTCCACAACGCGCGAATCTTCAGTACCCCGGACGAACCACCACCGATCCTGGTCTCCGGATTCGGCCCGCGTGCAACCGGACTGGCCGCCCGCGCCGGCGACGGCTGGGTGACGGTCGGCCCGGATGCCGACGGCATGAAGACCTATCGCGATGCCGGCGGAACGGGGATCACTCAAGGCGGGATCAAGATCTGCTGGGCGAAATCGGAGGACGAGGCCGCCGAGACGGCGCACAAGCGCTGGGGGTTTGAAGGCGTCGGCGGTCAAATCCCGCAGGACGCGCCCATGTGGATGGCCTTCGAGGCGATCGGCGAGCTGTCCTCGCCCGATGACATCAAGAAGAAGGTGCCCTGCGGGCCGGACCCGGAGCGAGCCGCCGCCGCGATCCGCGAGTACGTCGACGTGGGATTTGACGAGGTCTACATCTCGCAGATGGGCCCTGACCAGGAAGGGGCGCTGCGCTTTCTCGCCGAGGACGTTCTGCCCCTGCTGCGTTGACCTCGGAGCACCGTCCGCAGCGTCGAGACGGGTACGCGCCGCTGCGCAGTTACCTGGCTACGGGCGATGGTCGCAGCGTCGCCCTGATCGCCGACGACGCCTCGGTGGACTGGCTGGCGGTGCCGGGCATCGATGGCCAACCGACCTTCGCGGCCCTGCTCGACCCCGAACACGGCGGAGCACTGCAATTGGCGCCGGACGAGCCGTTCACGGTGCATCGGCGCTACGCCGGGCCCACCAATGTCGTGGAGACCACCTTCACCTGCGAGTCGGGGGTCGTGCGGGTCACCGACTGCCTCAACTCCGGCGTTGCCGGCCGGTTGCCCTGGACGGAGTTCGCCCGGCGCGTTGAGGGCGTGAGTGGGACGGTTCCCCTCCGTTGGCGTGTGCGCGCAGGCCGCGCGCTTGGCGCCTCACATCCCTGGGCTCGGAGCGAGGACGGGCACGCGCTGCTCGGTTCAGGGCAGGTAGCCCTGACGCTCGTACACGAGCAGATCGGGACACCGTATCTCCATGGTGACGCCTGGTCAGGAAACTTTCGGACCGCACCCGGAAGTCGAGCATTGTTGGCCGTCGCTGGTGGGTACGCGGAACCGCTGCACATTCCGCTGGCGGCCGACGTGCACACCCGGCTGAACTTGAGCCTGGCGGCTTGGCGTACCTGGTCGCAGCAGTTCACCTGGGACGGGCCGTGGCCCCGCGAGGTGCTGCGCAGCGCGCTGGCACTGAAGCTGCTGTTGTACTCCCCGACGGGGTCGATCGCGGCCGCGGCGACAACGTCGGTGCCGGAGCGGATTGGCGGGGTCAAGAACTGGGACTACCGCTACACATGGGTCCGCGACACCGCCTACAACATCGACGCCTACATCCGCTGCGGCCGCAGCGAGGAGATTCACGCGGCGCTGACCTGGCTGCTGGCAACGGTGGCGAAGCACGGTCCGGGCATTCGGCCGTTCTACACCTTGCACGGCGAATTGCCCACCGGTCGGCGCGACCGAGCGGTGCCGGGTTACCGCGGCAGCGCCCCGGTCGTGGAGGGCAACGACGCCCTGGACCAGCTCCAACTCGGGGGATACGGCGACCTGTTCCAGGCCGTGTATCTGAGCGTGCGTCAGAGCCACCGGCTCGATCACGGCACGCAACAGGTGCTCGTCGGCCTCGCCGATCGCTGCATGCAGCGCTGGACGGAGCCTGATGCGGGCATGTGGGAGTTGCCGGATCAGCAGCACTTCACCGTGTCGAAAATGAGCTGCTGGCAGGCTCTTGATCGGGCGGCGCTTCTCGCTGAGTGCGGCCAACTGCCTGGCGACGGTGCGGCGTGGCGAGCTGAGGCCCGGCGCATTCACGCCTGGACGCTTGAGCACTGCTGGTCGCCCGAGCGCGGTGTCTACCTCATGCACCCGGACACCGCGGCCCTCGACGCCGGGGTCCTGCTCGGCGCCCGGTTCGGGTTCGACCGGGGCGAGCGGATGCGTGCCACCATTACCGCCGTCCGCGACGAACTCGGACGCGGCCCCGCGCTCTACCGCTACAGCGGCATGGACCGCGAGGAGGGTGCGTTCATCGCCTGCACGTTCTGGGCGGTCGAGGCGCTCGCGCTCACCGGTCAGGTGACCGACGCCACCGCGTTGATGACGGCGATGCTCGAGCTGCTCGCACCTGCAGAGCTACTCGCCGAGATGATCGACCCCGATACCGGCGCCTATCTGGGCAACCTTCCCCAGGCCCTGAGCCACCTCGCCTTGATCAACGCTGCTGCGGCCGTGCAGGATGCGTGCGGGCAGGGTCACGCCGCCCGCGGCCGGTAGCGCCATCCGTTGGCGCGTCCGCAGCGAAAAGATGATGGCCGCATCGGTGGCCCCGACACTGTCCGGGAGGACTGATGAGCACCCTGACCGACTTCACCGCGCGCACCCTTGACGGCCAGGACAAACCGCTGGCCGATTACAAGGACCAGGTGGTGCTCGTCGTCAACACTGCCTCCAAGTGCGGTTTCACCCCGCAGTACTCGGGCTTGCAGGAGCTCCACGAGAGCTACTCCGGCCAAGGTTTGACGGTTCTGGGCTTCCCGTGCAACCAGTTCGGCAAGCAGGAGCCCGGCGACGCCGCCGAGATCGGCGCGTTCTGCCAGAAGAACTACGGCGTCACCTTCCAGATGATGGAGAAGATCGACGTCAACGGCGCCGAGGCGCACCCGGTCTACCACTGGCTTCGCTCCGAGAAGAGCGGAGCGCTCGGGCGCAAAATCCGCTGGAACTTCACCAAGTTCCTCATCGGGAAGGACGGCAAGGTGCTGGGTCGCTACGGGCCGAGCACCAAGCCGGCGAAGATCGCCGCCGACATCGAGAAGGCCCTTCGGGCCTAAGTTCCGCCTTCGCGGCCCGGCCGGCACGTGCCCGACGCTCAGCCCTCGTGCGCGTCGACGTAGGCCTGCGGGTCTGGGTTCGAGGTGTCCACGTGGGTGGCATCAGGGTGGCGAGCCTTGAACGCGAGGAACTCGCGGCCTAGTTCCTTTCGCCGCTCCATGGCGACGTTGCGGCGGAAGTCCGCGAGGGCATCGTCCTCCTCCTCACCCATGTGCTCGGTGTTGGAGGCCCGCGCCTCGCGCACCGCGAGCCACCAGCGCTCGCTTCCCGGCGGATGTTCGGCCGCCTCGCGCACGGCGTCACGGATGTCGTTGTGGTCCCCGACCGCGTCGATCGTCTCCGCCGCGGCGTCATCACCCCGCTTGAGCAGCTGCGGGTAGAAGATCCTCTCCTCGGCGGCGGCGTGCACGTCCAACAGTGCCGCCAGCGGGTCCCACGCCGCGCCTAGCGCGGCCGCGTCGCCGGCGTTCTCCAGATCGTCCAGCGCTGCAAAAGCGCGCCGGAACCGGTCGTGATCGTCCAGGATCAACGCGGTGATGTCGATGTCGGATGCGGTGCTCATCCCCGTCGGCTACCCGGGAACCTGCGCGCGTACACCGGTGGGAAAACTCGGATGCGGACTGTCAGAGGCGTCGGCGACGATGGTCTCGACGAGAAGACCCGCACCACACCTGGGAGAGGCATGACCGCGATCGACGCGACTGGCGCAGAGCGCCCCGGTGCCGAGCCGTCGTTGGCAGGTCGCAAGGAGTGGATCGGCCTGTCGGTGCTGTGCCTGACGGCGCTGGTCTACGTCATGGACCTCACGGTCTTGCACCTGGCCGTCCCCGACCTGTCCGCTGACCTGCAGCCCTCCAGCACCCAGCTGCTGTGGATCATCGACATCTACGGCTTCATGATCGCCGGGCTGCTGGTGGTGATGGGCACGCTGGGGGACCGGATCGGGCGCCGCCGGCTGATGCTGCTCGGCGCCGGCGCGTTCGGGGTGCTCTCGCTGCTCGCCGCGTTCTCCACCACACCGGAGATGCTCATCGTCAGCCGGGCCCTGCTCGGAATTGCTGGGGCCACGCTGGCACCGTCGACCTTGTCGCTGATCTTTCACATGTTCACCGACCCCAGGCAGCGTTCGATCGCGATCGGCTGGTGGATCGCGGCGTTCTCGGCCGGTAGCGCGGTCGGGCCGATCGCCGGCGGGGTGATGCTGGAGTACTTCTGGTGGGGCTCGGTGTTCCTGCTCGCCCTGCCCGTCATGACTCTGCTGCTGGTCCTGGGGCCGCGGACACTGCCCGAGTACTCCGATCCGGCGGCCGGGCGCCTGGATCTGCGCAGTGCCGCGCTGTCGGTGGCCGCGGTGATCGCCGTCATCTACGGCGTCAAGGAGATCGCCGTTCACGGGCCGGGCTGGGACGCCGTCGCCATGATCGGGGTGGGCGCGCTGATCGGCGTAGCCTGGACCCGGCGCCAGCGCCACTTGGCGGACCCGATGATCGACGTCTCGCTGTTCACGGTCCGGCGCTTCAACGCCGCGCTTACGGTGAACTTCTTCACCGTGTTCGTGATGGTCGGCTACTTCATCTTCGTCTTCCAGTACTTACAGCTCGTCCTCGGGCTCTCGCCCCTGGAAGCAGGCGCCTGGGGGCTGCCCGGGGCCTTCGCGTTCATTCTCACCTCGCAGTTGACCTCTCGGCTGGCCCATCACGTCAACGTCACCCACCTGGTCGCCGGCGGTCTGGCGATCGCGGCGTGCGGATTGGTGGTCCTCGTCGGGGTGAGCGCCACCGAGGGTCTGGACCTCGCCGTCATCGGATCGGTCATCATCTCGCTCGGCCTGGGACCGGTGTTCGGCCTCACGACCGAGTTGATCGTCGGATCCGCGCCGCCGGAGAAGGCCGGGGCGGCCTCGGGCATCTCCGAGACGGCCGCCGAGCTGGGCGGGGCCCTGGGGATCGCCGTATTCGGCAGCATCGGGGTGGCGATCTACCGCAACGGCCTCGATGTGCTGCCGGCGGGGGTTCCCCCCGAGGCTGCCGCCGACACCCGGGACACCCTGGGCGGGGCCGTCGAGGCCGCAGCACAGCTGCCTGGCGAGCTCGGAGCCAAGCTGCTCGAGCTGGCCAACGTCGCGTTCGTCGACGGGATGCGGGTGAGCACCGCCATCGCAGCTGCCCTGGCATTCGCGCTCGCGGGTCTAGCCATGCTCGGGCTACGGCAGGCGGGTGAGCCCGCCGCGCCGGCGACCGCCCAGGACCCGGATTCCTTGTTGAACGGGTAGTCGCTGCGGGGAAGGGAGCAGGATCGCCGGGCGCCCTCGAAGACCGGTGCGCGTCGAGGCCGGTTCTGGATCCCTGGCCGGCGCGGTCGACCCGACGAGATGGTCCACGATCGCCGTCACCGCAAGGACGCAGGCCAGCATTTCCAGGCTTTCCTCGATCGTGGTGCCGGCGGCGAAGAGCAACTCCAGGTCCAGCCAGCGCCCGCTGACCAGGCCGTTGAGCGCCTCCATCCCGAGCGCGCCGCAGGCGAACACCCCAAGCGCGAGGCCGAGCCGGCGGGCGGTGAACACCGGCAGGTGCCGGCCGGCCCGCACCAGAATCACCGCTCCGGCGCCGGCGAGCACCACCCCGGGCAGTAACCACGCGTAGGTCGGCAGCGAGATACCCGTCGAGCGGACGGGCTCATTGAGCCGCTCGTGCAGTTGCGCCAGCTCGTCCAGGGTCAGGTAACCTCCGGCGGCGGCGATCACCCACCAGGCGTGGCGTTGCGCGGGTTCCGCCGCACGCCGGGCCGCCGCGATCGCGGTCACCGCCACCGACAGCAGCAACAATCCGTTCCACCAGGTCGGGATGTTGTTCTCCCCGCCGATGTCGACCGCGCCCTTGATCCCGGCCAGGTCCACCCCCAGGCGGTTCAGGCTGTAGACCGTCAGGAACGCGGAAAGCACCACCGCCGTTGCGATGATCAGCGCAGCACACAGCCGGCGTCCGATCGCGGTTGACGCCAGCGCCCCCATGGCACCCCCTCCTGCAACGTTCCGAGTCAAGCACGCGACGGCGACCGGACGTGGGAGGCCGTGATGGTGGCCTGCGGACCTACGCCGACCCAGGCTGTAATCCCCAAGCGGGTCCGTCGGGCGCCGAAACGCCCTGCGGGCAGCGAACGCGTGCCGGTGCTCAGTAAAGAGCACGGGACCTGCGCGTCAGAGCGCCCGGACCAGGCGATCGATGTCGGCCCAGGTCCGCTTACTGATCCCGGCCTCGGGGGCGAGAAAGTCGTAGGCGTGCGGGGCCCCGGGCAGCAAGTGGAACTCCGTGGGCACCCCCGCCGCGGACAGCCGCGCGGCGTACGCCAGATCCTCGCGGGCGAAGATGTCGATGTCCCCGACGACGAGGTAGGCCGGCGGCAGTCCGGCGAGGTCCAGCGCCCGGGCGGGCGCCGCGCACGCCGGAACGACCGCGCCCCCGGCGGCGTCCCCGAGCAACGCACCCCAGCCGGTGATGTTGTCCGCGTAGGTCCACAGCAGGATCTCCGGCAGCGGCCCGGGAGCCTGCCGGGTGCGGTCATCGAGCATCGGGTACAGCAGGATCTGCCGGGCGATCGCCGGGCCGCCGCGGGCACGGGCAAGCAGGGTCACCCCTGCGGCGAGTCCGCCCCCGGCGCTCTCGCCGACCAGTGCGATCCGGGTCGCGTCGATCCCGATCGCGGGCGCATTCGCCGCGGCCCACGCCAGTGCCGCGTAACAGTCCTCGACCGGTGCCGGGTGGGGATGCTCGGGAGCAAGACGGTAGTCCACGGCCAGGACCCGCACCCCCCACCGCGCGGCGAGCAGGCGCAGCCTGGGGTCGTAGAGATCGACGCTGCCCAGGATCATGCCGCCGCCGTGGACGTAGATCACCAAGGCGGGGGAGGTGACTCGGGGCGGGGTGAACAGCCGCACAGAGACCTGCGCCCCGTCCGCCGAGGTCGCGGCGTGCTCGGTGGAGATCACCCCGGGCGCCGGCTCCAGCGCGGCGAACATGGCCCGGATGAAGCCCTCGACCGCGAGGCGCCGGCTGAGGTGGTCCCCAACCGGCGCCGGGGTCGCGGCGGCCAACGCCGCCCGCATGGGCGCGATGAAGGCCGCGACCTCCGCGGCCCGCGGCAGTCCCCAAGCCCCACCCACGACACACCCACGCCGGTGTCGGCGCGCCCGCAACCCACCCGCGCGCCCAT
>JBQTII010000047.1:0-19128 GCA_052388275.1 Sporichthyaceae bacterium | reverse complement strand
CGGGGCCGTCATCCGTTCGGTACGCCTATCAGCCCGGGGGCGGGCTGATAGGCGTACCGAACTGACGACAGGCGCGCCGCGGCCGGTTCGTCGCACCACGAGTGACATCCGTGTTCCTGGGTCTGCGCGCCGGCCGTTTCTGAAGCCGGCGCCGGGGAAGGCCACCTCGACGAGTCCCGGAGGTGGCGGTGATCGGCGTGACGGCTCTACCCGGCCCCAGGAGCCTGGGCCGCGCGGCGCAGTCCTACGCCCGACGCGCGGGTGCTCTGGTCACCGGCGCGCTGCGCCTTCCCGGGCGGGTGATCGCCCTGGCCGACGAGGCCGAGGACCTGCTCGCCCGCCTGCAAGGAACCCTGGGCCGGGTCGATGGCACCGTCGATCACGCAGCGATGACGGCCCGGCGCGCCGGGGCGCTGCTCGATGACACCGCGGCCGTGGTGACACGCACCGACCTCGTGCTGGAGTCCACGGAGCTGACCGTCGCCCGCACGCAGACGGTCATCGGCGAGTCCGCCCGCATCACCACGCAGGCGGCGCGCACCATCGCCACCGCGAGCGCCATCACCGACACCTGCGCTGTGTTGGTGGATCGTCTCGCGCCGGCGATGGAGAAGGCGGCTCCGCTGCTGGAACGCTTCGTCACCGGCCTGACCGAGGCCGAGGTCGACGCCGCGATCGCGATGGTCGACGAGCTGCCGGTGCTCGCGCGCTCGCTGCGCGAGAGCGTCGTGCCGATCCTGACCACGCTCGACCGCGTCGGACCCGATCTCACCGAGCTGCTGCAGGTTTCCGACGATGTCCGGCGCGCGATCGTCGGCATCCCCGGCTTCGGCTTCTTCAAAAAGCGCGGCGCGGAGATCCTCGAGGACGAGGACGAGGACGATGACGAGGACGAGGACGAGGACGATGACGAGGACTCACGCGTCGGCTCGACCCCTGCAGGCTGAGTGTCGCCGGACCGGGCGGAGCTCTACTTGTAGGCGATCGCTGCGGAAGCCGCCCTGCTCGCACCAGGTGCGGTAGTCGGCGCCGGTGAAGTCGAAGGCGTCCCCGAACTCGATCAGCATGTTCAGCGACATCATCAGCCCGAAGACGTTCTCGCGCCGCTCGTCGTCGATGACGTTCTCCACCGCGATCAGCGCGCCGCCGGCAGGCAAGGCATCGTAGGCCTGGCCGATCAGCTGCTGCTTCTTCTGCAGATTCCGGTCGTGCGGGATCATGCCCATCGTGATCACGTCCGCCTTAGGCAGCGGATCGGCGAAGAAGTCCCCCCGACTGTCTCGACCCGGTCGGTGAGCTTCGCCTCGGCGATCGTGCGCCGGGCGATCGGCTCCACCACGGGCGGGTCGAAGCTCGTGCAGCGCAGATGCGCGCTGGGCCAGGATGATCGAAAGCTGCCCCGTGGCCCGCCCACGTCGCACACGGACTTGTAGCCGGCGAAGTCGAATTCTGCGCGAGGGCGTGAAAGTTGCCGGCCGAAATCCCGGACATCGCGCGCATGAACTGCTCCAGGCGCTGCGGGTCTGCATAGAGCTCGGCGAACATGGATTTGCCGGTCGACTTGACCTCGTTCTACGGCTCGCCGATCTTCAGCGCCTCGGTGAGCCCACCCCAGAACGGATAGAGCCGGGTGCCTGCCATTTCCAGGATCCCGCCGATGTAGGCCGGGGCATTCGCGTTGAGGAAGGTCGCCCCTCGACGGTGCGGCGGTGGCGGCCGGACGCGCGGACGCGGGCTGGGGATCCTGGCCGCGGCCCGCGCGTTCGGGCTGGACTTCGTCCCGGTCGCCCGCGAACCCTACGACCTGGTGCTGCGCGCCGACACCGCCCAGGACCCGCTGCTGGCCCCGCTGTGGAACCTGCTCGCCGACGACGCCGTTCGCCGGCAGGTGGACTCACTCGGAGGCTACTGCTGCGCGCAGACCGGGCAGCGGATCCGCTGAGGTGCGGCCGGGGCAGGAGTGCGGGGCAGCGGCATCGAACGGCTGCCCGTGCAGGGCGGCGGCGGGCAGGCGTCGCAGTACGGACGCACCGCAGCACCGGCGGATCAGCGTGAGGTCGGGCAGGCGCTGACTACGCGCCGCACTGTGGGCCGAGCGGATCAGCGAGGCAAGACTCGACGGCCCCACCCACCGCAGCCCGCCTCCCGCGGCCAGGGTGTCGGCGACCCGGATGGCGGCCCCGACGGCGTCCAGGGCGCCATCGCTCGTGCTGCCGATCGCCTTGGTCAGAGCGGGATCGAGGATGGCGGCAGGATCGACGGTCACGGTCATCCACACCTCGGGGAGGGAGGGTGCGTCGGGGTGAGGTCCCACCGCGGCTCCCACGATGCCGCGGGCGCCGAGCAGCCCCCTGGCCGCATCCGGCCACCGGCCGGCCTCGATGCGGGCGGTGAACGCCATCAGTCCACTGGAGTGGTCCCACGCAACGGCGATGTGCGCACCGCCCGGCAGTTCTGCGTCGACAACCTCCAGTTTCGGCCCCGCGATCGCCGCCAGGGTCGGTACGGGATGCGGCCCCAGCGCTGCCCCCAGCGCCTCCTGCGTGTCGCCTCCGGCGCCCCGCGCCGCGCCCGCGAAGCGAAGGCGCGCGTAGAAGGCCCGGTCGGCGCGGTAGCGATGGGCCGCGAGGACCGGCACCAGGCCCAGCGGCAGCACCGCGAGGGCGGAGCGCACCCCGAACTCCAGCGCGGCCAGTAGCACCAGGCCCAGCCAGCCCAGCGCGACCACAGCCCAGGCAGGCAGGCCCGGAACGGAAGTCCGGTAGCCAGCCGGCGCGCTCACCGGCGGCGCCCCGCGCGTTCGAGCGCGGCCCGCAGGCGGGCCGCGGCCGGGCGAAGCGAGCCGGGGTCGGCCAACTCGTCAAGCGATGCGACGGCCCGCAGCGGCCAGAAATAGGGCACAGTCACGACCCCGGCGCACCGCCCGGCGACGGCCTGGATCCGGTAGCGCACCACCGCCGGTGGGGGGGCCGGCAGGTCCGCCACCACCACCAGCCAAGGGGCACCCTGGCGCAGATCCCACCCGGTCAGGACCTTGGCCGCGCGCACCAGACCCGCCGCCGTGGATCGGGCGACCACGACGGGCACTGGCGTGGCGCGCACACGGTCGTAGGGAGCCGGCGCGTCGTCCGCCTTCGCCGCGTCCACTACGCGAGCGTCGGCTCCGGCCAGGCGCAGCAGGTCGGCGACAGTGCCGGCGCCGGCACCGCCATGCGCGCCGATGACCCGGTAGACCACGCGGGCGCCCCCCGCGGGCGCTGGAGCGGGCGCCGAAGCGGGGGCAGCGGTCGGCGCTGGAGAAAGCAGAGCGGGCTCCTGTTCACGTCGCCGCAGCGCCGCCCGGCGGTCGCTGTACACGCACGGCCGGATACACAGCGTGCATCACCCAGTCTGAACACCGGTGGGTGATCGCCCGCTCAACGCCAGGTAGAAACCCGGCAAATCAGCGACCCCTCACCCATGCGCGCCCCTGCGAACCCTCACCCGTGCGGACGTCCGAAGGAGTGGTCGCTATAGCAGGCACCTCTTCGAACATCCCGGATTTCCGCGCGGCCGGTGTGCAGGAACTCAGCCACCGGCGAGCGCCAGCTCGACCGAGGCGTAGGGCGGCAGGAGTTGATCCAGGTTGGTCAGCCCGAGCACCGTGCGGACCTGTGGCTGGGGCGCCGCGATCCGCAGGTCGCCGCCGCCCTCGCGGGCGGTGTTCAGCGCGGCGATCACCGCGCCGAGCCCGGAGGAGTCGATGAACTCGATCGCCGCGAGATCCAGGATCACGCAGGCGCCGTCCCCGACGACCTCGTCGACAGCGCTCTGCAGGCTCGGCGCGACGACCATCGTCAGACGCCCATGCAGGCGCAGCACGGTCGTGGGCCCGTCCACTACGGTTTCGATGTCCATAAGGCCCCGTAACTGAGCTGTCGCAGATGCCCTCGCACCATGATCGCCGACGCCACCTCATGATCGCAGGTGCCGACCCCCGGGCCAAGCCAGCACATCGGAACATCGCTCCCCAGCGTCGGCAAATTTCAGCTGCCAGGCCGAATGGGGCTGGTCCTCACCCGAGCAAGCGCACTAGTCTCATTTCGCCCCATCAGCAACCCAACCCCCGGTGTGGGCAGACCGAACCAGGTGTCAATGACGAACACGGCCGGCGCTCCCCTGGACCGGCTGGTACGCCTCGCGGCCACCCTGTTCAAGGTCCGCGCTGCCACTGTCGGCGTGCTCACCGGCGACAACGTGTGGGCCAAGGCCCAGGTGGGGCTCGATGAGATCCCCCGGCGCCTCGCGCGCGCCGACGCGATCTTCTTCGACCTGACGGTGCGCACCGCCGACGCGGTGATCAGCACCGACGTGCGCCGCGACCCACGCTTTCGCGACCTCGCGTGGATCCGCGAGAGCGGACTGGGGTTTCATGCCTCGGTGCCGCTGTTCGACGACCAGGGAACCGCCGTCGGCTCATTCCACCTGATGGACCCGCAACCACGCGAGTTCACCGACGCGGACCTGGCGCTGCTGCAGGAGGCCGGATTGTGGGCCCAGGAGGAACTGGCCCGCGAAGCCGACCACTCGCAGGCGGGTCTGCTGCAGCGCGGGCTCTTCCCCGCCGCCATGCCGAAGATCGCGGGCTGGTCCTTCGCCGGCACCTGCGTGCCGGCCACCACGCTGGCCGGGGACTTCTTCGACATCCGCGAACGCGACGGGATCGTGCACCTGTCCATCGGCGACGTCATGGGCAAGGGCCTGCCGGCGGCCCTGGTGGCCGCGACGGTACGGGCTAGCCTGAGGGCGTGCTATCGCAGCGGGGAGACCCTCGCCCGCCAGGTCGATCGCACCTCACGCGCGCTGGAGACCGAACTGCGCCGTAGCCGCAGCTTCGTCACCCTCTACGCCGCACGCCTGGACCCGGTGACCGGGGTGCTGGACTACGTCGACGCCGGGCACGGGCTGGCGGGCATCGTGCATCCGGATGAGAGCATCCGGCCCCTGCGCGGACCGCACACCCCGATCGGCGCCATGCGCCAGAGCTTCACGACCGGGCAGTACGTCTTCGGCCTGCGCGACACCCTGAGCCTGATCAGCGACGGCGCCCTGGACAAGCAGATCGGCCAGGGCCGGTCCAAGCAGCGGGTGCTCGACGCGCTTCGCAGCTGGCCGAACCTGGGCGATGCGGTGGCCGAGATCGCCCGCCTCGCAGGCGAGGGTGAGCTCGAGGACGACGTCACCGTCCTGGCGATCCGGCGGGAGGTCTGAGGTGGGTACTGAGCTCGCCGGCACCGGTGCCGCGCCGCCGGAGTTCGTCAGCGACCCGCGCCTGGAGCGGGTGGTGCGCCTGGCGCGCCGGGCCTCAGGCTGCCCGATCGCCAGCATCACCGTCCTGGCCCAGGGCACGGTGTGGATGCCGTTCCAGGTGGGATACGACCTGCCCGCCGGCCCGCACGTGGTGGCCAACACCAGCACCTTCACCGCGGCGACCCTGGCCCGCGGGGAGTTGCTCGTCGTGCCCGATACCGCAACCGACCCCCGCTTCGCCGCGGACCCGCTCCGGTTCGGGCGTCACATCCGTTTCTGCGCGGGCATCCCGCTGCACCTGCGTAATGACCCCGGTGATCCCCCGGACGCCGTCCTGGCCGTGCTGGACACCGCAGCCCGCCTGCCCGCACCCGAGCAGCTGCAGGCCCTGGTCGACCTGGGGGCCTGGCTCAGCGAGGAACTCGCCCGGGACCGCGAAATCCGCCAGGTGCAGACCGTCACCGCCGGATTCGACCCCCCGGACGCCCTGGACATCCCCGGCTACCAGGTCGGCGGGATCACCATCCCCGCGCGCGATGCCGGTGGCGACATCTTCGACCACGGCCTGATGAAGGGCCCGGACGGACCCGAGATCCACCTCGGCATCGCCGACGTGAGCGGGCGGGGGGCCGCGGCCGCGCTGTTGGCCGTCTCGGTGAGGGCCGCCCTGCGGTGCGTGCGCCGCCGGGGGGACCCGTTGCATGAGTACGTCCGCAAGGTCGACCTCGAACTGCGTGAGGACCTCGCGGCAGCCGCGGCGACGGTGGACCTGCTGGTCGGGCGGCTGACGATGGCCACGGGCGAACTGGAGTACGTCGCCGCCGGGCACGGGCTGAGCGTGGTGTTCCGGGCTGCCGGCAGTTCGCGTCTGCTTCCCTCGGACGGTCCCCCGCTGGGCGCCGCACCTGGCGCGGCGCCGTGGCGGACCCAGGCCTTGCACCTCGCACCCGGGGAGGCGGTGCTGAGCGGGACGACCGGAGTCATGGAGATGTTCGACGACATTCCGGCGGCCATGGCCTCAGCCGCGGCCCGCCTGGCGGCCCAGCGGGATCTGGCGGGCTACCTGTCCGACCTGCGCGCCGTAATGGCCACCCGCACATTCCGCGACGACGTCACGCTGCTCGGGGTGCGGCGCAACGATCGGTAGCAGTTTCCTGAACAATCCGCGCGGCGAGTTCCAGGTCGCCCCCATCAGTAGCCCGACGCCTCCAGGTAGGCCGCCCAGAGCGGCTCCCCGACCGCCACCCCGAGCGCGGCGCCCAGGATCAGGAACGGCCCGAACGGGATGGCCGCCCCGCGCTCGAGGCGCCCGGCCAGCACCAGGCTGACCCCGACGATCGCGCCGAGCGCGAACGCGGACAGCAGGCCCACCAGGCTCGCGCCCCACCCCAGCCAGCCGGTGACCAGGCCGAGGGTGGGGGCGAGCAGGACATCGCCGAACCCCATCCCGCGGCCCTGGGTCCCCCACCACAGGGCGGCGATCAGGACGGTCCACACCAGCGTGGACAGCAGCGCGACCCGCAGCGGCTCCCACCCGTCGAGGATCCCGCTGACCCCCAGCAGCGCCGCGGCCAGCGCGAACGCGGGCACGGTGAGCACGAAGGGCAACCGGTGGTGATCCAGGTCGATGAGCAGCAGCGCGAGGCTCACGCCGGCTACCGCGAGCAATGCCGGCAGGTAGGACTCACCGGAGAAGCGCAGCCCGAGCGCGAGGTAGACCGCGGCGGTGCCGGCCTCGACCGCGGGGTAGCGGGCGGAGATCGGCGCCGCACAATCCCGGCAGCGGCCCCGCAGCACCAACCAGGACAGCACCGGGATGTTGTCGCGCGGGCGGACGGGGGCCGTACATGCCGGGCAGGCCGAGGGCGGGGAGTTGACCGAGAGCCCGAGCGGGACCCGGTGCACCACGACGTTGAGGAACGAGCCGACCGCCAGGCCCAGCAGGGTGAGAAAGATCAACAGCGGCGCGGTGGGCAGATCACTCATCGACGGCACTCATCGACGGACGTATCTACCAGGCCAATCGGGGTCGCGGCGAGCCGCCGTGCCGAGCGCGAGCAGGACACATCCCCCGACCAGGAGCAGCAGGGCGGACTTGAACAGGGAAAACGTGCCCTCGCCCGCCCCGGTTTCGGGCAGATCGCACACCGGCAGGTTCGCCGGCGGCGCCGCGACGAACACGGGGGATTCGGCGGGGGTGGCGGCCAGGGATGGGTCGGCCAGGGCGGGACCGGTGGCAAGGGGGTCAGTCAGCGCCGGGTCCGTCAGGGCCGGGTCCGTCAGGGCCGGGTCGGTGGTGGTGGCCGGGGTGGGCGTCGGCCCGTAGGTCCGCAGGTCGCTGATCACCGGCGGGGCGGTGAGCTGGGCGAGCGGGATGCAGGTGGGCGCGGGGCCGGGGACGGTTCCTGGCGGCAGCGCCCGTGGGGTCGCCGCGCTGGTCGGCACCAGCGGGGCGGGGATCGGGGTGAGCGGGATCGGGGCGACGGGGACAGGGGCGACGGGCGCCGCGGTGGCGGCGGCGACGGGCGGCGCCGGGGCCACGGTCACCGTGACCGCGGGGCTCGGGGAGGCGGTGACGGTCACCGTCGGCCGCGGGGACCTGCTCGGCTTGGGGGTATTCGACGCCTTGGGCGTCACGGTGACGGTGGGCAGCGGGCTGGGGCTGGGGAACTTCGGTAGCCGCGCGTCCGGCACCGAGACGTCCGGGCGCCTCGCGGGCGTGACGGCGCGCATGGCGATCACCGGGTCCACGTAACGCAGGTCCACCGGGGCGACTGCGCTCACCGCCGCGCCGTTGAACGCCACCGTCGGCGCCGCGGGTCCGATGGCGGCCGACAACGAGATCCCGCCTTCGGTCGGGAAGGCCGCCGTGACCTCGAACAGGAAACGGGTGGCCGCATCCCCGCCGACGGGTCCGCTGAAATGCAGGACCGGGGCCGCGCCGGGCCCCTCGCTGACACATCGCCACCCGGGCGCCGGCACCCCGGTCGCGGTCACCGCGGTGCAGGGTCCGCCGAGCCAGCCCGCGGGCAGGGCTACCACCACGTCGGTGATCGGCCGGGCGACACCGGCGGGCGGCGCGGCGGGGACGTCCACCGCGAGTTGGAGGGCGGAGCGGCGAACCTCGGTGGTGCCATCGCTGTAGGTCTGGCGCAGGTCGATCGGCTCGACGTCGGCGAGCGCGGCGGTCACCGGCAGGTTGGCCTGGAACGGGAAGCTGGTCGGGGTGCGGGCGGCGTTGGACACCGGGCGCGACGGGGCGGTCCAGATGATGATCGGATGCCCACGGACAGTTCCGCGGGCATCGCAGGTCCAGCCCTCGATCGGACTGTCGCCGGCCCGGGAGCGCCCATTCGGGCAGGTGACCTTTGTGCTGGCGCGCGGCAAGGAGGCGACGACCTCGACGGTGGTGGTGGGGAAGGTGACGTCGGGGCGGCCGGGGAAGGGGCGCACCAGCGCGTCCTCGGGCTCGACCAGGACCGCCAGCACGAGGTCGCGGCCCTGGCCGAGATCAAGGGGCGCGGTGCGCGGTGAGGTCACGGCCTCGGCGAACATCGGCAGCGAGATCGCCACGCAGGCCACGCCGAGGGCGAGGGTGAAGGCGGTGAGCCGGGCACGGCGCCGCGGCGCCTGGGGTCGGAGTTCGCGCGCTGATGGCATCGCTGAGCCTGCCTCGGATCAGGGGCGGTAGCCCACGTTTTGAGCCGCCTGGCGCCCCCAGCGCCGATACTCACGGTATCGAAGGGACTTGTGATTCTGGTGAGGAGACGATCAAGCTCCGACAAACTGGACGTTTCGCTGCCAAGACCAGCGCGAGGATGGGCGCCGTAGCCCACACGTGGGTGCCCCGAACCTGGGTACCCCGCACCTGGCAGGGAGGCGCGAATGAGCGGTCGGTGGGTCGAGGTGACCCTGCCCGGCGTCCCCACCCGCTCGGACTGGGTTCCCGAGGATCAACCGGCGGCACCCGGCGACGCACCCGGTTGGTGGCACATCGTGGGCGAGTCCGGCGAGCAGGGCCGCTGGGAGTGGCATCCCGCACCGGTCCCCCCAAGCCCGCCGGCCTCCGACGCACCGCCCGCTGCACCGTCTGCACCGTCTGCACCGTCTGCACCGCCTAACGCACAGCCTGGGGCGCGGTCCGCGGACTCCGGCGCCGCCACGGACTTTCAGGTCCCGACCTTCGGTGCCCGCGACCCCGTGCCCGCCGCCGTGCCCACCGCAGCGCCCGGCGCCAGGTCGACCCCCGGCGGGCCGACCCAACCGGGCACGTTCGGCGCCGGCGGCACCTTCGGGGCCGGCCTGCCCGCGGCGCAGCACGTGGGCGCCGCGGGCGCACCCGGGGCCGCCACCCCCGGTCCCCGCTACAGCGGCGCTGATCATGGCGCGCCGACCGCGCCCCTGCCCCTGCTCGAGCACCCGGACGAGCGGGGGGTGTTCGGGCTCCAGATCGCGCCGCGCACCGCCGTGATCGCCGCGCTGACCGTCCTCGTGGTGGTGGCGGTCGGTGTCGTCGCCTTCGGCCGGGGTGGGGAGCAGTCCAACCTCGGGCCGGCCGCGGTCGCTGCCCAGGCACAGACCGCCGGCGCCACGGCGGATCCCGAGCAGGGCGACGCAGCTGCGGGCGGCGTGGGCCAAAGCGCAGAGGTGCCTGCCCCCGGACTGGATTTCCCCATGACCGCGGGCCGTTGGCAGCTCGACAAGCTCGTGGTCGGGCGCGATGGGGCGGGTTATTACTCCGGCATCGCGACGATCACCTACCTCGGGGAGCTCCCCGACGCGGTCATCCACACCTTTGCGGTCGCGGTCTTCCGCGGCGGGGTCCAGGTCGCCACCATGACGGCCACCGCGGACTCCGGTACACCGGGGCTGGCCCGCAACCTGACCCTGCGCTCGGGCGATCTGGCCTACAGCGACGAGGATGGCTTCGTCTTCCTCGCCGCCTGAGTGCGATCTGGATCACGCCCTTAATCCCAACCGCCTCATCCGTCACAGAGGGTGGTTTTCCACAGCTTCCTCCACACCCGTGGAGCAATAGCCGACGCTTGGGGCGTTCCCGCAGGTCAACGGGTAGGGAGACCGGCCTCTAAGGGTTCAGTGGGGCAGTTCAACCTCAAGTCTTGACTACTCTATGTAATTTAATCATCACGTGGTGTGGTGATGGGACCAAACTCGGACAACACACGCCTGCGGGCCGATCGTTGACATCGAGGTAAACGCTCGGGCAAGGTACCAACCAGTCAGCACTGCCCGGAATCGGTGGTACTGGCGGGTAGCACCGCTCGGCGAACGGACCGCAGTCGAACTCCCGGCTACGGCGCCCCACCCCCCGCCCGCCCGGCTCCTTCGCACCGCAGCGCCCGGGAAACCCCCCGGCCGCCCCACGACTCAAACAATGAGGTCGTCATGATCGAGCACGTCTTCGTCCCCGCGGACGCCGTCGAGGCCCCCGCCGGCAAGAACATCGTCCGCCGGCTCAGCGACAAGGGCTTCACCCTCATCGAGCTCCTGGTGGTCATCACCATCCTGGGCATCATGTCCGCCATCACCGTCTTCGCCCTCGGCGGCCTGGACAAGAAGTCCCAGGTCGAGGCCTGCAAGGCCGACACCCAGGTACTCGAGCTCGCTCTCGCCGCCGCCATGGTCGCTGAGCCCGGTAAGAAGTTCATCACCGAGGCCGAGCTCGTCTCCAAGAACTACATCAAGGAGGCCTCAAGCCTGCACGACATCGTCCTGACCAAGGCCGGCACCAACGCTCTGCTCTTCCGCAACCCGAGCAACTACGCCAACCCGGCTGCCCCCGGCGCGAAGCCCTCGGACAACACCTTCTACGCAATCGTGACCGTGAACGCCGATCTTGGCACCACCGCGAACAGCGACCAGCCATTCCCGTGCGATGCCCTCGCGGACCCGAACGTGAGCAACAAGTACCTCTCGGCCATCGTCGCCATCGGCGGCACGGCCATCGGCGCGGCCAACGGACCGACTCCCTTCCCGGTCACCCCCGCCGCGTACTGAGTGACCTTGTTCTAGACGCTTCATCCTCCCCAGCAAGACCTGCGGCCCTGCCGGACTCCCCCGTGTCCGGCAGGGCCGCAGCCCGTTCACCGGCCCGGTTCAGACCCGAACCGGCCCTGGTCCGGGCCGGGTGGCTGCCTCGGGCATCCTCGTGGCCGGCAAGGCCGGGCTTGACCCGAACGGGAGGGTCCCCACCGGTGCGGATGGCTACCCTGGAAACCGAGAGACCGGGCTCGCCCGGGGCTATCTGACGGCCCGTCCAACAGTGTGGCGACCGCCTGGGAGGTGCTGCGGTGGCGATTCTCAAGCGCAGGAGCGCCGAGGTCGCGCCCCTCGGGGTGGCTCCCGCCGGTGTGCTCGTCGAACCGATGCCCCCCGCGCTCTCCGATGCCGAGCTCGCCGACCACCTGGTCGCGGCCGGGATCCTGCCGCGGGCCAAGGTCACCGAGGCGAGTCTGCAACTCGCCGCCTCCGGCACCTCCCTGGCCCGCCTGCTGGTCGAACTCGGGGCCCTCGACGAGCGGGACATGGCCCGCGCCTACGCCCAGATCTTCGCGCTGGACTACACCGACCTGCGAGGGGTCGATCCGGCAGCGAGCGCCCTGCAGCTCGTGCCCGAGCACCTGGCCCAGGACACCGCGGTGCTGCCGCTGCGCCTGCTCGACTCCGGCTCGCTCGAGGTCGCCGTCGCCGACCCCGGCTACACCGCCGGGCTGACCGCGATCGCCCGCAGCGCCGGACGGCCGTTGATCGTGCGGGTCGCGCCGCAGAGCGCGGTGTACCGCCTGATCGCCACCAGCTACCGCGGCCTGCTCGACGTCGGCACCCTGGTGCAGGCCTTCGAGTCCACCGACGCCCTGCGCCGCTCCGCGGCGGCGGTCTCGCACAGCGCCGACCCCGACGACGCCCCGGTGATCCAGCTCGTCACCCAGATCCTCACCAAGGCCCTGCGGGACCGGGCCAGTGACATCCACGTCGAACCGCAGAACGAGCGGGTGCGCATCCGCTACCGCATCGATGGAGCCCTGCACGACGTCCTCGCCCTGCCCGGCGCGATCGGGCCCGCGGTGGTGAGCCGCCTGAAGATCATGGCCGGGATGAACATCGCCGACCGGCGCCGCGCGCAGGACGGGCAGATGGCCGTCACCCTGGACGGACGCGAGCTCGACGTGCGCCTGAACACCTGCCCCACCGTCTGGGGAGAGAAGGCCGTGCTGCGCCTGCTCGACCGGACCCGGGTGGTGTACCGCCTGGACGAGTTGGGCATGCGCGAGCGCACCCACGAGGCGTTCATTCACCTGGTGCGCTCCCCCGTGGGCATGGTGATCTGCGCGGGCCCGACCGGGTCGGGCAAGACGACGACGCTGTACGCGACGCTGGCCGAGGTCAACCAGACCGAACGCAACGTCACCACCATTGAGGACCCGGTCGAGTACGTGTTCCCGTCGCTGACCCAGATTCAGATCAACGAGGCCACCGGCCTGACGTTCGCCTCCGGGCTGCGCGCGATCCTGCGTCAGGACCCGGATGTGATCCTGGTCGGGGAGATCCGCGATTCCGAGACCGCGCGGATCGCGATCGAATCCGCCCTGACCGGTCACCTGGTGCTGTCCTCTCTGCACGCCACCGATGCCTGCGCGGCCCTGCAGCGCCTGGTCGACATGGGCATCGAGGCGTTCCTGGTCGCCTCCACCGTGACCGGGATGGCCAGCCAGCGCCTGTTCCGGCGCATCTGCGAGTACTGCAAACTCCCCGATACTCCACGCGCCGACGAGGTCGCCTTCCACGCCGCCCACGCCCACCCCGACGCCGGACCGCTGACCCGGCTGTGGCGCTCGCAGGGCTGTGAGAACTGCTCGAACACCGGCTTCCGGGACCGCATCGGGGTCTTCGAGCTGGTGGTGATGAGTGAGGGCATCAAGGCCGTGATGGCCGCCGGGGGCACCACGGATGAGTTACGCCGGGTCGCGGCCGCCGAGGGCACCCGCTTCCTGCTGCAGGAGGCTCTTGCCCTGGTCAGTGACGGCCGCACCTCCCTCGACGAGGTCACCCGCAACGTCTACGGGGGTTGAGGGTGACCCCCGAGCCTCCCCGCCGCCCGGCGCACCCGCCCGCCGGGCCGCTGCGCCCGCCGTCGCCCCCCGGAGCACTAAGGCCTCCGCCGCTGGCACCTCCCACGATGCCCGCGCCGCCGATCCCCCCGCCGCCCCCCCGGCGGCCCCCCGGCCCGGATCCGGCAGGGTTCGATCCGCGCACCATCGAGGCCCTCACCAGCGGGACGAAGCCCAAGCGAGGGCGACGCGGGCGCGGGGGGCTTGCCGCCAAGTCGCGGCCCCCGCGGACCCGCACTCCTCGCCTACCCGTGACACCGCGTGCACCTCGTCCCCCGCGGCCCGGGACCGCCCGGGACCAGGAGACCTGGTGGGCAAGGCTGCGCGAACTCGGCGATTTCGAGTTCACCCCGAAGAAGATCAAGCCGGTCGCGCTAATGGACTTCTGCCGCGCGATGTCGGTCTTCCTCACCGCGGGCATCCCCGTGCTGGACGTGCTGGACACCATGCGCGAGGACATCAAGGACCGTCGCCTGCTGCGCGCCATCGACGACATCGGAGTGAGCCTGCGCGCCGGATCCAACTTCTCCACCGCCATCGCCGCGCACGATCGGGCCCTGCCGCACTACTTCGTGCACATGGTGCGGGCCGCGGAGGAGACCGGGCAACTCGCGCCGATCCTGGACCAGCTCGCCACCGACATCGAACGCGACATCGAGGCCCGGCGCACCGTGCGCTCGGCGATGACGTATCCGGCGATCGTCATCGTGCTGGCCATGATCTCGATCGGAGTCCTGATCGGGTTCGTGCTGCCCCGCTACGCCGACTACTTCGACGACCTCGGCACCGACATCCCCTGGAGTACCCAGGTCCTGGTCAATCTGAGCGATTTCGTGCTGACGGTCGGCCCGTACTTCACGTTGATCGCCCTGATTCTCGCCGTGATCGTGGGCCTGGCGCTGGGCACCGAACCCGGGCGCCGGATCCGGGACAAGCTCCTGCTGGACGCTCCGCTGATCGGGCGCGTCGTGCTCTACGCCCAGCTCGAACGGTTCTGCCGGGTGCTGTCCGCGATGATCGCCGCCGGCGTCCCGCTGCCCGAGGCCCTCGAGCTCTCCGCCCGCAGCGCCGGCAACCGGGCCTTCCGGGACCGGATCGAGGTCGCCCGTCAGGCCATGCTCGCCGGTTCGGGGGTGGCCGGGCCGTTGCGCGAGACCGGTCTGTTCCCCTCTACCGCGGTCGCCATGATCCGGGCCGGTGAGGAGACCGGGACGTTGGAGGAGCGCCTGGCCGCGACCGCCGCCTACTACAGCAAGGAGGTCAGCTACCGGCTCAAGAAGCTGACGGACCTGCTGGAGCCCATCGCGGTGATCGTCGTCGGCCTGGTCGTCGGCTTCGTCGCCCTGGCGATCCTGTCCGCGGTCTACGGCGTCTTCGAGGGCTTCAAGGAGAACAACCCCTGAGTCCACCGACACGCCAACTTCTGCGTGTGTTCTGGGCCTTCACGGCGTGTCGAGACCCCGACACGCATACAGAAGTTGCACACACCACGCGCCCACGCGCCCGCGCCCCTCCGGGCGCCCCGAGGATCAGAGCTCCTGGGCGCGGTCGACCAGGCTCTGCGCCAACTCGCGCAGCTTGATGTTGCGCCGGTTCGAATCGCGGCGCAGCCGCTCGAACGCGGCCTGATGGGTCAGGCCGTGCCGTTCGATCAGGACCCCGACGGCCTGGCCGATGACGCGGTGCCCGTCCAACGCCTGGCGCAGGTTCGCCTCGGTCTGGGCGTGGCGCGCTTCGCGGTGCGCCCGGTCCAGGGTGGTGGCAAGAAACGAGCCCAGCATCATCGCCAGGATTCGCTCGTCATCAGAGACCACCCGCTCGGCCGGGAAGTGGACCCAGACACCCTGTCGACGAGCCGGGGTGCTGGCCCGAATCAGAATCCCCGCGCTCGCCTCACCGGACCCCGGTGTCGACGTACGCGCGGCCAGCGCCGCCGCGCGCACTGCCTCGGGAAGCTCGCTCCAGTGGCCCGGTCCATCGGCCGTGATCAGCGCCGACGCAGCCGAGGGCGTCCACGGCGAAGGTGGTCCGTCTCCGGTCTGGGGCACGGGTTCGCTGTAGAGCAGGGCCTGCCCCTCGAAGACGGTGCCGAAGCCATACACGGCCGCGGCCGCCAGCTCCTCCAGATCCAGTTCGGCGCCGAGCGCGGCGGCAAGCAACGCCGCCGCCTCCTGGCGCTCGCTGCGATGCACCTCGCGGGTGACGTCGCGGGCGGTGCCGAGCATCATGACCTCACCTTCACCCGGCCCGGGCAGCCCGACGCCGCGCGCCGCCGTCCACACCTGACGGCCCGAGCGGTGCCGGATCGGCACGAGCTGCTCGAGTGAGCCGCTCAACGCCTGCGCGAGGCGCTGCCTGGAGACCGCATCGCGTTCGGCGTCGGCCGTCTCCCACCACCACGGGTAGGGGCGGGTGTAGGGCAGCCCTTCTGGTCCCCATCCGGTCAAGGCGGTGAAGGCGGCGTTGATCTCGACCACATCGCCGTCGGCGTTGCACACGAACACTGCCTCGCTCATCGCCGCGATCATGCCCGTGCGCCAGCGCGCCTCGCGCTCGTGGGCGCGGGCGCGTTCCTGTTCGGCTTCGTAGCGGCGCACCTCGGCCAGCGCCGCGCTCAGGTAGGAGGCCGCCACCTCCAGGTAGGCGCGGTAGGCATCATCGACGAGCAGGCGCGGGTTCAGCGCGCACGCCAGCACGGTCGCACCGGCCCCGCTCCCGCCGGTGCACGGCGCGAGCAACGTCGCCGCGGCGCGGACCGGTGCGGGGTCGAGCTCGGTCCCGGAGGCCGGCGCCGGCGGGTCCGCGGCCGCGGGTTCGAGCACTCGCGCGCTGCCTGCCTGCACCGCGGCGAGGACCTCGTGGGCTTGGAGTTCCCGGACCTGCCCGACGCTGACCTCGAGGCGTACCTGCTCCTCGGTGACCTGCAGGATCGACACGCCACTCACGTCGTCGCGGTTCGCCGCCAGAATGGAGGCGGTGACCCGCAACGCCAACGGCTCGCTGGTGACCCCCTGCAGCCCCGCGGCCAGCGCATCCAGGGTGCGCAGCCGGCGACGGCTCAGCACCTGCGGGGTCAGCTCGTGAATGAGCGCGTAGATCCCCGCAGGTCTGCCCTCGTCATCGAGCAGAGCGGTGACGGCGGAGGTCACGAAGCTGTCCTGCACGAACCCCGCACGTTCGAGGGGGAACGCGGCGTCCTCCCACCACCCCGGCGCACCGCCCGCCAGGATCGGGGGGAAGATCTCGGCCAGCGTCGGCCACAGATGCGGCCACACGCTCGGCCCCGGTTGACCCAACGCCGACTGCTGCAGGTGCGAGGGCAACAGCGCCTGGTAGGCATCGTTGTAGATCAGGCGCAGCTGGGGCCCCCACCAGATCACCGAGGCCATCCCGGTCTGCACACACAACGCCACGGCCGTGCGCAGCGAGACCGGCCAGGTGTGGGTCTGCCCGAGGCCGTCCGCGGCCCAATCGTGGTCGAGGATGCGCCCGGGCATCTGTCCGGGCCGCTCGCGCAGGTAGTCGCGCCACTGTTGGTGGGAGTCGCCGACGCGGTCCCCTGCTCCCGCGGAGTCCGCGCTCATGGCGCCGACCTTACCGAGGACCGTGCCCGAAGCCGGTGAACGGGCGCGAGTTGCTAGCGGGGCAACCGCTGCAAGGTCCACACGTTGGTGTCCCCGCGGCGCTCGTAGGTCAATCGATCGAGCACCGCGCGTGCCAGGGGTATTCCACGCCCGGTCAACTCGCTCGCCATCGGCATGTGGGTCTGCTCCGGGTCCGGCCCCGGAGCACCGTCGTCGACGAGACGACCGGACAGCCCACCGCGTCCAACCTCCAGTTCGAGGTCGAACGTGGGCGGGCAATCACCGTCTGTATCACCGTGCACGATGAGGTTGTTCATCAACTCGGTCAACGCGGTCTCGAACAACGCCAGGTCGAGAGCGTCGAGTTGGGGATGCTCTGCCGTCACCCGCTGCCACAGCACCCGGAGGTCGTCCAACGCGCCGGCGTCGGCGCGGCCCCCCAGGCGGTAACTCAGCGCCATCACCGGGTTCCGCCGCGACCGCATCGGTGCGGCCGACATGGCTGGCCCTGCAATCGATGCCCTCGCGACGTCACGATCGCAAAGCTCCTCATGGCCCACACCGGCGGCTACCCCGCAATACTGAACCCGAAACCTGGCCGACTCCACGTGAATTACCGCCAACTTTAGGTGAGCCTGACCACGCTGTGTGACATAACCGGAGAAGAATTCGCTGCACCTGAAACCTCAGGTCGCGATGTCCTGCGGATACAAACTGTGCAGCACCGCCTCGCGGTGCTCGACCACACCCGAGCGCACCAATTCGGTCAGCGACATCTCCAGGGTGCGCATGCCCTCCCGGGAACCGGTCAGCACGACGTTGCGGATCTGGCGGGTCTTGCCCTCCCGGACCAGGTTGCGGACCGCGGCGGTGGCCTGCAGGACGTCGAAAGCGGCGACCCTTCCGCCGCCTCGGCGTGGAATCAGGAGCTGGTGGAGCACCCCGCACAGGGTGTGCGCCAGCTGAAGGCGGATCTGCGGCTGACGCTCGGCGGGGAACACGTCCACGATCCGATCGAAGGTCTGCGCGGTGTCGTTGGTGTGCAGCGTCGCGAACACCAGGTGCCCGGTTTCGGCGATCGTGAGCGCGGCCTGACTCGACTCCGGGTCGCGCATCTCCCCGATCAGCAGCACATCGGGGTCTTCGCGGAGCACCGCGCGCAGCCCGTCCGCGAACGAGCGGGTGTCCGTGCCCACCTCACGCTGGTTCACCGCGGACCGCTTGTGCGGGTGGACGTACTCGATCGGGTCTTCGATGGTGACGATGTGGCGCGCCTGGTGGGTGTTGATCGAGTCGATCATCGCCGCCAGCGTGGTGGACTTCCCGCTCCCGGTCGGTCCGGTGACCAGCACCAGTCCACGGGGCTGGCGGGTCCAGGCCTGCACCGCCTCGGGCAGTCCCAGTTCCGCCATCGAGGGCGGGTTCAGCGGCAGCATCCGCAGCGCCAGCGCCAGCGTGCCCTTTTGACGGAAGGCGTTGCCGCGCAGTCGGGCTCGTCCGTCCCAGGTCATCGAGAAGTCCACCTGTCCCTCTCGCGCCAGCATGGCCACCAGCGCCGGGCCGAGCAGCTCGGCGATCACCGTTTCGGTCTGCGGGGCGCTCAAGGCGGGAACCGAGGTGTCCGCGACCAGGTGGCCGTCCATCCGCAGCAGCGGGCAGGCACCGGCGGTCAGGATCAGGTCGGTGCCCTTGGCGTTCCACAGCCGCGCAAGGCAGCCCGCGATCAACTCGGGAATCTCACGTTCACCGCTCACCTGAGGCGACAATGCGTCGCTCATGTTGACCTGCCTTCCGACCTCTCGCGAACGTCAGCGCCGCCGCCGATCGATCACGGTAACGGTGGCAGCGGCGCGCACCTGCCGGCGGGAGCCATGCCCGCGTCCTCGGCGAGCGCAGCGGCGTCCACGGTTCGCCGCGAGGTCACCACCAGGTGCGGCAAGCCTGCGCTCGTGCGCTCGGCGGCCACCGCCAGGATGGCGGCATGCGAGCCGTAGGGCTGGTCCAGCGCCGGGCACTCATCGCGTTGATAGGCCGTCGCCACCAGGCGCACCGAGGCGCGCTCACCCTCGGCGGAGGCGACCCGGCAACTCACCCGCACAATCACCCGGCCATCGCCGATGGCGTCG
>JBQTII010000046.1:0-25050 GCA_052388275.1 Sporichthyaceae bacterium | reverse complement strand
CGATCGATCGCCTCGTTCATCACGTCGAGGATGTGCAGGCGGGCCTCGCGGGCCTGGGTCAGCGCGCCGGCAAGCACCGAGGCGGGAATGCCGTCGAGCTTGGTATCCAGTTGCAGGGCCGTCACGAAGTCCTTGGTACCGGCGACCTTGAAGTCCATGTCACCGAAGGCGTCCTCCGCGCCGAGGATGTCCGTCAGGGTGACGTACTCCCCGCCCTCGTAGACCAGGCCCATCGCGATCCCGGCGACCGGAGCCTTGAGCGGCACCCCGGCGTTGAGCAGGGACAGTGTCGAGGCGCAGACCGAGCCCATCGAGGTCGAGCCGTTGGAGCCCAGGGCCTCGGAGACCTGCCGGATCGCGTACGGGAACTCCTCGCGGGTCGGCAGCACCGGCAACAGGGCCCGCTCCGCCAGCGCGCCGTGCCCGATCTCGCGGCGCTTGGGCGAACCCACCCGGCCGGTCTCGCCGGTGGAGTACGGCGGGAAGTTGTAGTTGTGCATGTAGCGCTTGCGCGTCTCGGGGTTGAGCGTGTCGATCATCTGCTCCATGCGGAGCATGTTCAGCGTGGTGACGCCCATGATCTGGGTCTCGCCGCGCTCGAACAGTGCCGAGCCGTGCACCCGCGGGACGACCTCGACCTCGGCTTGCAGCGAGCGGATGTCGCGCAGCCCGCGGCCGTCAATGCGGACCTTGTCCTTGGTGATGCGCTCGCGTACGACCTTCTTGGTGACCGAGCGGAACGCCGCGGACAGCTCCTTCTCCCGACCCTCGAACTGCGCGGAGAGCTTGCCGATCGTGTCCGCCTTGACGCGGTCCAGTTCGTCCTCGCGGGCGGCCTTGCCCGCGATCGCCATCGCCGTGGTGAGCTCGGCCTTGGCGGCTGCGCTCACGGCCTCCAGAACGTCGTCTTGGTAGTCCAGGTACACCGGGAAGGACGCCGTCGGCTTGGCGGCCTTGGCGGCCACCTCCAGCTGCGCGGCGCACAGGACTGCGATGAACGCCTTGGCGGCTTCGAGCCCAGCGGCGACGATCTCCTCGGTCGGGGCGCCCGCACCCTCGGCGATCAGGTTCAGCGTCGATGTCGTGGCCTCGGCCTCGACCATCATGATGGCGACATCGCCGTCGGGCAGCACGCGACCGGCGACGACCATGTCGAACACCGCGCGCTCGAGCTGGGAGTGGCGAGGGAAACCGACCCACGCCCCATCAATCAGGGCGACCCGGGCAGCGCCGACCGGTCCGGAGAACGGGATACCCGAAAGCTGGGTGGACATCGAGGCGGCGTTGATCGCGATGACGTCGTAAAGGTCGTCGGGGTCGAGCGCGAGCACGGTCTCGACGATCTGGATCTCGTTGCGCAGGCCCTTGGCGAACGTCGGACGCAGCGGGCGGTCGATCAGGCGGCAGGTCAGAATCGCGTCCTCGGACGGGCGCCCCTCGCGGCGGAAGAACGAGCCGGGGATGCGCCCCGCGGCGTACATCCGCTCCTCGACATCGACGGTGAGCGGGAAGAAGTCGAGGTTCTCCTTGGGGTGCTTCGACGCCGTCGTCGCCGACAGGATCATCGTGTTGCCGTCCAGGTACACCGCGGCGGATCCGGCGGCCTGGCGTGCCAGCCGACCGGTCTCGAAGCGAATGGTGCGAACGCCGTGCGAACCGTTGTCGATCCGGGCTTCGGCGAAGGTGATCTCGGGACCCTCCATGGGCGCCCCTCCTCTTTGTTGACGGAGCGGGCGGCGGGTCGCGTTGGGCCCAAGTCGCACCCGGTCTTCGATCGAGGCGCACGGCGGGCCTCGCATCGCTGCGAAACCGTGGTCAGGGTGCCACTACCGAGGACCGGCGCCGGGTGTCCCCCGCGGTGCCGACCGCTCCTGTGATGGGAAAACATGACGGGCGGCCCCCTGGGGCCGCCCGAGTACTGCTTATCGGCGAAGGCCGAGCCGCTCGATCAACGAGCGGTAACGGTGGATGTCTGTCTTGGCCAGGTACTTGAGCAACCGACGACGCCGGCCCACGAGCAGCAGCAGGCCACGACGGCTGTGGTGGTCGTGCTTGTGGAACTTCAGGTGCTCGGTCAGGTCACTGATGCGCTTGGTCAGCATCGCCACCTGCGCCTCAGGAGAACCGGTGTCGTTCTCTGCCAGGGCGTACTCGGCAAGGATCGTCTTCTTTTGTGCACTATCGAGCGGCACGGGAAACCTTCAGAGCTCCTTCGGTGGGTCGCTGCGCGGCGCTCCGGGGCTGATCCACCCGGGCACGAAGTATCCGCGGCCGATACACGGCGCCGGTCAGGCTATCAGCGGGAGGCGCTGGACTCCGAATCGCTCGCATTGACCCACCGATCAGCGCTCGGGCAGGTGGCGATCTGTGCTGTCAGGTCGACGCTGCCCCCCAGTGTGGGTCTGGCCGGTGGGGAAACCCGGGGCGGGATTTAGGCGAGTCGCGGAGGAGCGACGCCCTGAACGCCGAGGTAGTGGGCCAGCGCGAGCTCAACCTCGGTGAGCTGATCCCGAGTCAGGTAGTCGACCGGGTCACCCACGACATGGTCGATGTCGATCGAGCGAATCTGATCGATCAGCATCCGCGTCGACCGACCGGCGATCTCAACCTCAGGGCGGTGGGTGGAAGGGCCGGCCGAGGTCGAGGTGGGGATCACCGTGACGACCGAGAGCGGCGAATCCGAAGGGGATACGAGCAGACCCAAGCGTTTGCCGCCCTGCTCGTGACTGCGAGGCCGGCCCAGGTCGATCCGGTAGACGGCTCCGCGGATCACCAGGCTTCGGGCTCCGCGTTGACATTCTCGCCCTTCAGCGCCTCCGCGTCCGTGTGGAACTGCGTCAGCCACCGCTCGTGATCCAAGAGCCGCAGCGCCCTGCGCAACGTGTCAGAGGTGCTCTCGCCCGGGTGTGCGGCCTCGCGCAGGATGCGTTCGTCGTCACGTGTCGGCCGGAAACCGATCGGTGTAGGCATGCAACCAGGATAACGTCTGTTTGACAAATGTTCTACGAAGCAGGTTCGTGGGCCATCGCGGTGACGGATCCTGGGTTGGCCGCCCATCTGCGCGACGCCGAACTCGATCACCTGGCCCGGCCCCATCGCGGCCCTGACTCAACTCTGACGGGCATCCTGGGGTGGGCCATCCGAATCGCTCCCCAAGCCGAGCGCGGCCCGGGTGGCCACGACGTCGGCCGTCATGGCCTCGATGAGGGCCGCCACCCCGGTGAACGGCAGCATGTCGCGCAGGCGGGTGACGAAGGACACGCTGACCTGCTCGCCGTAGAGCGCCAGATCGTCGCGATCCAGCACGTACGCCTCGATTCGGTGCGCGGCACCGGCGAACGTGGGGTTGTCCCCGACCGAGATGGCGGCCGGGTACCGGATGCCGCCGTGATCGAGCCAACCGGCGTAGACACCGTCCGCCGGCACGGCCAGGTGCGCCGGGGCGTCGAGGTTCGCGGTCGGGAACCCGAGGCCGCGACCGCGCTGCTCGCCGCGCATCACCGGGCCGGTGATCGAGAACGGACGGCCCAGGATCAGCGCAGCGCCGGCGACGTCACCTTCGAGGAGTAGGCGCCGGATCCGGGTGGAGGAGAAGCGGTCGACCTCGTCGGCCTGCAATTCGACGGCGTCGACGTCGAAATGGTGCAGCTTCCCGGCCTCGGCCAGCATGGCCGCGTTGCCCTCCCTATCGCGGCCGAACCGAAAATCCTCCCCTACCACGATCGTGGACACCGAAAGCGCGTCGAGCAGGATCGCTCGCACCGCCATGTCCGCGGCGACGTCGGAGAGTTCGGCGGTGAACGGCAGCACCAGCACGCCATCGGCGCCGGCCTGCTCGAGCAGGTCCAGCCGGTCGGAGAGCGTGCCGAGCATCTTGGGCGTGGCCTCGGGCCGAACCACGGAGGCCGGGTGCGGATCGAAGGTCACGACGATGAAGGGCTGGCCGAGTTCCCGGGCCCGCTCGCGGGCGCGGGCCAGCAGCAGCGCATGTCCGCGGTGCACCCCGTCCAGCACGCCGATCGCCACCACACACGGCCCGGGGTTGGGCAAATGATCAAGCCCCCGCCAGACCTGCACCCGCACTCCCCTCCGGTGAAGCACCGGCGAGACCCGCCGCGCCGTGGGTCATCGTACGGCGCTCGCTGAGGGGTTCTGCCCGTGTACGAACACGGTGAGCGGCGAGAGCCGACCCGCGGCAAGTGTGGCAAGCGCGAGGAACTCCCCGGTGGGCCCGAAGGCCGCGACCGGTGAGACCGCCTCCGAGCCCGGATGCCGGATCCAGCCGCCGTGGGCGAGGATCCGCGCCTGCTCAGGGTCGAGCCGCACCTGCGGAAACAGCAGGCCGGCGGCGGTGCCCAGGGGAATCATGGCTCCGGCGAGCGTCCCGGTCTCGGCCGCGAGCTCGAGCGCGCTCAGCTCGTGGGCAGCGGCGAGGTCGAATGGGCCGACCCGGGTGCGCCGAAGTGCTCTCAGATGTCCGCCGACGCCCAGCGCGGAGCCGAGGTCGCGCGCCAGCGCCCGCACGTAGGTGCCGCTGGAGCAGCTCACCCGCACCGCCAGGTCGAGTACACCCGGACCGGTGCTCACCGCCAGCAGGTCGAAGGCCGCGACAGTGACCGGCCTTGCGGCGAGTTCGACCGCTTCCCCGGCCCGGGCCCGGCGGTAGGAGCGTTTGCCGTCGACCTTGATGGCGCTGATCGTCGAAGGCACCTGGGTGATGTCACCGGTGAGGGTCGCCATGACCGCCGCAAGCTCGCCCGGGGCGAGCCCCGATGCGTCGGCGCTGGAGAGCACCTCGCCGGTCGCGTCGTCGCTGTCGGTGGCCGCACCCAGCCGAATCGTCGCCGTGTACTCCTTGTCCCCGCCGGACAGGTGCCCGAGCAGCCGCGTGGTGCGTTCCAGACCGAGCACCAGCACGCCGGTGGCCATCGGGTCCAAGGTGCCCGCGTGTCCCACCTTGCGGGTTCTCGCCAGCCTGCGAACCCGGCCCACCACGTCATGGGAGGTCATGCCCGCCGGCTTGTCGACGATCAGCAGACCACCGGGACCCGGCTGGGCTCCCGCCATCACTGCGGTGTCGCCTCCCCGGACTCTGGCGCCGCCTGCTCGGTGTCCGCCGGCTCTGGATGCCGGTAGGGGTCGGCCTCGCCGGCAAAACTTGCGCCCTCGGCCCGGCGGTGGACCTCCGCATCGGCGGCAGCGGCCACCGCGAGCAGGTTATCGAAATTCTTCGCGCTCTGGGGAAGTGCGTCGGCGACGAAGCTCAGCGACGGGGTGTGCCGCACCCCGGTTGCCTTGCCAACCTCGCTGCGCAGGACACCCTTGGCGCTGGCCAGCGCGGCGGCCGTACTGATGCGGGCGTCCTCGTCGCCATAGACGGTGTAGAAGACCGTGGCTTCCCGCAGGTCACCGGTGACGCGGACGTCGGTGATGGTGATGAACCCCAGCCGCGGGTCCTTGACACGCATCTCCAGCGTCTCGGCGACGACCACCTTGACGCGGTCGGCGAGCTTGCGGGCGCGAGCGGCGGCACCGGGTGAGACGCCCATCAGTCTTCTTCTCCGTGCAACCGCTGACGCGTACTCAGAATCTCGACCTCCGGGCGGGCGACCACGAGGCGCTCACAGGCGTCGAGCACCTCCCGGCAGTGCGCCGGGTCCGCGGCGACGACGGCGACGCCGAGCCGCGCCCGCCGGTGCAGGTCCTGATCGCCGACCTCGGCGACGCTGACACTGAACCGGCGAGCCAACTCGGCCACGATCGGCCTGATCACCGATCGCTTCGCCTTGAGTGAGTGCACATCACCGAGGAGCAAATCTACGCTCAGGCTCCCGACAAACATCGCCGCCTACGTTCTCGCCTTCTCACGCATCTCGAAGGTCTCAATGACGTCGTCCTCCTTGATGTCGTTGAAGGACCCGAGCCCGATACCGCACTCGAACCCCTCTCGAACCTCGGTCGCGTCGTCCTTGAAGCGCTTGAGTGAATCCACGCTCAAGGACGGGGCCACCACTGCGCCGTCCCGGATCAGGCGGGCCTTCGAGCCGCGCTTGATCTCCCCGCTGCGCACCAGGCAACCGGCTATGTTGCCGAACTTCGAGGAACGGAACACGTTGCGGATCTCCGCGGTGCCGAGGATGACCTCCTCGTACTCCGGCTTGAGCAGGCCCTTGAGCGCAGCCTCGATCTCCTCGATGGCCTGGTAGATCACCGAGTAGAACCGGATCTCCACGCCCTCGCGGTCGGCCGCCTCGCGCGATTTGCCCTCGGCGCGGACGTTGAAGCCCACGATGATCGCCTCCGACGCCGCCGCCAGGCTGACATCGGACTCGGTGATCGCACCGACGCCGCGGTGGATGACGCGCAGATGCGCCTCATCCCCGACGTCGATCTTGAGCAGCGCATCTTCCAGCGCCTCGACCGATCCGGAGCCGTCGCCCTTGAGGATGAGCAGAAGCTCGTCGCGCTGCCCGTGGGCCAGGGCGTCCTGCCAGTCCTCCAGGCTGACCCGCGGCTTGCGCTGCCGGGCCAGCATCGCGTTGCGCTCCCGCGCCTCCCGACGTTCGGCGATCTGGCGGGCGACGCGGTCCTCGGCGACGACGAGGAAGTTGTCACCGGCGCCGGGCACCGAGGTCAGCCCGAGCACCATCACCGGCCGGGCTGGGCCGGCCTCGGTGAGGGTATTGCCGTGCTCGTCGAGCAGCGCGCGCACGCGACCGAACGCGTCGCCGCAGACGATCGAGTCGCCCGGGCGCAAGGTTCCGCGCTGAACGAGCACCGTCGCCACTGGGCCACGACCGCGGTCCAGGTGCGCCTCGATTGCCACCCCTTGGGCGTCCTGCACCGGGTTGGCCCGCAGGTCCAGTGAGGCATCCGCGGTGAGGATGACCGCATCGAGAAGCTCGGCGATACCGATCCCTTGCTTCGCGGAGATGTCCACGAACATCGTCTCGCCGCCGTACTCCTCGGCGACCAACTGATACTCGGTCAGCTGGCCGCGGACCTTGGTCGGGTCGGCGCCTTCCTTGTCGATCTTGTTGACGGCGACGACGATCGGGACACCGGCCGCCTGCGCGTGGTTGAGCGCCTCGATCGTCTGCGGTTTCACGCCGTCGTCCGCCGCCACCACGAGGATCGCGATGTCGGTGACCTGGGCACCGCGGGCACGCATCGAGGTGAATGCCTCGTGGCCGGGGGTGTCGATGAAGGTGATGCGCCGTTCCTTCTCCTCGCCCGCGTGGGCCATGACCTGGTAGGCCCCGATGTGCTGGGTGATGCCGCCGGCCTCGCCGCCCATCACGTTGGTGTTGCGGATGGCATCGAGCAGGCGGGTCTTGCCGTGGTCGACGTGACCCATGACGGTGACCACCGGCGGCCGGTAGACCAGATCGTCCTCGTTGCCCTCGTCCTCACCCCAGGTCAGGTCGAAGGTCTCCAGCAACTCGCGATCCTGGTCCTCCGGGGAGACGATCTCCACCACGACGTTGAGTTCCTGCGCCAGCAGCTCGAGGGTCTCATCGCCCACGGACTGAGTTGCCGTCACCATCTCGCCCAGATGCATCATGACCGCGACGAGCGAGGCGGGGTTGGCGCCGATCTTCTCCGCGAAGTCGGTCAGCGAGGACCCCCTCGGGATGCGCACCGTCTGGCCCTGGCCGCGGGGCAGCTGCACGCCACCGATCGAGGGCGCCTGCATGTTGTCGAATTCTTGGCGGCGCTGCTTCTTGGACTTGCGGCCCTTGGCCGGCCGGCCACCGGGCCGGCCGAACGCACCCGCCGTGCCGCCGCGACCCCGTGCGCCGCCGGGCCCACCGCCGCCGCCCGGACGACCGGCGAAGCCACCACCGGGGGCGCCGCCACCTCCGCCACCGGCGAAACCTCCGCCGCCGCCGGGACGGGCGCCACCGAAGCCGCCGCCACCGGGACGGCCGCCGGGGCCGCCGCCGGGCCCGCCCGGACGTGCACCCGGACCGCCGGGACGCGCACCGGGACCACCAGGACGCATACCGGGACCACCGGGGCGGCCGGCGAAGCCGCCCCCTCCACCGCCGGGACCGCCGCCAGGCCCACCGGGGCCGTTCGGTCGGGCCGGCATCATGGACGGCCTGGGCCCACCCGGACGCGGACCACCTGGTCCCGCCTGAGGGCGCGGGGCGCCGGGTACCCCGGGGGCGGTCGGAGCGCCACCGGTACCGGGAGCGCCAGGGCGGGGAGCGTTGCGCGCGGGCGGGCGTGCCATCCCCGATTGCGAGGAGAACGGATTGTTGCCCGGACGAGGACCGGGCGCACGCGCCGCGGGCCCGGGGCGGGGACCGCCGGCGGGCGAGTCACCGGAGCCCTCGTGCACCGCAGGAGCGCTCGGGGCAGCCGAGGCGGCTGGTGCCTGCGGCGGGCCTGGCGCGATCGGATCTGACGGGGCGGTACGCACGGGCGCGGGGGGCGCCTGGCGCGTCGTCTCCGGCTCGGGCGCGATCCTCGCCGGCTCCGGTACTGCGGGGGCAGGCGCAGCGGGCGCCGCCTTGGGCGCCGCGCGGCGGGCGGCCGGCTTCGCCGGTGCACCCCCGGGGAAGGCCTCCTGAAGTTTGCGTACGACAGGCGCCTCGATCGTCGAGGACGCGCTACGGACGAACTCACCGAGCTCGGTGAGCTTGGCCATCACGACCTTGCTCTCGATGCCGAGTTCTTTGGCGAGTTCGTAGACCCGGACCTTGGCCACTGTTCTCCTTCTGGTCCGGGCGGGGTGCCACGGACGGTTAGCTGGGGGAGGTGCTCATCGCTGGGTACTCATCGCGTCATCGCTTCGCGCAGGTGCTCGCTCGCGTCTGCGCGCTCGGCGCACACGATGAGCTCGCTTCGCTCGTTCACTGAGCGCTCATCAACATCGACCTGCTTCCGACATGGCTGACCGTGTTCTGACAGCTACCTAGGGTTCGCCCGCCCGCAGCGCTCATCGGCCGTGGAGCTCGGACTCCAGAACGGTGGTGTCCAGCGCTCCCGGAACTCGCAAGGCCCGAGGGAACGCTCGACGACGAAGGGCAAGGGCCAGGCACCCGGCGCGAGGGTGAACCCACGCCCCACGACCCGGCAGGATGCCTCGGCGATCAGGGACACATGCGCCCTCAATCGCCACGACACGCAGCAGGTCGCTCTGGGAAGCACGCTCCCGGCAACCCACGCACGTACGCATGGGCACGCCGCAAACAGGTTCCGCGCGACTGACCACGCGCCAGTCTAGACCCACTCGGGCGCGGGATCGGACCCGGCTGCGGCGCCGGCGGCGTCGGGGGTGTCCGGGCGGATGTCGATCCGCCAGCCCGTCAGACGCGCGGCCAGCCGGGCGTTCTGCCCTTCCTTGCCGATCGCCAGGGAGAGCTGATAGTCCGGCACGATCACTCGGGCGCTGCGAGCGGCCAGGTCCACGACCTCCACGCTGGAGACCCGGGCAGGTGAGAGGGCGTGCGCGACCAGTTCCGCGGGGTCCTCGGACCAGTCCACGATGTCGATCTTCTCCCCGTGCAGCTCGTTCATCACCGTGCGCACCCGCGCACCCATCGGACCGATGCAGGCGCCCTTCGCGCTGACCCCGGTCTTGACCGAACGCACCGCCATCTTGGTCCGGTGCCCGGCCTCCCGGGCAATCCCCATGATCTCGACGGTGCCATCGGCGATCTCGGGCACCTCGAGCGCGAACAGCAGGCGAACCAGGTTGGGATGACTGCGCGAGAGCGTGACGGACGGCCCCCGCATCCCGCGCCGCACTCCCACGACGTAGCACTTCAGGCGGGATCCGTGCTCGTAGCGTTCCCCCGGTACCTGCTCCTGCGGCGGAAGCATGGCCTCGATCTTGCCCAGGTCGACCAGCACCGCCTTGGGGTCGCGGCCCTGCTGAACGACGCCGGAGACGATGTCGCCCTCGCGGCCGGAGTACTCCCCGAACGTGCGCTCGTCCTCCGCGTCGCGCAATCGCTGGAGGATGACCTGTTTGGCGGTGGAAGCCGCGATCCGGCCGAATCCGGTCGGCGTGTCGTCGAACTCCGGCGCCGGAATTCCGTCCTCGTCGACCTCGTGCGCCCAGACGACGACGTGACCGTTGCTGCGGTCCATCTCCACCCGGGCGCGAGCGAACGAACCCTCGGTGCGGTGGTAGGCGATCAGCAAGGCTGCCTCGATGGCCTGCACGAGCAGGGGGAAGGAGACGTCCTTCTCCCGCTCCAGCGCGCGCAGCGCATTCATGTCGATGTCCATGCGCGTCTCACCCGCCCGTCTCGTCGGTGGCGTCTACCTCGTCGCGCTCGCCAGGCTCGCCTTGGTGGGCGAACTCGATCTGCACCCGGGCGCGGCGAACCTGTGCGTAGTCGAGGTCACGTCGCCCGCCCGGGGCTTCGAGGGCGACGGAGGTCTCGCCGGCCGTGCGCACCCGGGCGATCAGCACCGATCCGTCGGTCAGTTCCGCGCGCACCAAGCGGCCGCTCGCGCGGCGCCAATGCCGGGGCGCCGTCAACGGACGTTCCGCGCCGGGGCTGGAGACCTCCAGCACGTACGGAGTGGCGCCCATGACCTCACCGGTGTCCAGCGTTTCGGAGATCGCCCGGCTGACTTCGGCCACGGCGTCGAGATCCACGCCGCCGTCGCAGTCCACGAGCACCCGCAGCACTCGGCGCCGACCGGCCGAGGCGAGTTCGACGCCCTCGAGGTCCAGACCTGCCGCGCCGACCACCGCTGCGAGTTCGGACTGCACCTGGGCACGAAGCCGGGTATCGGTGGCAACCATGTGGTGACCTCCCGTGTGCTGTTGTGTGGTGCCGGCGCCACCCTAACGGCTCGGGGCGGCCTCGCCGACGACCCCGTGAACCAGCGCAGCGCGCGAACGAGCAGGACAGTGCACTACCTCCGGTAGCGTCCCGGCCGTGGCACCGGACCTCTCGCCGCCGTGGCCGACCCGCCGCGGGGTGCTCCTCGGTGCCGCGGGCGCCCTGCTCTGCGGCGGCGCACTGGCGGGCTGCACCACCGACGACCCATTGGGCGGACCGCAATCGAACCCGACCTCGCCGCCGGATCCCGATCTCGGTCTGCGCGCGGAGGTGATCGCCGATAAGGCGGAGCTGGTGGACCGCTATGCGGCCACCGCGGCGCGCTTTCCAGGTCTGGGCCAGGCCCTGGATCCACTGCGCGCGGACCACGCCGCACACATCGCCCTGCTCGGCGGCGCGGCGCGGCCGATACCGACCACGACGCCGTCGCCGACCCCGCCGCCGGCGCCCACCACACCGCCAGTACCCACAACACCGCCAGTACCGGCCGTTCGCGACCGCGCTGTGGACGCTCTGGTGGGCGCCGAGAAGAACGCTGCGACGCGCCGGCTGACGCAGTGCGTGCGCGCAGCCGACCCGGAGCTGGCCCGGCTGATCGCGGCAATCGGCGGCTGCGAGGCCGCGCACGCGGCGATCCTGGCAGGGCCGCCGTGAGCCTGGATCGCGCCGTGGCGATCGAGGTGCTCGCGGGCGAGCATGCGGCGGTCTACGGCTACGGCGTGCTGGCCGCCCGGCTGGCCGGCGCCCCGCGCCAACAGGCGCTGCGGGGTCTGGACGTTCACCGCGCCCGGCGCGACGAACTGCGGCGCCTGATCCTGGCCGCAGGCGGCATCCCGGTCGAGTCCGAACCTGCCTACGCGCTGCCCACTGCGCTCACCGGACCCGCTGCGGCGCTGGCGCTGGGGACCGCACTCGAAACCGATATCGCGCTCGCCTACGGCGCTCTCGTCGCGGCAAGCAGTGCCGCAGAGCGGGCCTTCGCTGCCGCCGCGCTGGCGGATGCGGCGGTCCGGGTCAGCGAGTGGAGCGGGCAGGCTCCGAGGCTGCCCGGGATCCCCGCCCCCGTCGACGCCGCTGCGCGAGCGACCGCCACCCCCCGCCGCGAGCCGGCGCCCTAGTTCACCGATCCGGCGAACGAGTCGACGACATCGAGAACGTCGAGCAGGCGGGACAGGATCACATCGGGTTCCCCCTGGGCCGGGCCGCGCTCGTGCTCGCCGATCGTGGTGAAGGGCACCAGGGCGGTGCGCATGCCGGCGCGGGAGGCCCCGTGGATGTCCTCGAATGGCCGGTCCCCCACGAACAGCACCTCGCGCGCCACCACGCCGAGCGCATCGGCAGCGGCCGCGAAGGCCTGCGGGTGGGGTTTGGTCCAGGCGATCTCGCTGGAGAACACCGCAGCGTCGATCAACTCCAGCACCCCGTCCCGCCGGAACCACGCCTCGTGCTGCTCCCGCGGCCAGATGGTGTTCGACAGCACCCCGACCTTGATCCCGCGCTCCCGCAGCCCGCTCAGCACCAGCGCGGCGTCGGGGTCGAGGTGCGTCGCGTGCTCCCACGCTGTGGCGTGGGCAGCGAGCAGGTCCGCGTGCTCGGCCAGCCCGCAACCGGTGAGAACGTCGACGAAGCGCGTGCTCTCGCACTGCGCGCGGCAGCGTGCCCAGAGCCGATCGTCGAGTTCGGCAAGTTGGTCACCGAGCCGGCCGACCGCGCCACCGGGATGGGAGGCGGCGAGCGCGGGCAGGTCCGTCAGGTCGGTGAGCATCCCGAGCGCGTGCGCGGTGCGCGCGACCTCGTGCCAGGTCGCGGGAATGTCGGTGGCGTGCCAGCGGGTGAGCGTTCCGCCCCAGTCGAAGATGACGGCCCGAATCGCTGCCGGATTCGCGGCGGAGGTCAGGGCTGGTTCCCGTCGCGGCGGGCTTCCTCATCGGCGCGGCGAGCGGCCTGGGTGTAGCGACCGGGCAGTGCCGGCGGCAGGGCGTCGGTGCCCGCAGGCGTCCCGTCCGCGGCCGTGCCCGCCTCGGTATCCGCGGATCGAACCGGCACGCTCGGGTTGCGCTCGGCCCACCAGGTGCCGAGCCAGTCACCGAGGTAGACACCGACCACCGGGTACACGATGAGCAGGACCGCCTGCCACCCCGAGTCCTGCGACAGCTCGGTGACGACGGTGGGCCAGCCGATGGCGACGGCCCACAGCGCGGGCACGGACGGGCGCAGGAAACCGAACGGCAATGTTGCCAGCACCAACAAGGCGCCGAGCAGGCGCGAGGGGGCGTTCTCGTCGACGACCGGCACCGCGGCCACCAGCAGTCCGACCGACGCGGCGGCGAGCCACAGCAAGGTGAGCATGGTCTTGGGGTTCGGGGTCGCGCGCACCACCGCTGCCTCGCCTCCGTTCAGACCGCCCACATCCGGCCTGCGCCGGGGGATCGGTGTGCTCACAGGGTAGGCGGAGCGCCGCCCGCCCCGGTCGGCGCCGCGCGTTCTGGCCCCGAACCTTCTGGTCCCCGAGCGTGCCTGACCGCAAGGGGAAGCGCAGCGGCCATGACGGCGTACGGCTGGACCTGGCCGCCGAATCGGAAGGCGGTGAGCAGGTCGAGGAATCCCAGTCCCCGGTAGAGCCGGCGGGCGCGGGACTCCGTGTCGTAGGTCGAGAGCAGCGCCGATGCGGTGCCGGTGTCGGCCAGCAAGGCTTGCAGCAGACGCAGCCCGACCCCGCGTGAGTGATGACTCGGCAGCACGTGCAGTTCGGTCACCGCGTAGGGCTCGACGAGCCAGCGCCGGTGCCCGGCCAGGGCCAGCGCCGGCCGGATCTGGTCATACCACCATTGGCCCGGTCGGCATTGCGCGCCGTAGGTGAAGCCCACGAGGCGGCCATCTGAGAATGCCCCAAAGGTCCGAAAGCCCGGGTGCGTGGCGTGGCGGGCGAATACCTGGGCACGGTCCGGCGGCACCGGTCCCAAAGCGACCGTCTGCACTGCCGCGGCCTCCTCCACGTGGGCGAGCAGGTCGATCGGCGCGACCTGCGCCTGCTCGCGCGGCGGCGCGGTCAGAACAACACCGAGGCGAAGGTGCCGACCTCACCGAAACCCACCCGGCGATAGGTCGCGAGGGCGGCGACGTTGAAGTCGTTGACATACAGGCTCACCGTCGGCGCGAACCGGCGGCGGGCGAGGTCGACGACCGCTGCCATGCCGGCCGTCCCCAATCCTCGGCCGCGATGGGCCGGATCCACCCAGACCCCCTGTACCTGACACGCCGTCGGTGTGGCGGCGCCGATCTCGGCCTTGAAGACGACGCGTCCGTTCTCGATGCGGGCGAACGAGCGTCCGGAATCGATCAGTTCCCGTACCCGGGCGCGATAGAGCACGCCCCCGTCCCCGTCCAGGGGGGAGACGCCGACCTCCTCGGTGAACATCGCGACGCAGGCCGGCACCAGGGCATCGAGTTCGTGGGGCCGGACCGCTCGCACGGCGGGATCCGGTTTGACGCCAGCACAGCCGGCGTTGATGGCCATCAACGGCTGCCTGGGGCGGATCTCCCGGGCCGGACCCCACACCAGTGCCAGGCGATCCCAGAGCCGCAGCACCGCAACCGCGTCGCCGACGATCGAGGAGCAGCGGCGGGGTGTGCGCGAAGCCCGGTCCGCGAAGGCGTCGACCGCGGCGAGATCGGCCTGGACCGGCACGACATTCGCCCCGACGTAGCACAGGGCGGGCGAGTCACCGTCGAGGTTGTAGCCCCATACCTCGCTGCCGCCGTGCGCGCTTCCGAGCCCGGCGGCGAGCAGGCGGGAGGCGACGTAGACGTTCGCCACCGGATCGCGGGCAAGGACCCGCAGGGCGGCGGGCAGGTCCTCGGACCTGAGCACCCGAGCCGTGGCGGTGTCGAGCATGTGTGCTCCTTCCACCACCGGGCGGGGTTCAGCCCCCGACGGTACTCGCGGTTCGCTCCCTCGTCCTCGCTCGTTCCTCGCTACGTCGAGTCGCGAACGGTCACCTGCGGTGCGCCCGAGCCTACGCCGGAGGCGGCCATCTGCTCAGCGAGGCGCAGTGCCTCCTCGATGAGGGTCTCCACGATCCGGTGCTCGGGCACGGTCTTGATGACCTCGCCCTTGACGAAGATCTGGCCCTTGCCGTTGCCGCTCGCCACCCCGAGGTCGGCCTCGCGGGCCTCGCCGGGGCCGTTGACGACGCAGCCCATGACCGCTACCCGCAGCGGTACCTCCAGACCCGCCAGACCCGCACTGACCTGCTCGGCGAGGGTGTAGACGTCAACCTGCGCCCGCCCGCAGGAGGGGCAGGACACGATCTCCAGACCTCGCTCGCGCAGGCCAAGCGATTCCAGGATCTGGTTGCCGACTTTGACCTCCTCCACCGGCGGAGCGGACAGCGAGACCCGGATGGTGTCCCCGATGCCCTCGGCGAGCAGCGCCCCGAACGCGACCGCGGACTTGATCGTGCCCTGGAACGCCGGGCCGGCCTCGGTCACGCCCAGATGCAAGGGGTAGTCACACGCTGCCGCAAGCTGGCGATAGGCGTTGATCATGACGACGGGATCGTTGTGCTTGACCGAGATCTTGATGTCGTGAAAATCGTGCTCCGCGAACAGGGACGCCTCCCACAGCGCGGACTCCACCAGCGCCGCCGGGGTGGCCCGGCCGTACTTGGCGAGCAGCCGCGGATCGAGCGATCCGGCGTTCACCCCGATCCGGATGGAGGTCCCGGCGTCCTTGGCTGCCCTCGCGATCTCGCCGACCCGGTCGTCGAACTTCTTGATGTTGCCGGGATTCACCCGGACCGCGGCACAACCGGCGTCGATCGCAGCGAACACGTACTTGGGCTGGAAGTGAATGTCCGCGATCACCGGGATCTGGGATTTCTTCGCGATCGCCGCGAGCGCGTCCGCGTCGTCCTGGCTGGGGACCGCGACCCGCACGATCTGGCAGCCGGCCGCGGTGAGCTCCGCGATCTGCTGCAGCGTCGAGTTCACATCGGCCGTCAGCGTCGTGCACATGGACTGCACCGACACCGGGGCATCCCCGCCGACCAGCACCGAGCCGACCTTGATCTGCCGGGAGACCCGCCGCGCGGCCAACGCCGGCAACGGAAGTGCGGGCATCCCCAGGGCGGTGGTCACCCCAAGAAACTAACCGACTGGCAGCTCTACGGTGATCAGCCGCCCGGCAGGCGCCGAAGACCTTAGCTCAGCGTGATGGGGTTGATGATGTCGGCGGCCAGCAGCAGCACGGTCAGCCCGATGATCACCACGAGGAAGCCGTAGGCCAGCGGTAGCAGCTTGTTCATGTCGACGCGTCCCGGGTCGGCCCGCCCGGTCTTGAGGTAGAGGCGCCGGCGACCGTGCTCGTAGGAGACGACCGCCATGTGTCCGCCGTCAAGCGGGAGCAGCGGCAGGACGTTGAACAATCCGATGAACACGTTCAGGGCCGCGACCTGGATGAGGATCGCCGCGATGCGGTCGGTGAGGTCGGCCTCACTGAAGGACAGCGTCTCACCGGAGATCCGGGCGATGCCCACCACGCCGACCAGGCCCTCGGGGTCGCGCTCGTCCCCGGAGAGCGCCTCGAAGAGGTTCTCGATCTTCTCCGGCATCTCGGTGAGCACCTGACCGGTGGCCTTGATGACCGTGCCGATGAGCGAGACGGACTCCCCGCTCGCGCCGATCGGGCCGGAGCGATCGCGCTCGATGACCGGCTCGACGCCCAGCACTCCGACATTCACGATCGTGTCCGGGTCGTCCAGGTCGGGCCGCTCCCTGCTCACCAGATCCGCGGTGAGGGTCATCTCGGCGCCTTGGCGCAGCACGGAGATATCCACCGGGCCCGCACCGGCCGCCCGGATCGCCCGGGAGGACTGCTCCCAGGAGCTGATGGCGATGCCGTCGACGGCGACGATCTCGTCACCCGGCAGCAGACCCGCTGCCTTGGCCGGGGACGGCGGGTCGGCGTCGGTGCACGCCGAGGCCTTGGGCGGCGGAACACACTCCGCTACGGCACTGACCGTCGGGACGGTCTCGCGGGTGCCGAACACCATGAACACTGCCGCGAAAAGAAAGAACGCGACGAACATGTGGCTGATCGAGCCGGCGGACAGGACCACGAGCTTCTTCGGGGCGGAGTAGTTGTAGAAGGCCCGCGCCCGGTCGGCTTCGTCGACCGGCTCCAGGTCGGTCATCCCGACGATCTTGACGTAGCCGCCCGCGGGGATGGCCTTGAACCCGTACTCGGTCTCGCCTCGACGAAAGGACCAGAGCTTGGGCCCGAAGCCGATGAAGTACTCCGTCGCCTTCATTCCGTAGGCCTTCGCGGTCAGCAGGTGACCGAATTCGTGAATCGCCACCGAGAGCACCAGCAGCCCCACGAAGAGCAGGACCCCGATCAACGTCAGCATGTGCGCTCGTGCCTCACTGTTGTGCCGCCCTCGTGCTATCCACCGCTACTGCCGCCCCCTGCGATCCGATCTCCGGCCCGTGCCCTGGCCCAGCTCTCCGCGGCCAGCACGTCGTCCAGGGAGAGCTCCCCGTCGCGGCCGGTCACGACATGATCGCTCACCACAGCCGCGACGGTATCCACTATCCGCGTGAAGTGCAGCGTCCCGGCCAGGAAGGCAGCCACGCACTCCTCGTTGGCAGCGTTGAGCACCGCGGGCGCGGTTCCCCCGGTTCGTCCGGTTTCGCGCGCCAATTCCACGGCGGGAAAGGCCGCGTTGTCCAACGGGGCGAACTCCCAGGCGGTGGGCGCCGACCAGTCGCAGGGCGGGCAGGCTGCGGCCACCCGGTCGGGCCAGCCCAGGCCGAGCGCGATCGGCAGCTTCATGTCCGGCGGCGAGGCCTGGGCGATCGTGGAGCCGTCGGCGAAGGCGACCATGGAGTGCACCACGGACTGCGGGTGCACGACCACGTCGATGTGGTCGAAGTCGACGTCGAAGAGCAGGTGCGCCTCGATCAGTTCCAGGCCCTTGTTCATCAACGTCGCGGAGTTGATCGTGACGACCGGCCCCATGTCCCAGGTGGGGTGGGCCAGTGCCTGCTGAACGCTCACGTGTTCCAGTTCGGCGCGGGTGCGGCCGCGAAAAGGCCCGCCGCTGGCGGTGAGGATCAACCGTGCGACCTCCCGGGGGCTGCCCGCCCGCAGGCACTGGGCGATCGCGGAATGCTCGGAATCCACCGGGACGAGCTGGCCGGGTGCGGCCGCGGCCGTCACCAGCGGGCCCCCCACGATCAGGGACTCCTTGTTGGCCAGCGCCAAGGTGTGCCCGGCGCGCAGCGCGGCGAGCGTCGGCGCCAGCCCCACCGAGCCGGTCATACCGTTGAGCACGACGTCACACGGCCACGCGGCGAGTTCGGTGTGGGCCTCGGGGCCGGCCAGGATCTTCGGCACCGCGAACTCGCCCTGGCTGTAGCCGCGTCGCGCCGCCGCCGCGTAGAACGCCAGCTGCAGGTCCTGGGCCGCGCTGGCGCGGGCGACGGCCACGACGTCAGCGCCGAACTCCAGCGCCTGGGCCGCGAGCAGCTCCACATTTGCGCCGCCTGCGCCCAACGCGACGACGCGGAACCGGTCGGGATTGGCGCGCACGACCTGCAGGGCCTGGGTCCCGATCGAGCCGGTGGAACCCAGGATCACCACATCCCGGCGGCCGGCGGATGCGGCGGGGGGCGGCGGGCTCACCGGCTCATCATCGCCTACCCGGCGCGGCGCCATGGCGAGCATGCGGCGCCGCCAGCGGTCGTCGGGTCAGCCAGGGGTGCCCTCGCCGGGCGCGGGAGGCCCGTGCTCGGCCCGGCCCGGGTACGGGGTCGGTGCTGGGGGCGGGGGCCGGCGCGGGGGCCATGACGAGCACGCGGCGCCGCCAGCGGTCGTCGGGTCAGTCTGGGGTGCCCTCGCCGGGCGCGGGAGGCCCCTGCTCGGCCGGCCCGGGTACGGGGTCGGTGCTGAGGGCGGGGGCCGGCGCGGTGGCGGGGTCCGCCGTCCCCGGGGCGGGCTCGGCGGGCGGAGCCGCGGCGTTCACCGGCGCCTCGGTGGCCGGGGCGGGCTGAGTGGGCGGGGCGGCGGCGGTCTCGACGACGGCTGGTGCGTCCGATCCGCCGCCGGGGTTGGCCGGGTCCGACGCGACCAGGCGTGGGGCGGGGTTGCGGGCCACCACCAGGCGGGGGGCCGGACGGCGCGCGGGCAGCTGCGGGGCATCGGCCTGCTCCGATTGTTCAGCCTGGTCACCGTCCGCCTCGGCGATGCCGGTGCGCAGGGCAGGGCGAACGACCTCCCGCAATGTGGGCTCAGTACTCGTGCGGTCCGCGAGCTCGGCGACGCTTGGGAGCGGGGGCAGGGCGGCCTGCGTGCTCACGCCCTGCGCCGGACCTGTTGCAGGTTCGGGTGCGAGCGCCAAGGGCGGGCTCACCTGCTCCGGCGGCGGCGCGGCCGCGACCATGAAGCCGCCAGACCCGGCGGCCAGGGCGACGCCGATGCCACCCGCCGCGCCGGCGGCCACGATCGCCACCGCCAGCACCCGTACTCGCGCGTTGAATGCCCGAATTGTCACAATCTGCTCCCCCAAGCAACGGCGGCGCCCCGGGCACCGCTCGCCCGCGACGCTAGTCAGGGGGCGAACGCGCTGTACAGGTTTCGGTGAATTTCCCAGGTAAATCTTCCTGGTTCGGGTCGGGAACTTCGCGACTGCTCGGCGACACGGGGCCGAACCCGTAACCTCGCCGATCCCTCACCACTCGTCCCGAACGGGGATCAGCTGGGCAGGGCGATGTACTTGGTCTCCAGGTACTCCGCAATGCCCTCCCGGCCGCCCTCGCGGCCGAGCCCGGACTGCTTCACCCCACCGAAGGGTGCGGCAGGATTGGAGACCAGGCCGGTGTTCAGCCCGACCATGCCCACCTGCAGGCCTTCGGCGACCCGCAGCGCGCGGGCAAGGTCGGCGGTGTAGGCGTAGGCCACCAGGCCGTACTCGGTGGCATTCGCCTCGGCAATCGCCTCGGCGTCGTAGGCGAACTCCCGGATGACGGCTACCGGTCCGAACAGTTCCTCGTTCAGAGCCCGGGCACCGTCCGGGACCTCGGTGAGCACGGTCGGCGGGTAGAAGTACCCCGGCCCGCCGGCTGCCTTCCCGCCGAGTTGCACCTTGGCTCCTTTGCCGGTCGCATCGGCGACCAGGTGCTCGACCTTGGCCACAGCACGATCATCGATCAGCGGCCCCACGGTGACACCGTCGTCGGTGCCTCTCCCGAGCACCGCGGCCGCCATGCGATCCGTGAGCTTGTCGGCGAACTCGGCGCTGACCCGGTTATCGACGAGAAAACGGTTGGCGGCGGTGCAGGCCTGACCCATGTTGCGCATTTTGGCGGTCATCGCGCCCTCGACCGCGGCGTCGATGTCCGCGTCGGCGAAGACCAGGAACGGGGCGTTCCCGCCGAGTTCCAGCGAGGTTCGCAGGATCTGATCGCCGGCCCGAGCCAGCAGGGTCCGCCCGACACCCGTCGAGCCGGTAAAGGTGAGTTTGCGCAGCCGCGCGTCGGCCAACAGCGGGTTGGTGACGGCGGCTGCGTCGGTGGCGGTGACGACGTTGAGCACCCCGGCGGGCAGGCCCGCGTCGAGCAGGATCTGAGCCAGCATCAGGGTGCTCAGCGGGGTCTGGTGCGCAGGCTTGATCACCATCGTGCACCCGGCCGCGATCGCCGGGGCGATTTTGCGGGCGCCCATCGCCAGCGGGAAGTTCCAGGGGGTGATGGCCAGCGTGGGTCCGACCGGTTGCTTGAGGGTCAGTAGGCGGTTGCGGCCGTCCGGGCTGAGCGCGTAGCCGCCGCTGATCCGCGCGGCCTCCTCGGAGAACCAGCGCAGGAACTCCGCCGCGTAGGTGACCTCCGCGGCGGATTCCGCGAGCGGCTTGCCGTGTTCCAGGGTCATCAACAGCGCGAGATCGTCCCGGCGGGCGATGACGGCCTCGAAGGCGGCGCGCAGGACCTCGGCGCGTTGGCGCGCCGGCGTGGCGGCCCAGTTCGTCTGGGCCCCCGCGGCCGCTCCCAACGCGGCAAGCGCATCCCCGGCGGTGGCGTCGGCCACCTGGATCAGCTCCGCGCCGGTGGCCGGGTCCTCGACCGCGAAGGTGCGCTCGCCCGAGGCCGCGCGCCACTGCCCGTTGATCAGCAGTCCGGCCGGCACCGCGCCCAGGACCCGTGCCTCCTCGTCAGCGCTCACGCCACTCCCCTACCCCTTCGCTAGCGTCCGAAGATTCGCGGGCCCCCGGACGCTATTCGTCGGACGTCCCCGAGTGCCAAACCTCCACCGCAGACAGCGTCCGAAGATTCGTGGGCCCCCGGACGCTGTTTGTCGGACGCTACTGGTTCTTCAGCAGAATCGGGCGCAAGGTGTCCAGCACGCTCGCGTCCTCGATCGTCGAGGGCACCGGCTCGTCCAGGCCGTCGGCGATTCCGCGCATCGTGCGGCGCAGGATCTTGCCCGAACGGGTCTTGGGCAACGCCGGGACGACGTCGGCCGCCTTGAACGCGGCGACCGCCCCGATCTGCTCGCGCACCGCGGCGACGAGTTCCCTGCACACCTGCGCGTGATCGGTCTCGACGCCGGCCTTCAGGACAACGAAGCCCCGCGGCGCCTGCCCCTTGAGCGCGTCCGCGACCCCGATCACCGCGCACTCAGCGACCGCGGGGTGGGCCGCGAGCACGGCCTCCATGGTGCCGGTCGAAAGCCGGTGCCCGGCGACGTTGATGACGTCGTCGGTCCGCCCGAGCACGTAGAGGTAGCCGTCGTCATCGACGTAGCCGCCATCACCGGACAGGTAGTACCCGTCGAAGGCCGAGAGGTAGGAGGCGACGAAACGCTCGTCGTCGTTCCACAGCGTCGGCAGTGCCCCCGGGGGCAACGGCAGCTTGACGACGATCGCGCCCTCGGTGTTGGGGCCCACCCGGTTACCGACCGGGTCGAGCACCTGCACATCCCAGCCCGGCACTGGAACTGACGGTGAGCCAGGTTTGAGCGGCATCGGCTCCAAACCGAGCAGGTTGGCTGCCATCGGCCAGCCGGTCTCGGTCTGCCACCAATGGTCCACGACCGGGACACCGGTCTTCTCACTCGCCCAGTGGTAGGTGTCGGGGTCCAGTCGCTCGCCGGCCAGGAACAGCGCCCGGAATGCCGGCATGGGGTACTTCGCCTTGAGCAGTGCCTGCGGGTCTTCCTTTTTGACCGCCCGGAACACCGTGGGGGCGGTGAAAAGTGTGACGACCCCGTGCTCGGCGATCACCCGCCAGAACGCGCCCGCGTCGGGAGTACCGACCGGCTTGCCTTCGTAGAGCACGGTAGTGGCGCCGAGCATCAGCGGCGCGTACACGATGTAGGAGTGACCGACCACCCAGCCGACGTCGGAGGCCGTCCACCACACCTCGCCGGGGTTCAGGCCGAAGACGTTGCGGATGCTCCACATCAGCGCGACGGCGTGCCCGCCGTTGTCCCGCACGATCCCCTTCGGGCGCCCGGTCGTGCCGGAGGTGTAGAGGATGTAGAGCGGGTCGGTCGAGGCGACCGGCACGCACTCGGCCGGCTGCGCCGACGTCATCGCGGTGTCCCAGTCGTGGTCGAGCGGGCCGAGTTCGGCGAGTTGCTGTTCGCGTTGCAGGATCACGCAGGCTGCGGGCTTGTGCTCGGCGAGTTCGATAGCCGCGTCCAGCATCGGCTTGTAGGGCACGACGCGGGTGGGCTCGATCCCGCACGAGGCCGCGACGATCACGGTCGGGCGGGCGTCGTTGATCCGATCCGCGAGCTCACGGGGCGCGAAGCCGCCGAAGACCACCGAGTGCACTGCGCCGAGTCGCGCGCAGGCGAGCATCGCGACGACGGCCTTGGGCACCATCGGCATGTAGATCACGACGCGGTCGCCCTTGCCCACCCCGAGCCCGCGCAGCACGCCCGCGAAGAGCGCCACCTCGTCGCGGAGTTCGGTGTAGGTGAACCGGGCCTGGGAACCGGTGACGGGGCTGTCGTAGATGAGCGCGGTCTGTTCGCCGCGTCCCCCCTCGACGTGCCGGTCCAAGGCGTTGTGGCAGGTGTTGAGCTTGCCGTCCGGGAACCACTTCACGAACGGCGCGCCAGCGTCGTCCAGGACAGTGGCCGGCGGCACGACCCAGTCCACCGCCGTCGCAGCCTCGGCCCAAAAACCCTGCGGATCATCAATGCTGCGACGGAACACATCTGCGTAGGCACCCATGCCGTCATCCTGTCCCGGTCCAACGCGTAAGGACCAGAGCACCCATCCCCTGGAAGGGTCTGGCGGTTACCCGCGAGTAATGGTTGGCTCAGCGCAAGCCGATCCCGGAGGTAGACATGACCCGCTCGCTCACCAGTGACCGCCGGATCCAGACTGGCGTACCAGCGCTGGCGGCCACGACCATGTGCGAGGCGTTCCAGATCACCGCTGCTCGCCACCCCGACGACGTTGCGCTACGCACCCCGGACGACTCGGTCTCGATCACCTGGGCCGGGTACGCCGAATACGTCCAGCGCCTGGCCGCGGGCCTTGCCGCCCTCGGAGTGGGCCGAGGCGACACCGTCGCGCTGATGCTGCGCAACCGTCCGGAGTTCAATCTCGTCGACACGGCCGCGATGCACCTGGGCGCGGTGCCGTTCTCGATCTACAACTCCTCTGCCCCCGACCAGATCTCCTACCTGTTCTCGAACGCCGCGAACCGGATCGTGGTGTGCGAAGAGGCGTTCCTGGCCACGGTGCGAGCAGCCGGCACCGCGGTCGAGCACATCGTGTGCGTGGACGGTGGTGACCCCGACACCCTGTCGTTGGACGACCTCATCGCCCGCGGCCGCGCCGATTTCGACTTCGAGGCCACCTGGCGTGCGGTGACACCCGAGGACGTCCTGACATTGATCTACACCTCGGGAACCACCGGGCCGCCCAAGGGGGTGCAACTCACGCACGCCGGAATGATGACGCAGGTCCGCGGGACCTCGGCGTATCTACCTGCGACGCCGGGTGGGGCGATCCTGAGCTACCTGCCCTCAGCGCACATCGCGGACCGGTGGAGTCACCACTACCACGCCTCCATGTGCTTCGGCGCGACCGTGACCTCGCTCGCGGACCCGACCGCGTTGGTCCCGGCGCTGCAGAGTTGCCGCCCGACGATGTGGGGCGGCGTGCCCCGGGTGTACGAGAAGTTGATGGCCGGCCTGCAGGCAATGGGCCTGGCCTACCCGGGCGTGCTGCCGGCCGAAGTACGCGCGGGTGCGCTCGCCAAGCTCGGGCTAGACCGGGTCGAGTGGTCAGTGTGCGGGGCGGCCCCCATCGCGGTGGAAACATTGGCCTACTTCACCGCCTTGGGGCTGCCGATCCAGGAAGTCTTCGGGATGTCGGAGACCTCATGCTGCGTGACGGTGAATCCGCCGGAGGACATCCGGGCGGGCAAGGTCGGGCTCCCCGTCCCGGGCGCGGAGTTGGCGCTGGCTCCTGACGGCGAGCTACTGGTCCGCGGACCGCTGGTGATGAAGGGCTACCGCGGCGACCCGGAACGCACCGCGGAGGCGGTCGATGCTGACGGCTGGCTGCACACCGGTGACATCGCCACCGTCGACGACGACGGGTACATCCAGATCGTCGACCGTAAGAAGGAGATCATCATCAACGCGGCCGGCAAGAACATGTCGCCGGCGAACATCGAGCAGCGCCTCAAGGCCTCGCACGCGCTGATCGGGCAGGCGGTGTGCATCGGCGACGGTCGGCGGTACAACGTCGCCCTGCTGGTCCTGGACCCGGACGCCTCCGCGGCCTACGCAGCGCGCAGCGGGCTGCCCAACGCCTTGCCCGCCACGCTGGTGGCCGACGCCGTGGTGCAGAAGACGATCGCCGACGCGGTAGACGCGGCCAACGCACAGCTCTCCCGCGTCGAGCAGATCAAGAAGTTCACCGTGCTTGACGTCGACTGGCTGCCCGGCGGGGACGAATTGACCCCGACGATGAAGCTCAAGCGCAAGCCGATCGCTGCCAAGTACGCCGACGCGATCGAGGCGCTCTACACCGATTGAGTGAGCCGGAGGGAGCGAGGAACGAGCTCACTTGAGGCGAGCGATTGAGGTGTTGATTCGATGAAGGAGCGGGGCCTCCGCTCCTGGTGAGTCCTCCGGCGGATGCTGGGGGTGCTCATCCCACGCAGTCGAGGAGGCCCCTTGTGAGCGAAGACTACGCAGGTCGTCAGTTCGTCG
>JBQTII010000045.1:0-5411 GCA_052388275.1 Sporichthyaceae bacterium | reverse complement strand
GTGGCGGGATCTCCGGCACGATCGGCGGGTCCGCGCCGGGCGCGGTCTCCGGCGCTACCGGGGGGATGGGCATGGCCGGGGCCTCGGGCGCCGGAGCGCGCCCGGGCGGCATGGGCATGGGCATGGCAGGCGGGATGGGCGGCGCGGGCGCGGGGTCCGCTGATAGCAAGGGCCCGGGCGCTCGCTACGGCGAGGGACCCAGACTCTCCGACCGGGGAAAGCGGCGTGGCCGGGGTCCGCGCAACTCCGTGCTCGGTGCCGGCTCACGCGCCGAGGACACCGGTGAGCCGCGAACCCAGAGACCGCGCTCGCGCACAGACGATGTCGACGACGAGGACTACTGACCATCGCTGGCCATGGGTCCGCCGGGCGGCGACCGCGGTGGTTCCCGCCACGGCGATGATCTGTTCGGCCAGTCCGGTGACGACTTTCTGGCCAGTGGGTCCGGGCGCCACCTGCTCAGCGGCGGGCCGGGCGGCGACGGGGCTGACGGCGGGCTGGGCTAACAACCTCCGGCTCGACGCGACGAACAAGGGTGGGTACCTACACCTGGCCACCAGTGGGGACTTTTCCTGGCCACGGGTCCGGCCTGCTGGTCCCACCACCGGCGGACCCGCCGGCCCCGGCGCGCGCGCGGTTGCCCGCGTGGGCAGACATAACACCGCGAATAGGGCCTGCGCAGCCGCGCAGTTGTCCGCCCTGTCCGCAGCAGCGCGATGCGACGCGCGAGCTGCGTGAGCGAGCAGCCTACCGCCGGCCGCGCGGACCCGAGCCCCCGCGACGGCCGCAGCGCGTCGGGGATGCGGCGCGTGGACCGCGTGAGCGGTCGCTGGCGTTAGCCCGCGTGGGGGGACCTTGCGCCGGAACTCCCCCGGACGTGGCAGACGTCTTGACACCAATGTGTCGTTGGTGAATACATGGGGCGTCCTTTACTTTATGTGGCGTAAGGGGCGGATGCGACGAAAGGTCAAGAACTCGCGTTCTGGACCGCTTTCGGTGTAGTTCGCTCCGGCGCCGTTCGTGCCGCTTGGAGACCTCATGCGTCGGTTCTCGACAGACCACAGCACCAGGGCGCCGGCCCCCAAGCGGCGCCGCCGGGCCCTTCGTCGATGGGTGAGCCTCGGCGCCGTCGCCGTGGTCGGTGGGGCGACGTTGTTGGTGCCCAATGCCAACGCTGTGCCTCCCGTAGTGGTGGGCGCCATCGCCTACGACGCGACCCCCAAGACCGTGGGAGCGAACGCGACACTCACCGTCGGCCTCACCACAGCAGCCGCGGGCGGAACCATCACCGGGATCAGCGTCACCCCGGCATGCGGAGCCTTCGACGCCACGCAATGCCTGCCCCAGGGCGCGGATCCGGGGGTATTCACCCCCGCCACCGCGGTCGGGACGGGCGCCGGCTGCCCCGGAACGGCGTTCACCTTTACTGCTGTAGACCCCACCACCGGGGCCTTCGGTCTCGTTCCCAACCCCGCGACGGCGAACCCCGTCGTCACGGTGGCAAACCCCTGCTCGATCGCCATCAACGGATCCATCGCCAAGATCCCCGGCAAGGACATCGACGCCGGCACGGCGGGGGTGCAGACCCGTCCCACGGTCAAAGCGACCGCCACCGACGGGGCTGACACGCAGAACATCGCAGTGGTATCGGCAACAGCGCTGACGGTTACCAAGAACGCCACCACGGTCACTACGACGGCCGAGCCGACCACCGCAGCAACCGGCGCCCAGATCCGCGCTCGCGCGACCGTCGCCGGCGAGATCCCCGACGGTGCAGGCAACCTCATCTTCGAGCTGTTCGGCCCCTTCGTCGGTCCTATCATGCTCGCCGACTGCAACGCCTTCAACCGGGTGTTCACCAGTGCGGTCACCCCGAACGCGGCGGCGAGCATGCTGTCGGCGCCCACCACGGTGAACAACCCCGGCGACTACTACTGGGGCACCCGCTTCTCCGGCAACGCCAACAACGACCCCTCCGGTCAGGACTGCAACGCCACCGCAGCACAAAAGGTCGCCATCACCGGCCCTGCAATCCCACCGCTGGCCTCCCCGACCATCGCGGGGACGGCGACGCCGAGCACCGCGGAGGTCGGCACCCAGGTCAGCGACAGCGCCACCGTCACCGGGCGGGCCAATGCGGTCGCCGGGGGCACCATCACCTTCCGGCTCTTCGGCCCGGGCGACCTGACCTGTACCGGCACCCCGGTCTTCACCAGCACGGTCCCGCAACCGGTGGCCAACGGGCCGATCAACTCCCTGACGTTCACCCCGACCGCGGTCGGGGAGTACCGCTGGACCGCGTCCTACTCCGGGGACGCCGGAAACAACCCGGCGGCCACCGCGTGCGGGGCAGCCGGTCAAAGCCTGACGGTCACACCCGTGGCGTCGGTGAGCTCCTTCAGCTGCAACGGCTTCACGGCCACCCACGTCCTCCGCGCCGGGGACACCAACCGCACCCTCACCACCGGGAGCGGACGTCAGGTGATCGTGATTCAGGGCGCCGGTGCCACCGTCCGCTCGGGCAGCGGCCCGGATGTGGTCTGCGGCGGGCCGGGTGCGGACAACATCAGCACCGGCTCGGGCGATGACTTCATCAGCGGCGGCGGGGGCGCCGACCAGATCAACGCCGGCTCGGGCGCCAACACCGTCGTCTAGCCAGGTCCCTCCCCGCATAGAGAACGCCGGAGTCGGACCTCCTCGCCGACACCGGAGGCACCACCAGATTCACCGCACCACCGCGGGCGCTTGCCTCCCCCCGGCACCCACCCGCGTCAGGTGATGCGTCGGACCCACTTCCCCCTTCGGGTCCGGCGCATCGCCGCTTTCGCACCTCCCGCCCCGCCCCGTCGGCCCCAGATCAACGCTGTGACCACCGAGGCGCACCACGACGCGCCCGCCGCCCCACCAGCCCCAACCCTGATCCCCAGCCGACGGCCGCTACTCGCAGACGACCCCGTCGGAGTCCGCGTCGCGGTACCAGGGGTACTCCGCGTCCTCGCCGCGCACGTACGGCCCGTACCCGGCGTCCTTGGCCTGGTAGCAGAACTCGAAGCGCGGGTCGGTCGTGTCGGTGGACCCGGGCGCGGGAGACGGCTTCGGCGCGGGCGAGTTCCCCGCGGCGGAGCCCAACCCCGGCGGCGGCAACACGACGGGCCCGTAGGCGGGGCTGCGCTGATCCGGGCAGCTCGCAAGGATGCGCGCCATCGCGTCGTGCTCGGCGGGCTTGACCCAGAGCTCGTACTTGGCCTTCACCGCGATCTGACGGGCGACGTAGTCGCAGCGATAGGCCGCGCGCGGCAGCCAGGAGGCGGCGTCGGAGGCGCCCTTCTGGGAGTTGGCCGGGCCGTCCACCGCGAGCAGATTCAGTGGGTCGTTGCCGAACGCGATCCGCTTGCGTTCATCCCAGCCGAACGCGCCGGTGACCCAGGAGTCGGCCAACGCGACGACGTGGTCGATCTGGACCGCCAGGCTGGTCGTCTGCCCGCGCACGAAGTCGATCCGCTTGCCGGTATAGGGGTCGGGGTCCAGGGTCCCGGCCTCCACCAGACACCCGTTGGTGCCGGGACGGATCGTCTCGCCGGACAGGTCCCGGCGCAGGATGTCGTTGCGGGTATCGCAGCCGTTGCGGTCGACGTCGGCCCAGGCCTGCCCGTAGGCCTCGCGCGCGTACCCGGTCTGCGCGGCACGCCCCTTGACCGCGAGGGTCTCCAGGAGCGAGGCCGTGGTCCCAGGTTCGGCGGCGCGCTCACTCGGCACGGGCGGCGCCGAGCCGGGCGACAACGCTCCGGGGGCCGCGGTACTGGGCGCGGAAGGAGTGGACCCAGCGGAGCCGGGGGCGGCGGCGTCGGGCGCGGGATCGGGCACTGCGGGAGCGGGCGCAGCGGGATCGGGCGCCGGGGCCGGGTCACTGGGAACCGCCGGGACGACTGTCGCCAGCTCGACACCACCCGGTCCGGGGTCGCTGGCGGGCTTACCTGCGGCGTCCAAGGCCACCGCGACACCGGTCGGCTCCTCGTCGCCGGAGCAACCCCCGCTCACGAGCAGCGCCAGAATCACCACCGCCGCGCGCACCCGTCGCCTACCCACCGCCACCCGCGTGCCCCGGCCGCTCAGCGCCGCCACCCGCGCGCCCCGGCCGCTCACCACCGCCACCCGCGCTGGCCGACCCACCATCGCCACACCCACCCGTCGCGCACCCACCGTCCGCATGTCGCCCCCGCGCCTCGATCGCCTCGTCGATCATCGCGGTCCGGGCCCGCCGCGTTCCTCCACCACGCGGACACATTCGACTGGGCCTAACGGCTGGCGTCCGAAGGACGTCCCCAGGATCACCCGGCAGAAAGGCGCGGCAGCGAACAACGGCGCGTCCGGAGCACTGCGCGCGGTGGTCTAGGCTTAGCCCGCCGTGCGTGCTCACGCGTGCACGCACCTGAGGGAGTGCAGCCCGACGAGGTCATCACAGACTCGTCGGAGGTCACCGTCAGCGAATTCGCCGTGGCGAACGGGGCGCGAGCCCAGTCGGCACCGAAGGACCTGGAAGACCGACGCTGCACTTATTGGTCTGCGCTGACCGAGTCCGCAGGCCAGGCCACCCAAGACGCTCGACGTATCGACGGAGTTGTGCAGTGAATTCATCTCGACCGAAGGCCAAGCGTTCGCGGGCGCTGGGTATCCCGCTGACGCCGAAGTGCGTGAAGTACTTTGAGGCGCGCCCCTACCCCCCGGGCGTGCACGGCCGCGGCCGCAAGCAGACCTCCGACTACAAGGTCCGCCTGCTGGAGAAGCAGCGCCTACGCGCGCAGTACGACATCTCCGAGACTCAGCTGCGCCGCGCCTTCGAGCACGCGCACGCCCACACCGGCAAGACCGGTGAGGTGCTACTCGCCGACCTGGAGACCCGCCTGGACGCTCTCGTCCTGCGCTCGGGCCTGGCACGCACGATCTACCAGGCGCGCCAGATGGTCACCCACCAGCACCTAGAGGTGAACGGCTCCCGAGTTGACCGCCCCTCCTACCGCGTCCAGCCCGGCGACGTCGTCGCGGTCGCGGACCGCAGCAAAGCGAAGAAGAACTTCCAGGTCGCGGCCGCCGGCGCCAACGCCCCCGAGGTCATCCCGCCCTACCTGCAGGTCAACCACGGCGACCTGAAGTTCCGCCTCGAGCGCGCACCCGAGCGCAAGGAGATCCCGGTGATCTGCGACGAGCAGCTCGTCGTCGAGTACTACTCGCGCTGATCTCCGCGCCCCGGGCGCCATGCACGTCGCCACTCCCTCGGGCGTGGCACTGCGCACCTCAGTCACGGCCGGTCCCGCACCGCGGGGCCGGCCGCTCGGCGTTCCGCCCCCGGGCGCCGCCACCCCCCCCCCCCCGGCGCCCGCCCCCCGCGGGGCTGGGGGGGCGGGGGGCGCCCC
>JBQTII010000044.1:0-13991 GCA_052388275.1 Sporichthyaceae bacterium | reverse complement strand
GGAAGATGTCCGAGCCCAAGTACGACCCGGACCCGGTTCTTGAGAAGGCCCTCGACGTCCTGTTTATCCTGCACGCCGACCACGAACAGAACTGCTCGACGAACGCGATGCGGGCTGTCGGCTCCTGCCACGTCGACCCGTACTCCGCTGCTGCCGCTGCGGTCGCCGCGCTCTATGGCCCGCTGCACGGCGGCGCGAACGAGCAGGTTCTGAAGATGCTGCGCGAGATCGGCGACGTGAAGAACGTGCCGTCCTACGTCGAGCGTGCGCGCAAGGGCGAGTTTCGCCTGATGGGATTCGGGCACCGGGTCTATAAGAACTACGACCCGCGGGCCAAGGTCGTGCGCCAGATCGCCGAGGACGTTTTCAAGGTGACCGGGCTGAACCCGCTGCTCGAGGTCGCCGTCGAGTTGGAGCGGATCGCCCTGGAGGACGAGTACTTCGTCAAGAAGAAGCTGTACCCCAACGTCGACTTCTACACCGGCATCATCTACGAGGCCATCGGCTTTCCCGCCGAGATGTTCACTGCGCTGTTCGCGATCGGCCGGATGCCCGGCTGGCTGGCGCAGTGGGAGGAGAGCCTGCTGGATCCGGAGCAGAAGATCGCTCGTCCGCGGCAGCTCTACGTTGGCCATGACGAGCGCGCCTACCCGGCGCTCAATGGTCGTCCGCGGGCGCACCACGACCTGTTCGAGCCGCCGGACATGCCCATCGTCGGGGACTGATTCAGAATCCTCATCCGAGTGAACGAAGGAGCCGGGCCCCTCGGGGTCCGGCTCCTTCGAGGAGTGCGAGGTGTAGGTCTCAGCTCTTGGTGAACGTCACCGTCACGCCCTTGGCGCTGACCTTGGTCACCTTGACGGTGAACCCGGCGAGCTTGCCGCCCTTCTTCGTGTCGACGACGATCCCGTCCTTCTTGGCGCCGAGCTCGATGCCGTTCTCGTAGAGGATCACCCCGGTCACCGTGGTGCCGAAGACCTTGGCGACCGACCCGGGCTCCGCGAACGTGACGGTACAGACGGTGGCGGTGCACTTGACCGGGGCTTTCACCGCTGCGGGGACATCGACATCGGGCACGTCGACAGGAGGCAGCTCACCGGAGTTGGCCGACGGGGTGGCATCGGAATCGGTGTCGGCATTGGACAAGGTGCCGAAGATCAACGCCAACGCGGCGAGGCCGGTCACGGCGGGCAGCAGGGGGGAGGAGGCGAGGGACGTCTTCATGGTGCGGGAGTCTAAGCCCGCCCGGTGCGAGCTTCGCCATCCTCACTTCGGAGTAGGCGGCCCACATCCTCGCAACGAGCTGGAGTCTCACGCAGAGTGGCCGGACCTGCACGGGCGGTGGATCAGCTCAGGGCGCACCGCTGCGTAGGGTCTCACCCTCGGAACGCGCCGCCCCGCTAGCCTGCTGGTTCCTCGACCGACGGGATACGAAGGAGGCGACGCGGTGTTGGGCCCACGTGCGCGCGCCTGCCTGGTGGGTGTCGCTTGGGGCGGCCTTGCGCTCTGCGCTTGCGGCTCGGAGGGCGAACCAGTCGCTGAACCGACCGCCCAGCCGAGTGCCGTCGCCTCCCTCGCGGTGGGTACGGGCGGGCTCACGCCGTTCGCCGACCCTGCCTGTACACGCCGGCCCGGTGACCGCGCCCGGGTCCTGGTGGCGCTGAACAAGGCGGCCACCCAGCTGCGCCGACTTGGTGCCCGCGAGCACCCGGGCAAGTTCAGTGGCCTGGTGCCCTGCCGACGGGCCCAGCGGATCACGGTGTTCCACGTGCCCAATGACGCGGCCGTCATGCGGCGCGAGATGCGAGCCGTGGCCCGCCGGTTCAAGGTCGGGCTGTCCTTCGCCGACGGACTGTTCAGCAACGAGACCGCGCAGGCCACCCGCAAGGAAGTCCTTGCGAAGTTCGACGAGCTCAACTCCGCCGGCACCCCGTTCGCGGTGCTGACGATCCAGGAGAACGGCGCGGTCGAGGTGGGGGTCCGCGGCGATGTCGCCACCGCCGAGAGGGTCCTGGCGCCCCTGCTCGACCGGATCTACGTCGTACAGATCCAGACCCGCTGACGAACACCGGCTCGGGCGTTCACTCCTCGGCCACCAGCATCGCCAGCGCCTCCCGCAATTGATCAACGAAAGCCGGCAGCAGATCGACCGCCGTGGTGTGCAGGATCTCCAGATCGATCGACCAGTACCCGTGCACAACCCGATTTCGCAGGCGGGCGGGTTGAGCCCAGGGGATGTCGGTGAACCGCTCCTTGACTTCGTTGTCCAGCTGCGTCGCCGCTTCGCCGAGCACGGTGAAGTTCCACAGGAGTGCCTCGCGCCGCTGTCGATCAGCCTCAAGGTCGAGGAGATCGAGCCCGGCTACGAGTTGCCGGGCCCGCTCCGCGGCCTCGATCATTTCCTCGATCAGCAGCAGCTCACGCCGCATAGAGCACTCGTGCCTCAGCCAGCACGTCCGCCCGCAACCGTTCGTGCAACGCCTTGCGCGAGATGAGATCAACGGTCCGGCCGAATACTTCTGAGAGCTCGTCGGCAAGGTCTTCGATTCCCCAGCCGAGGCGCGCGCCGGGCGCGAGTTCGTAGAGAACGTCGACATCGCTATTAGGCGCAGCGCTACCCCGGCTGACAGACCCGAAGACCTCGAGTCGCGCGACGCCGTACCGGCGGCAGATCTCGGCGATCCTGGCGGCATCAACGTCGGGTTCCGGGACGGCCATGGAGCTAGGGTACGACGCGCACCGCGCTCCGCCAGGTATTCCCGTCACCGGTCGCGCACCCGCGTTGCCACCTAACGCCTGAGTCTTGCCCCGAACAGCGACAGAACCCCGGGCGCAACGCCATGACCTGGGGTTTGTGTGCGCGCCCGAAGGGACTCGAACCCCTAACCTTCTGATCCGTAGTCAGATGCTCTATCCGTTGAGCTACGGGCGCAGGCCCCGGTTTCGGGCCGTGGGGAAGTCTACCGGTCACTCGATGGTGCCCTGGACCGGGCAGCGGGCGGGCCTACGGGGCGTCGGCCAGAGCCTGCTTGCGTCGCTCGAGGTAGCCGTCGGCGTACTCGTCGCTGAACCGATCGACGATCGCCTGGTTCACCCCGGAGCAGGCCCGGTTGACGTTGGCCGCGTCGACCTCGGTGGTGGCCTTGGCGGCGATCTTCGCCCCGGCCAGCGCCAGCTCAATGCGGCAGGCATCCCGGCCGGACACGGGCGAGGCGCCGTCGTCGTAGTAGGCAAGCCGCGCCGTGCGCGCGGCGGCGACCTCGTCCTCGGCGAACAGGTCGCGCGCGATACGGGTGCGTTCCGCCCTGTCCAGGTCGGCGCAGGCAGCTATCGCCGGGAAGTAGGTGTCGGTCCTGGTGAGGCGGTAACTCTCCACGGCGTTGGCGCACTCGCGGGGGGTGAAGACCCGGGCGGGGGCATCGGGCAGGGCAGCGGGCTGCCGCGCCTCCTCCAGGAGCCGCTCGATATTCACCTCCGGCACTGTTGTCGAGGCGCTGGTGCTCGTCGTGGAGTCCTCCGACTTCCAGATGTAGAGCCCGATTGCGGTGGCCACCAGCAGAGCGGCGAGCACCGCGGCGCCGATCTTGACCCAGCTCCACGGTCGCTTGCCGTGCACCTCGCCGGTGACGCCGTTGACAGCCACCTGGAACGGCTTGGACTTGAACAGCACCACGAGCAGGAATACCGGCAGCAGCAGGTGCCGGAACGTTTCGTTGCTCCAGGTGGTGTCCTTGCTCTTGATGCGCTGGTGATCGCCGCCGATGTCGGCCTTGATCGCCGAATCGATCGCCTCGTTCATGCGGTTCCGGGCATCGACCTGACAGTGCGCCAGGCTGCGGTCGTAGCGCCGGGCCAGGAACCCCGCGAGGTACTCAGGCTGGAAGCCCTGCGCGGTGTCGGTGGGCCACGGCTCCAGATCGCGCATGCGCTCGGCGTCGACTGAACTCTCCGCGGTCACCGGCACGTCGTCGAGGTTGAGGGTGACCTCGCCGCAGACCGAATCCCAGTCGATGTAGTGCTCGGTCTCGGTCTTGCCGTTACGGCGCACGGTACGGGTGCGGTCAGTCCCCCGGGCACCGTCGTAGGCGGTGAAGGTGTGCGCGTCGAAGGTGAAGAAGGGCAGGTAGATCCCGGCGAAGGAGCCGGTTGTGGCGTACTTCTTGAACGCGTTCGGGGCCCATCGGCGTTTCTGGATCCACGTCTTGACGTGCGCCTCGGCCGCCCGTTGATCGAGGCCGAACGGAACGATGCCGTCGACGGCGAAACGGTCCGGCGCGGTGCGCACATCGCTGCTGTGCACAGGGTGGGCGCAGAACGGGCAGCGGGTGGAGGTCAAGGTGCCGACGAAACCCACCGCGCCCCGGCAGCTGGGGCACACGAACTCCTGGCTCAGCTCGTCGGCAGGTCCGGCGGGGGCATCGCCAGTGCCGCTCGCGCGCGGGTCGGCGAGCCCGGCGGCGAGGTCGTGCTCCGGATCGGGCACGGCACCTTGCTCGATCGGAAAATGTGACCCGCACTGGATACACGTCGTCGTCGCAGTGCCCGGTGTGTAGTGCGTGGCGCCGCCGCAGTTGCCGCAGCGCAGGCCGGCGCTCACCCGGACCGGGGGGAGGGTGCTCGCGGCGGATGATGCGGTGGGCAGCGGTGGCGGAGCGGGGGGAGCAGCCCCGTCAGCGGGAGCGGCTCCTGGGCTGGGGGTGGTAGTCACCGCCGGCTCTCAGGCGGAGGGCGGCGGCGGGGGCGGCGCGCTCGGGGGCGCGGGCGGGCCTGGCGGTGGGAGCGGCGGCGGCGGGGTGGCGAACAGCGGTGCGAGCGCGGCCACCGAACCGGCGCCGGCCCACCCGGCCATCCCGGCAGACCACACCAGCGTGGTCGCCGTGAGCTGGCCGGTGCTGACCAGGGCCTGGAGCTGGCGCAGGTCAAAGGGCCCGCTGGCCTGGCCACCGGAATCGACGTGGAAGGCGGCGCCCGCGAGCGGCGGCGGCGCACTGGTCGGCGGCTGCGCCATCTGCGCCCCGACCTGACCGCCGACGGCCATGCCGACCCCGGCGCCGACCAGGAGCCCGGCTCCGCCACCGGGATTCTCCGCGGCGGCCATGGTGGCATCGGCGGTGCGCAGCTGTTGCAGTCGGGCGAGGTCTCCGGCGTTCGCGGAGTAGGTCTTCGCCTCCAGGCCCTTCGCCAGACCCGCGGTGACGGCGGCGGTGATCTCGTCCGGCATCGAGATGTTCATCGCGATCGAATCGATCTTGAGCCCGAATTCGTCATCGACCCGCTCGGCCACCAGGTCGCGCAGCTTGGTGGCGAACTCGGCGTTGTTGGACTGCAGCGCCATGGCGCCGATGCCTGCCGAGCCCAGCAGGTCCGCGAAGGCGGTGGCGATCAGACGACGCAGCAATTCGGTGAGCTCATCCAACTCGACACTGCTGTCGGTGCCGATGATCTCACGCAGGAAGATCTCCGGGTCCTCGATCCGCACCACGCACAGCCCGTTCGCGCGGATCGGCACCATCCCGAACTCGGGGTCGCGGATCAGGATCGGTGCCGGAGTGCCCCACCGCAGATCGGTGATCGGGCGGGTGTTGATGAAGTAGACCTCGCTGCGGAACGGGCTCTGGAACCCGTGCTTCCAGCCCTGCAGCGTCGAGAGGATCGGCAGGTTCTCCGTCAACAGTTTCCAGCTGCCCGGGTCGAAGCGGTCGGCGATCTGCCCGCGGTAGACGAACACCGCGTGCTGGCCTTCGCGCACGATCAGTTCGGCGCCGTTCTTGATCTCGTTGTTGTAGCGCGGGAACCGCCACGCGAACGTCGTGCGCGAATCATCGAGGTACTCGATGATGTCGACGAACTCGCCCTTGATTTTGTCGATCAGTCCCATGAGGGTCTCCAACGCAGGTAAGCAATCCAAGCTAGGAACACGGCAGGAAGGTACCGCTTGCGGCGTCAGTCGAAAGGCTCGGCGATAGCCCACCCGCTGACGACGCCGAACACGAACAATGCGGCGAGAATGGCGAACATACCGACAGCGATCAGGGGAACAAGCATCAGCAAGAGCGGGATGGCCAGCCAACTGCCCGGCTGCTCCACGGTGGCGATGCCGGTGGTTCCGTCGATCCAGAATCGATACTGCGTGTCGTCGATCTCAGCTGTCCCGGTGTACATGGGCGCCAAAATGATGGAATAGGCGAGGTCCTGGGGCGCCACCGGCTCCTGCAGGCCCAACTCCCGCGCCGACTCGGCCGAGGCGGTGTGCAAGCCCGCTCGGCCGGCGCCCACGTACTGCTCAATCCCGCCGTCCGCTGCGATGCTGCTCGCTCCGGCGAGATACGCGGGCTGGTAGGCCACCGCGTGTCCTGCTCCGTACAGCGGCGGCACCGCGAGGTGCTCGGTTTCGAGCAGGGCCTTGGCTCCCCGCCAAGCAGGCACCGCGTAGGTAGGTTTCTGTTCACCGAGCAACCCGCTCCCATCGCTATGCGCGAGGTCGGACCACCCGAGGATCGCCGCGGAGCCGGCGGCGTCGACGTCAAGTGGCGCCTCCGGAACCGCTGCGCTGAACACGACGTAGGGGTAGTAGGTCAGGTGCATCTCGGCAGCCGCGTAGCACTTGCGCTTGCCGATCGGCACGCGAGTCGGATAGCACAGGTGCATCAGTCGTCGTCGGGCGGTGACGTCGTCAATGGCCAACGGCAGCACCCCGTCAACCCCCAGACCGCGACCCCCGGACTCGATCGCAACCTGGTTGATCAAGGTGTTCCCGCAAGCGGCGCAGGCCGCTGACACCACAGCTTCAGAAATAGACACCGGTTCCCCGCACCCAGGGCATTGCGGTGTCTGCGCGGGTGTGGAGGCTGTTGCGTCCGACGCTGTCCCCCCCCGCTTTGGTTGCCCGACCCGACGGGAGGGCGCCGGTGCGCCCCCTACCGGCGGCAGCTCGCGCTTGAGGCCGCACATGCGACACCGCACTGCCGGAGTGGTGTTAAGCCGTGCCCGCTCAAACTCGCGTCGTTGATTCCTCGTCTTTATGTACGAGAGACGGTTGAACAATTGAAAGAAGGTGTCCTTCCACAACGGATCGCGGCCCGGGTCAAACGCCGGCGGGCCACCGCAGGCCTCGCAGGCCTGCGCCGTCAAATAAAGCGGTGTTCCTGTCCCGACTTGAGTAGGCGCGGCGGAGGTCACACTCATGGGCGGCTTGGTGGTCATGGTTAGGCTCCCGGGCGGTGCACGATGAACTCGGCGGCGGGCCCGGCGGGCGCGCCCTGGGGCTCCTGCGGGCAGCGGGGGTTGCAATCGTCTGGAAGCGCAACGCCAACTAAGGCGAAGAGCAGCCACAACGCCGCCACGAATAAAATCAGTCGTCGGTGACCGGGTGGGCGCTGTCCGCCGACTTTGCCGCTCGCGGCGTTCACCAGGACGTACTGGGTGAACAACCGATGCGTGACCGGTACTACGACGACGGGAAGCAGCAGATGCCGGTAACTCTCCTCGGTTCGGTTCGTCTGTAGCGAATCGATGCTCCGTCGATCGCCTCCGAGCTCGTCGTTGATCTCCCGACGGATCTCCTCGTCCAGACGATCCCGACCGGCTGGGGCTGCCGCCGCCAGTCCCAGTTGCGGCGCGAGTGCGCGGCTGGACTCCATCGCCTGAACTGAGGTCAGGCGGTGCGCCGGCCATGGCTCGAGCCGGCGCAGGTTGGATACCTCCAGCGCCGGTACAGAGCAGACGGGCAGATCGTCAAACGTCCGCTGTAGCCGACCCGACTTGCGCTTGGTCTTGGTGGTGGCGTTGCTTCCCTTCCTATGGAACTTCTGTGTTGTTCCGGTGTAGTGCGAATCGGTACGTGCGCTAAAGGTGTAACAGGGCAGGTAAACGGCGCTGGGGCTGCCGATGACCGCTCTGCGGTAGCCGGCGGGGGCGAGCCAGCTCCGCCGTACCCATCGCCGCACTCGCGCCGCGGCCTCGGCTTCGGTGAGGTCGAAGGGGATCAGTCCGTCCAGTTCTTCCGGGGCCGGTCCGCGTTCATTGGCGCGGGCCAGGGCTGGCTCCAGTGGGTGTCGCGTGCCCGATCTCGCCGTTTCGTTCCTCACGAGTGCTCAGATACTCGGTTCGGTGAAGGCGATCTGGACGACCTCGATGCCGCGCTCGCGCGTGACCAGCTGTGCCCGCCCGGGCACCCCGGGCCGCGGACGTGCGTTGCCGACCAGGGCACCCTCGCTGGGATCGCCGGGTAGCACGACCCCGGGAGAGGCCAGGTCGCGCATCGCCTGGATCACCGGTTCGTACAGGGCGCGCGCGGCCCCGCCGCTGCGCCGGGCGATCACCAGGTGCAGCCCGATGTCACGAGCCTGGGGCAGCAACTCGACCAGCGGCGCCAGTGGCGAACCGGTCGAGCCGGAGACCAGTTCGTAGTCGTCCACGATCAGGTAGACGTCCTTGCCGGTCCACCAGGAACGCTCACGCAACTGAGTGGGCGTCACATCAGGCCCGGGCAGGCGACCCTTGAGGTATTGGGCGAGTTCGGCCAACGCCGGACCGGCGCCCGCGGATCCGGTCATGTACTCGAACAGGTACTCCTGCGGTACCTCACCGAGCAGTGCGCGCCGGTAGTCGACGACCGCCAGTTGCGCCTGCGCCGCCGGGAACAGGTGCATCACCTCGCGGGCGTAGGTGCGCAGCAGCGTGGACTTGCCCGAACCCCCATCGCCATAGACCGTCAGCATCGGATCGGCGGCCGCATCCAGGCCCAGCGGCGCCAGGTCTCGCTCGCCGATCCCCAGGATCAGGCGCGGGTCGTCCGGGACGCCCGTGCGGATCTCGGTCAGCGCCACCCGTTCCGGGAGCAGGCGCAGCTTGGGTCCGGACGGCAGGGCCGAGGCGCTGGTGATCGCCTGGATGAGGTGCTCGATCCCCGCCCCCAGCGTGGCCGGGTCGTGGTCGGCGTCGATGCGGGGCAGCGCGATCAGGATGTGGTTCCGGCCGGCTGCGAGGCCGCGTCCGGGCCGCCCGGCCGGAACGTTGCCGGCGGCCTTGCGGTCGATCTCGGAGTCCGTCGGGTCGCCCAGGCGCAGTTCGAGACGGGTGCCGAACTGGTCTTTGATCGTGGAGCGGAAATCGTTCCACCGCGCGGAAGCCACCACGAGGTGCACACCGAAGGTCAGGCCGCGAGTGGCGAGGTCGGTGAGTTCGACCTCGAGGGCTTCGAAATCTGCGCGGATCGTGGCCCAGCCGTCGATGAGCAGGAAGACGTCGCCGTACCCGTCATCCGCGGTCCCGGCGAGCTTGCGGGCGCGGTAGGTCTCGATCGAGTCGATGCCGTTCGCGCGGAAGTAGGCCTCCCGAGCGTTGGCGATCCCGATGACCTCGGCCACCACGCGGCGCACGATGTCGGGTTCGCTGCGGGTGGCGACGCCGGCGATGTGGGGCAGCGACGTCAACGGGGTGAAGGTCCCGCCACCGAAGTCCAGGACGTAGCACTGCACCTCGGCCGGGGTGCGGGTGAGCGCGAGCGAGGTCACCAGGGTGCGCAGCAACGTCGACTTGCCGCTACGCGGACCGCCCACCAGCGCCAGGTGCCCCCCGGCACCGCCGAGGTCGACCACGAGGGTGTCGCGGCATTGTTCGGCCGGCTTGTCGACCGCGCCGAGCGGAACGACCAACGAGCCCTTGGCACGCCAGGACGGGCTGACCAGTCCCAGGCCCGCCACCACGGTGAGGTCCCCGAGCAGCGAGTCCAGGGTGTCGGGCTGGTCCAAGGGCGCCAGCCACACCTGATGGGCGGCGGGGCCGCGACCGCGCAGCCGTTCGACGACGATGTCGACCTCGGAGCGGGTCTCGCTCTGGCGCGCCTCCGGCTCGACCGGTTCGGGTTCGGCGGCCGCCGGTAACAGCACCGGGATCGTGGTGAAGGGCACGATCCGGGCGGGTGCGACGGCACCGATCGGCGCGGCGCGGCGCACCGGGGGCGGTCCGGAGACGTAAGAGGCGGTGAAGCGGATCAACGTCGACTGATCCGGTCTCAGATACCCCAGGCCTGGAACGGGCGGCAAAGTGTAGGCGTGGTCGACGCCGAGCACGGTGCGCGATTCCTGGGCCGAGAAGGTGCGCAGCCCGACCCGGTAGGACAGGTGCGAGTCCAGACCCTTGAGCCGGCCCTCCTCCAGACGTTGGGTGGCCAGCAGCAGGTGGATCGCCAGCGAACGCCCGAGCCTGCCGATCGCGACGAAGAGTTCGGCGAAGTCCGGCTTGGCCGAGAGCAGTTCGGAGAACTCGTCGACGACGATAAACAGACTCGGCAGCGGCGCGAGGTCGGCCCCCCCGAGGCGGGCCTTCTCGTAGTCCTTGACCGAGGCGAAGTTCCCGGCCGCACGCAGCAGTTCCTGGCGTCGCACCATCTCACCGGCCAGGGCATCCTGCATCCGGTCGACGAGGGTGAGTTCGTCGGCCAGGTTCGTGATCACCGCGGAGACGTGCGGCAACTCGGACATGCCGGCGAAGGTCGCGCCGCCCTTGAAGTCAACAAGGATCAGGTTGAGGGCAGCGGGGGAGTGGGTCACCACGAGGCCGAGGACCAGCGTGCGCAGGAACTCGGACTTGCCCGAGCCGGTCGCGCCGACCACGAGTCCGTGCGGGCCCATGCCCTGCTGGGCGGATTCCTTGATGTCCATCGTGACCGGCACGCCGTCCTCGGTGTTGCCGACCGGCACCCGCAGGCGATCACGGTTGGGCCGAGGGAGCCAGGCGGTGTCGATGTCGAAGTCGCGGACATCGCCGATGTCGAGGAGGTCGAACAGGTCCGCGACCCCACTCGCCCCGGCCGCGCTGCGCGCCTTGGCGCCGGTGGTCCACAGCGGTGCCAGTCGGCGGGCCAGAGCCTCGGCCTCGGCCACCGCCAGCTGATCGGCCCAGACCGAGATCCCCTCGCCGCGCAGCGTCGCCGCGGTGGTCAGGACCCGGCCATCGGGACGGTCCCGGTCGGTGATCCCGAACCGGAGCACATGAGGATCCGTCACTTCAGTCCAGGCCTGCGGCAGTTCCAGGACAGTGACGCCCGCGACGCCCTCGGGCGTCACAAGCGGATTGCTCGCCGGAACGTGTCCGCCGTCCACGATGACGAGCACATGCGGGAGCAGGGGTGAACCGCTGGGGCCTACGGCCCCGGCGCCGAATCGTGGCCGTTCGGTCACCTCCTCGGGCAGCAGCGGGATCAGGTCCTCCAGGGAGTCCGCGACCTGACGGGCCGGACCCGCCCCGTCGCGCTCGCGCGGGCTCGCGTTGTGCGGCAACCACTTGACCCACTCCCAGTCCGCCCGCCGCTCGGCGTTGGCGACAACGGCGATGACGAGGTGCTCGGGGGAGTGGAAGGCGGCGGCCTGAGTGACCAGTGCGCGGGCCAGTGCGCTGACCTGGGCGGTTTTCGTCCCGGTGAGTTCGACCTTGGCGAAGGCGCGCAGGTCGAAGGCGACCGGGAGGTCCGGTTGTATGCGGTGGGTCATCAGCAGCCTGTGCAGCGCGGAGACCGCGACCGGGTCGAGCTGGTCGATCGGCGCGGACTCGGGCGCCACCAGCTCCAGCGAGAGCGGCTGGGCTGCGACGCCATGACGTGCCGTCAGAAATGAGGGGTCAGCAGGGGCACGCTCCCAGATTCGGGTCCGGTCGGCGGCGAGTGCGGGCAGGTGGGCTGGGTCGGGGTGAATCCAGGTGAGCGCGTCGCGCTGGCGCGCGGCGGCCTCGCGGGCGGTCGTGCGGACTCCGCTGAGATAGCGCAGGTACTCGCGCCGCTGATCGGCGACCTTGCTGGTGCGCTGGCCGCGCTGGCGCAGCACGCTGACGGCAACGAAACCGACGGAGGCGAGCAGGAACATCCCGGCGGTGGCGTAGCCCTTGCCGCCGGGCTGGGTGGTGGCGACGAACACCACCGAGCCGACGCTGGCCAGCATCGGCAACAGGTTCATCAGGATCGAACTACCGCCCTCGGCCGGCACCAGCTCCGGCGGCGGCTGCAGCACAACCTGGCCCTGCGGGGCGATGGGCGCCTCAGGTCGATGGCTCGGACGGACGGTCATCATGACTGCGCCTCCCGCTGGTCCGTCGCCGCCAAGGGTGGCCGCGCGGTCGCAGATATGGTGCGATGGTTGGTGATCTTAGGGTGATATTTCCGGTCTGGGACAAGGCCGCCCGCCATCGTGCGTTACCCGACTCCATGAAGGGGAGTGCGTTGTGAGCGCCGCGCTGGTCTCGCCTGCGGGGGCAGTTGGCGCGCCGCCGAACGTCGGCGCGAATGCGCTGATTCGCTTCACTGTGCAGCGCCCGAGTGGCGCGCTCGATCTGGTGGCCCCCGCGTCGAGTACGCCCGGTGCCCTGCTGGTGGAGCTCGGGGGGCCCGCTGCCGACTTGGTGCTCACGCGAGCCACCGGTGCCCAGCTCGATCCGGACACCGCGCTGGGCGCACAGGGTGTACGCGAAGGGGACCTGCTGGTGCTCGCCGATCTCGCCGGAAAGCCCGCGGCCCCGGATCAACCCACCAGTGGTGCCCCGGTGGCTCCTGCGCGCAGCGGGCACCAGAGGCTGCGCCTAGGCGCGCAGGTGCTGGCTCCGGGGTTCGCCGCGGGCGCCGCGCTGGCGTTGCTGCCGCGCACCGATCCCGGCGAGGACCTGCTCGCGATCACCGCGGCCGGGGTGGTGGCCGCCCAGGCCGCCGTGCTGGTGCGGCTGGTCGCGGCCCCGGTGGTGCGGGCCGCATTGACGGTGTGGCTATGGCTGGGTGTCCTGGTGGCCGCCCTCGCCGCGCTTGCCCTGGCGGGCGGCGGTGAGCCGCGCCTGGTGTGGTGCGTGCTCGCGTTGGCAGCCGTTGCGGTCGCCAGGCTTGTGCCCCAGATCGCCGTCGATGTCCCCGATGAGCAACTGCTCGACGCCGAACGGATGTCCGCGACCACCTGGTCGGCGCGGGCCTTCCCGCCGGCGCGCAAGGTCCGGATCCGCACCCGGGAGGTGGCGCGCACCGTCGAGAGCGGGCGGCGCCTGCTCGATGCCGGTGCCCTTGGCGCCGCAGGGACCGCGGCCGCGGCCGCGCTCGCGCTCGCGCTCGACCCCGGCCCGGGCTGGACGCAATGGCCGGCCTACGCCACCGGGGCTCTGGCCGGAATCGCGCTGGCCGCCTGCTCCCGGTCCTACCGGGGGATCGGCACCCGGCTCGCGCTGCGGATCGGCGGCCTGATCGCGGTGCTCGCCGGCGTCGGCGGCGTGTTCGCCGCCTCCTCGTCGGTGGCGTTGTACTGCATCGGTGCTGGAGCCGCGGTGCTTGCGATACCGGTCCTGGGCGCTGCCCTGGCGCTGGGCAAGGGCTGGCGTTCGGTGTGGTGGGCACGCCTGGGCGATGGCGTGGAGGGGCTGTGCGTCATGGGCGTCTTCCCGGTGGCGATGGCGGCCGCGGGGGCCTTCAACCACTTCCGTCAGATGTTGTCGTGATCGTGCACGCGAGGGGGGATTCCCGATGAACGGCGGGGTCAGCGCTCAGGAGGGCGCGCTGCAACGCTCGGCCCAGCTGGTCGCCGAGGCGCGCCTCGATCTCGGCAAGCAGTGTTCGGCGCTGCGCCAGGAGTTGGTGCAGTTGGTGGACAACTGGAAGGGCGCCGGTGCGCTGGCCTGCCGGGAGGTCCTGGACCGCTGGGATGTCGAGGTCTTCGCGGTCATCGACGAGCTGAACACCTTCGAGACCAACCTGTTGGCATCGGAATCGACCTACCGCCGCGTCGATGAGCAGCACGCCGCGGCGATGACCAGGCTGGCCAACCGGCTCGGATAGCCCGCTCGGCGAGCGGATCGACCGCTGGCCCGGCCGCTGCCACAGTTCCTGTCCGAAAACGCAGCTTTGCGCATAGGGTCCCTACCGGCGGAGGTTCCGCCACGGGGAACGGGAGGTCCCGGCATGTCCGGTGAGATCAGCAAGCAGGAACAGGCCCTCACACGTGGGGCGCAGCTGGTGGCAGAGGCCA
>JBQTII010000043.1:0-42878 GCA_052388275.1 Sporichthyaceae bacterium | reverse complement strand
GTAGCCGAGCTGGCGGAGTTGTTGCAGGGCGCGGCGTTTGGCCAGGTCGGGGTCGCGGCGGGTGTAGAAATCGCCGCCGGGATCGGCGTAGAACTCGCCGTTGGTGAGCATGTGCCAGACCGCGTTCAGGATGCTGTGCTCGATGGCGACGATGGCTTTCAAGGGGCCGCGGCGGGCGGCGATGCGCCGGTGGCGGGCGGCCAGGTAGGTGTTCTTGCTCCGGGCGGCGGCCATCGCGGCGATCCCCAGGGCACCTTTGAGGTAGGGGTTGCCCGGTCGGGTCTTGGTCGACTTGACCCGTCCGGCGGACTCGTTGCTGCCTGGGCAGACCCCGGCCCAGGAGGCCAGGTGGTCCGCGCTGGGGAAGCGGGTCATGTCCGCGCCGGTCTCGGCGATGATCACCTCGGCGACGTCGGTACTGACCCCGGGGATGCTCACGAGGAGCTCCCGGGCGCCACGAGAGGGTTCGATCACCCGGCTCTGCGTTGCTGACCTGTGCGAACAGGTTGGGGGCTGATCGCTTCGGCCCGGTGAGGCAAGCCCCGGCGGACCGTCCGCGGCCTATGCGGCCTGGTTTGGGGGCCGTCCGGGATGCCTCCCGGGGTGCGCGGTTTCGGCCGAGTCCGGGCAGCGGGTCGGGCGCCGGCAGTTGACTCTGGGGTGGCGGGGGTTGGTCAGGGCACTCGATAGTTCCTATAAATGGGATATATATTTCATTTATGCGTAGTGAAGGACCCGCGCTGCTCCCGGTATTCCGGTCGCAGCACCAGGCCGAGCTGCTCATGTGGCTGTTGTTGCACCCCGACGCGGAGTTCGGGGTGACCGATCTCGCGCAGCGGCTGGACGTCCCGCTCTCGACGCTTCACCGCGAGGTCGTTCGGCTGGACGAGGCAGGCCTTCTGGCGAGTCGCAGTCTCGGTCGGAACCGTCTGGTGCGGGCCAACACCGCTCACCCGGCCGCGGCGGCGTTGAGGGCGCTACTCGAGGTCACGTTCGGGCCGAAAGCGGTCATCGCCGAGGAGTTCGCAATCCCGGGGGCGAAGGAGGTCGTGATCTTCGGGTCGTGGGCGGCGCGGTATGCCGGTGAGGTCGGACCACCGCCGAACGACATCGACGTCCTGGTCGTGGGCAAGGTTGACCGCGCTGACCTCTACGAAGCTGCCGACCGGGCGCAGACACGGCTCGGGCTGGAAGTGAACCCCGTCGTGCGGTCGGGCAAGCAATGGCTCGACGGGACCGACACGCTCGTCGCGCAAATCAAGGCATCTCCCAACACTGTTGCCCTCGGCACGCGTGAGCAGGTGGACCCCTGATGGTCCGATGGAATCGCGGTGAGGCCGAGGTCGAAGCCCTCATCGCGACCGGCGACCTCCAGAGGCTCACTGGCGAGGCCGCGAACGGTGCCCGCCTGCTGGAGAAGGCGCGGGTCACGCTGGAGACCGCCCGCCTCGCCGCAGAGCGGGACCCGGACTCGGCATTCGTCCTCGCCTACGACGCAGCTCGCCAGGCCCTGACCGGGTTGCTGGCCCAACAAGGCCTCCGTCCTACGACCAAGGGCGGGCACTACGCCGTCGAGCAAGTAGCTCGGGCCCAGTTCGGCGCCGGCTTCCGGCAGTTCGGTGCGCTGCGGCGGCGCCGCAACGAGTTGGAGTACCCGCAGCTTCCGGGCGACGATGCCAGCGCGGAAGAAGCCGGAGAGGGGATCGAGAGCGCGCAGGCGATCGTCACTGCCGTCGAAGGCCTGATCGGACAAGTCGGGCTGTTCTGACCTCTACGTCCTCGTCAGCCGCTCTTCCTCAGAACGTCGGCGCGTTCGTCCTGTGGGAGCAGGCCACGGCTGTTTGGCTGGGGGCTCGATCGTTTCCCGGTCGGGCCTAGCGCCCGCGGCGACCGTCCGCGGCCTTTGTGTGTCAATTTTCGGGGTCGTCCTGGCTTGCCTCCACCGTCAATGAACTCGGTTGAGAATCTGCGGCCACGCGTGGGCCGGGCCTCGCCCTCGCCCCTTGTTGCCGGTATGACGGGAGGGGACATCGCCGCCTGCACAGGGTGACTATACATAACTGGCTAGACATGTTTGTATGAGCACCTCAGCGCACCTTCAACGGGGTAGTAGTGAGGAGCCAGGAGATGGCGTTGGAGACAACGGGCACGCCTGCTGCGGCAACAGCGGGGTTCGTCCCGCCGACGAAGGCTTGGGCCGCCCGGCGCACTGCTGAAGTGCTGGCCCGGGGCGTCGTCGAGCGCATTCGGCGCGGCCAAGGTACGAACGGGATTCCCCGTTCGGCCGAAGACCTCACCTGCGCGTACCTCTCGTCGGTGCTTTTCCCGCACGACCCCCAGGCGCGGGTCCTGGAGATCCGCCGACCGGGCGGCAGCGTCGGCACGACGACGCGATCCGCTCTTGATCTGACCTACAACGAAGCTGGGCAGGCGCTCGGCGTGCCGAATCGGTTGTTCGTCAAGTGCACCACCGCGCTGGCGCAGCGTCTCATCCTGGGCCTGGGCGGCTTCATCGACGGCGAGCCGGGTTTCTACAACCTCGTCCGCCCGCAGATCGAGATCGAGGCGCCGCGCGCGTATCACTGCGCAGTGGACCCGCGGAGCTGGCGGTCGATCAGCGTGATGGAGGACGTGGCGGCACTGCGGGGTGCGAAATTCTGGCAGCCCTCCACCACGATGACGCGCGCCCGGATGGAAGACCTCCTCGCCAACACCGCGGTGTGGCACGGGAGCTTCTGGAACAGCCCGAAACTCAACGACTTTCGGTGGCTCAAGACGCCGGCCCAGCATCTTCAGGTCATCGACGCCTTCATCGGCATGGAGAAGCGGTCGGCCGTGGGGACGCGGCGTTCGAGGGCTGTGCTCCCCGATGGCTTGTGGCGTCGCCGCGCGGACCTTTACGCCGGGATGCGGCGCTCGCTCGAGATCTCCAGCAGGGGCGCGCACACCTACCTCCACGGGGACTACCACGTCGGCAACACCTACGTGACGAAGGAGGGCCGCATGGGGATCGGTGACTGGCAGATCGGCGTGCGCGGCTCGTGGGTGTACGACTACGCCTACATCATCACGACGGGTCTGGAGGTCGAGGACCGGCGCGCCTGGGAGCACGACCTGCTCGACTTCTACCTGGAGCGCTTGGCCACGAACGGTGGACCGGCGCTCTCCCACGACAAGGCTTTCACGGCGTACCGCGAGGCGACGTTCTACCCGTACTTCGCCTGGGCGTACACCATCGGCCGGCACGCCCTGATGCCGAAGTATCAGCCCGACGAGATCAGCCTGCCGATGATGCAGCGCACAGGAACGGCGATCGACGACCTCGAGTCCTTGCGTGCGGTAGGGCTCTGACCGATGGCCATTCAGAGTCGTGCGGACAAGGGTCGGCCAACGCGCGCGGAGTCCTCGATGGTGGAGATGCGCGCGACGAGTAAGCCCGTGAAGGTATGGGCCACCCTCGGGGCGATCATCCTCGCCTTCCAGATCTATATCTGGGCCAAGTGGATCAGTGGACCGAACTTCGAGCGGGTACCAGTCGGGCCCGACCAGCCGCCAACGTCGATGAAGTACACGATCTGGATCGGCCTATGTGTGGGCTTCGTGCTGGCGTTCCTGGCCGTCTGGCGGTTCGTCGTCAGGCCCTGGCGCCGGGACGGAAGGCTCGGCCTGGACGGCATGATGACACTCGCCTTCGGCCTGGCGTACTTCCAGGATCCGCTGTTCAACTACAGCGGGACCTGGCTCACGTACAACTCCTTCATGCCCAACTGGGGCTCATGGCTGTCGGAGATCCCCGGGTCGGCGGCGCCGGCCGAGCCGGGAGCACAACTCGCGGAATCACCCTTGTGGGTCCTCCCGCTGTTCCTCCTGGTCCTCCTGCCGGCGTGTATCGCCCTGAACTGGCTGATGCGCAGATGTCGGCTGCGGTGGCCCACGGCGTCGGCGACCCGGTTGTTCCTGGTGGCGTGGCTCGCAGCCAGCGTGTTCACCCTCGTGCTCGAGGCGTACGTCTTGATGCCCATCGGCTTCTACACCTACGCCGGCGCCGACCCGGGGTGGTCGGTCAACGCGAACCAGTTCACTCAGTACCCCATCTACGAGGCGATTCTGTGGGGGGCGCTCTGGGCCGCCTGGGCGAGTCTTCGGTTCTTCAGGAACGATCGGGGTGAGACGCTCGCCGAACGGGGCATCGAGGACCTCGACGCAACTCCGAGGCAGCAGACCGGGATCCGCTTCCTCGCCGTCTTCGGGGCGATCAGCGTCATGTTCCTGTGCATCTACAACATCCCCGCGCAGATGTTCGCCGCGCGTGCGCACCCGTTCCCGACCGACGTTCAGGAGCGGTCGTACTTTCTGAACGGGTTGTGTGGCACCGGTACGCACCACGAATGCGAGCAGCTCAACCGCGCCCGACCCGGACGCTGACCGCGCGCCGCCCGTCCGGGCCCGAGGTAGCCTAGACATCGATGTCTACCAGGAGGAGACCGATGTCGGGTCCCGCAGCTGATCGGCCGTCGGCGACAAGAGCGCGCCGAAAGTCCGAGCCGGCAGCCAAGCCGGCTCGACAGCCTGGGATCTCGGTGTCGGCGCAGGTCGCCGCGGCATCCACGAGACCTCGAACTCGCGATCGAACCTCTGCGGTCGAGCGAGATCTGTTTGCCGCGACCGAGCGCCTGTTGGAGGTGACCACCGCGCGGGAGCTCTCAGTCGCCCAAATGATCGAGGAAGCCGGTATCTCGCGGGGGACCTTCTACCACTACTTCAGCTCGAAGTGGGAGGTCATCAACAGCGTCGCCGCCATCGCCATGGCGGAGATCTACGAGCGTGTGTTGCAGTTCGTCCAGGACGATGCGGCCGTCTCTCGCCAGGAGGCTCTCCGGCGCAGCGTCGCCGAAGGATGCGCCGCCTGGGCGAGCAACCGCGCGGTGCTCCGGGCGATCTACGAGCACTGGCGCGAGGTTCCGGAACTTCGTGGTCTGCAGTTGTCGCTGCTCGAACCGTTTCGCGTCTCGATCGCCGAGGAACTTGAGCGCGAGCGAGCGGCCGGACTCGCCCCCGCCGGCTCTGATGCCAGTCAACTGGTCGCGGCTCTGCTCTGGTCCAGCTTGACCTGCCTTTACGTCGCGGGGCTGAGCGACGTCGACGACATCCCGGATGAGACAGCGGCCGCCGTGCTGCTCACCGACCTCTGGCTCCGCACCCTTTACGGAGATCCGGACGCCCGCTGACGACCGAAGTCCGCTCGCCGACCGGACGGCCCACCTTAACCACTCGGTGTCGATTGGCCTTGACTGACCAGACACGCTAGTCTATATAATGGTGTCTACTCACAGGGGATCTCATGCCGAGCGTTGCGGGTGAAGAAGTCACGGCGTCGACCGCGCCTGCCTCAACCCGGCCGCGCTCGCGCGATCGTTCGTCCCAGATCGAGCAGCAACTCTTCGCCGCCACCGAGCGTCTGCTAAGCACGACCACCGCGCGGGAACTCTCGGTCGCCCAGATGATCGAGGAAGCGGGTGTTTCGCGGGGGACGTTCTACCACTACTTCAGCTCGAAGTGGGAGGTCATCAACAGCCTCGCAATGACCGCGATGGCCGAGATGTTCGACCGCGTCCAGCAGTTCGTGCAGGACGACGAGTCGGTCCCCCGGCACGAAGCCCTGCAACGCAGCATCCGAGAAGGCGCCGCGGTCTGGGGCAGGAACCGCGCCGTGCTCCGTGCGATGTTCGAGCACTGGCGCGAGGTGCCGGAACTGCGCGCCATGCAACTCTCGCTCCTGGAGCCCTTCCGCCGATCGATCGCCGCCGAACTCGAGCGCGAGCGCGCCGAAGGACTCGCCCCGCCCGGGGCCGACGCCAACCAGCTTGTCGGAGCGCTGTTGTGGTCGACCTGGATCTCCTTGTACCTCGCCGGGCTCAGCGACGTGGAGCATCCCGCTAACGAGGAAGTAGCAGCCGAAGTCCTGATCGACATCTGGATGCGCACCATCTTCGGTGGCTCGCCATTGCCTGACTAAGCGTCACTTAATCGGAGGCTGCGATGAGCTGGAGTTCACGCCGCAGGGTAAGTCCCGCCGAGCAACCAGGGGCCGTGCAGGGTTCCGGCGCCATCGCGGAGGAGCGGGCCCTGGTCCTCGACCCGGCGGAGCGACTGTCGCTGCTCGCCCACGCGGTAGTCGGGCGGCGGGTTGTGGTCCTCAGTGGTGTGGAGCAGCGACCGTGGTCCGACGGACAGCGCATCTTCACGAGCAACACCGAGGACGCGGCGGCGGTGGCCGATGGCCTGGTCGTACAGTCCGCCCTCATCGCGGCGGGCAGTCTCGAGCCGAGGGGCCTGGCGCGATTGACCGGTCAACGGCGCCTCCGTCTGCGTTACTTGACGCTGGAGTCGATGCGCGCGGTCGCGTTGATGGAAGAGGTGCTGCCCCCTCGGGTAGCCGCGAAGGTGACAGGCCTCTATGACGGGGCGATCCCGCGGTCGCGGGAAGACTCCCTGCGCCGGGCCGCCGACATGGGCGAACCCGTGCCCGAAGCGCCGCCCTGGCTGGGATCGATCAAGCCGGGCCGTGTCCTCATGGCCTCGACTACGGGCCGCGGCGAGCCGACCGCGGCCGACACCCGCGCAGACAACGAACCGACGCTGCCGGAACTCGATGACGAACAGGACTCCGAAGAATCCCGGTTGGCCAGGCTCCTGAACGCCCCGGTCGCACCTGGCCCACTGGCCCGCTACCTGCAGAAACTACTAGGCGCCGGAAGAACACCCGGAACGGACGGCGGGTCGGGCCAGGATCTGCCGCCGGCCTCATCGAGTAGGGCGGCTCAGGTCGGGCACAAGGCGCGGAGGCTGCAGGAAGAGGTTGCGTGCCCCATGTCGCTGGAGCTGCGACCGGCCGGGCGGCTCTACCCGGAATGGGACCTCCATCGTCGGGAGTACCGCCAGAACTGGTGTGCGGTGGCCCAGTTCGACCCGGTACCCACCGATCGGGAAGGGTGGCGCTGCACCCCGGACCCTGCGCTGATGCGGTCATTAGCCCGGATCAGTCCCCAGCTGGAACGGTGGCGGGGGCAGGACCTGGGCGACGACCTGGATCTCACCGGGCTGGTGGATCACGCCGTCGCTCGCCGGGCCGGGCCGGGCGGCGAACCGAGGGTCTACGAGGCGCGTCGGCGCAGCGGCCGCGGCCTGGGCGTCCTCGTCCTGCTCGATGCCACCGGATCGACTGGAGGCCGGGACGAGACAGGCTGCATGTTCGACGACCAGCGGAACGTGGCCGCGAACCTGACGGAGGCCCTGGATGCCCTGGGTGACCGGGTCGCCCTCTACGCGTTCCAGTCCTGGGGGCGGGCAAACACGAACTTCCTGCGGGTGAAGGGCTTCGAGGACCGGTACGACGACGGCGCGGTCCGGCGCCTGGCCTCGCTGGAGCCCGGCGGTTTCACCCGCCTGGGCGCGGCAGTCCGGCACGCCGAAACCGTCATCCGCGAGGAGGCCGGGACGGCGCACCGCCTTCTCATCGTCGTCGGCGACGGGCTGCCTTATGACGACGGGTACGAGCACGAGTACGCGGAGGCGGACAGCCGCCGAGCCCTGGACAGTGCCATCGCCGCCGGCGTGGGATGCGTTCACCTGGACATCCGCAGCGGAAATACTCAGGAGATCCGCCGACTGTGGGGCGCGTTTCCGCACCTTCGACTCAACAGCCCTGAGGACCTTGCCGGGGAAATCGTCTCCGTGCTGGGCCGGGCGCTCAAGGTGGCGGGTGCCGGCAGGCGGCTCGTCGACCGCGACGCCGGCTGACCTCGCGCCGAGCGCACGGCGGATTCCCGAAATCTCTGACAACCACGTCTGTACATAAGTGTCTACTGCCTATACATTGATGTATAGATAGAAACGTTCGACGAGGAGTGAGGAGAAGGCCGTGGCCCTGTTGACCCGAGCCGCAGCACCACCGGAGTCCGATCGCGGGATCGTCCAACCGAACCAGGCGGCGACCGTCAAGATCTGGGCGTTCCTCGGGATGCTGGCGGTCGCCTTCGAGGCCTACGTCCTGCTCAAGTGGGTGACCGGACCGAACTTCCAGCACGTACCGTCCGGACCCACGCCCGTCCCGACGGGCATCAAGGTCGCCGCTACCGCGGTTACCGCCCTCGGCTTCCCGGCAATGCTCTGGTTCTTCTGGAACTGGGTCGGCAAGCCGTGGCGCCGGTCCCGGACCGTGACGGCCGAGGGGCTGCTGCTGATCTGGTTCGCGACCTTCGCGTGGTTCCTGGACCCGTTCGCCAACTACTTCAACGCCTTCTTCACCTACAACGCCTGGCTGCCCAACATGGGATCCTGGGTCGCCGACGTGCCGGGATGGAGTTCGATCACCGCCGGTGAGCCCGGCCGGATGCAGGCCTACCCGCTGCTGTTCGTCATCACGGCCTACGTCTGGGGCCTGTTCGGCGTGATCATGTTCCTGACCTGGTCGATGCGTCAGATGCGCGCTCGCTGGCCCCGGATGAGCACCCCGACGCTGGTCTTTCTCTCGTACTGGAACGGCTTCTTCACGTTCCTCGCGCTCGAGATCGTCTACATGCGCTGCGGGATCTACGGCTACCACAGCGCTGTTCCCGAACTCACCCTGTGGCACGGCGAGTACTACCAGATGCCGATCTACGAAGCGGTCTACGCCGGCTTCTGGTGCCTGGGCTACTCGTGTCTTATGTACTTCCGCAACGACAAGGGTCAGACCCTGTGCGAGCGGGGCATCGAACGGGTCCGCACCGGCCGGGTCGGCCAGTTGGGCCTGCGCTTCGCTGCCATGACCGCGATCTGTACCGCGATCTACATGGTCTCGTACAACATCCCGTACTGGATCACGAACAACATCAACGCGGCGTGGCCGAAAGGGGCCCAGGAGAACTCTTACTGGACCAACTACATCTGCGGGCCCGAGACGAATCAGGCCTGTCCGTCCCCGGATCTGCCGATCACCAAGCGAAACTCGGGGCACTTCGACCCGAGCGGCACGTTCATCGTTCGCGATGGTCGGCCGGCACCGTCCGAGGCCGACCAGGTCACCCAGTTCGCGACCGAGTGATTCACCAGAAGGCGCGCGTGGGCCCCAGGTGACCGGGCTCCCTGAGGCCCACGTATCCCCGCAAGCACACCAGTTCCATGCAGTGGATGCAGCCCAGCCGCCAACTGCTTCTCCCGCCATGCCCAGAGCGCTGACGATCAGGAGCCTGAGATGACCGCCTTGTGCAACGAACCCGGCATCGACGACGTGACTTGCTCGTCCGACGAGGTCCCGTTCTACCTACCGTCCGGCCGCGAGGTGCAGATCTTCGGCGTCGCAGCCTCCCGCGGCCTGCCGATCATGCTGAAGGGGCCGACGGGCTGCGGTAAGACGCGGTTCGTCGAACACATGGCATACCGACTCGGTGTGCCGCTGTTCACGGTTTCCTGTCACGAGGACCTCACCGCGAGCGATCTGCTCGGCCGATTCGTCCTGCAGGGCGGCGACACGGTGTGGGTGGACGGGCCGCTCACCCGGGCCGTGCGGACCGGCGGGATCTGCTACCTCGATGAGGTCGTGGAGGCGCGCCAGGACGCCACCGTCGCCATCCATTCGCTGACCGACCACCGCCGCGAGCTGAGCCTGGAGCGACTTGGCGGACAGCAGATCAAGGCGGCTCCTGGATTCAACCTCGTCGTCTCCTACAACCCTGGTTACCAGAGCGTGCTCAAGGACCTCAAGACCTCGACCCGCCAGCGCATGGTGTCGATCGAACTCGACTTCCCGTCCGCCGAGATCGAACGCCGGATCCTCATCGCGGAATCGGGCGTCGCCGTGCCCCTTGCCGACAGCCTCGTTCGGCTCGGCCAGGCCGTACGGCGGGCCAAGGGATCGGGTCTGAAGGAAGTGGCGTCCACCCGCACGCTCATCGCCGCAGCCGTTCTTCTGCGCGCCGGTGTTCCGTTCGCGGACGCCTGCAACGCCGCCATCGTCGGCGTGCTCACCGATGACAAACAGCTCACCGAACGGGTCGCGGCCCTCGTCGAGACCTACGCCGAGATGCCCGGCACCTGATCGCACGGCACCTGATTGCACGAGGTGGGAGAGCTCCGCCCCCCGACCCGACCCGACCCAGTGCACCGCACTGGCCCCGCTCAAGCTGGAGGCACGTTATGCACATCTACCGCTGGATCCAGCGGACCCGGTCGGTGGTCGCCGCCGGATCGGCAGCCGCACTGGTCCTGGTTTCGGCGTGCGGCACCAACGTCGATCACGACGAGGTCGTGGCCGCCGGGAACGGTGGGGGCGCTAACGCGGTCGGCCCGGCAGCCGACACCGGCGCCACCGATTCCGCCGGGGCACCCGCCCCTGCCGGGGGGGTGGACACCGCAGCGGCACAACCGCGCCGCCAGGGCGCTCCTTCCGACGGAGCTACCAACGCAGCCGCCGCCAACGGGAGCCGCGAAGTTGCCGACAGCGCCAAGACGGCCGGCCCCACCGCCGCGTCCGACGCCCCGGCCCCGGTCGCCGACAAGCCCTGCGCGAAGTCCTTGTCGCCGATCAAGCTCGGCCAGACGATGGCGTCATCGGGTCTGATCGGCGCCGGCCAGCAGGGCCTGCGTCCCGGTATTGCGGTGTGGGCGGCCGCGGTGAACGCGCGCGGCGGGGTCCAGTGCCACCCCATTGCGCTCACCCAGCTCGACGATGGATCCGACCCGACCCGAGTCGCGACCAACGTCAACCAGTTGATCCACCAGCAGAAGGTAGCCGCGCTCATCGCGGCCGGTGTCCCGCTCACCAGTGCCGCCATGCGCGCCGCCGTCGAGCGCGAGCGGTTCCCGGTGATCGGTGGGGAACTCGTGTCGACGGACTGGTACCAGAGTCAGTACATGTTCCCCCAGGGCGGTCATCCGCTGGACGCGTACTTCGGTGCCTACCAGCAGGCCAGCCGGGCCACCAACGGCGGCAAGGTCGGCCTCATCTACTGCGTGGAAGCCTCCATTTGCAGCGAACTGCAGGGGCGCCACGAGGAGAACACCCGTAACGCCGGCCTACAGCTGGGCCCGGCAAAGGCCGTCTCGCTCACCCAGCCGGACTACAGCGCCGAATGCAAGCTGATGAAGGACGCCGGCGTCCAGGTCCTCTGGTTGGCCGTCGAGGGATCAGCCGCCACGCGACTGGCCCGCGGGTGCGCAGCGCTGAACTACAGGCCGCTGATCGCCACGACCGCGATCATCCTCAATCCCCAGGCGGTCGCGGACAAGAACCTGCAGAGCTTCGGGGTGGTGCTCGGACACAATGTGGCGCCCTTCGTCACTAGCGAGATTGCCGGCGTCGCCGAGTTGGTGGCTGCGATGGCCAAGTTCTCTCCAAAGACCGTCGTTGACCAGGCCGTGATGCTCGGCTGGTCCTCGGGCAAGTTGTTCGAAGCGGCCCTGGCCAAGGTCGCCGACCAGGCACGGGCCGGTGACGTCACCACGCAGATGATCATGGAAGGCCTCTGGAAGCTGAAGGAGGAGAAGCTCGACGGCCTCAGCGCCGGCGTCACCTTCGGCAAGGGCAAGCTGCCCTCCGCTCCGCCCTGCTACTTCAGCCTGAAGCTCACCAGCGCCGGGTGGAGCGCGCCGGAGGGCGGCAAACCGGTGTGCAACGGCAAGAAGCCGGCTGCTGCTGCGGCAGGGACTCAGCCGGGCCCCGCGGTGCAGCACCGCCACCACCCACTCCCGCCAGCGCGTGAGCTTGCCGTCCTGGGCGACCTGTCGTCCTGACCGCCGCTCCCGCCCCTCGCGGCCCATCGCCCTCTCGGAGGTACTGACATGCCACAACGATTCACTCGAGTACAGCGCGGCACGGCGGGCATCGTCCTGCTGGGTGGCGCGGTCTGCTGGGCGGTACTGCCCATGTCGTCGGCCAACGCCGGCGCCAGCTACGAGGCCGTCGCCCGGGCATCCGCGTCCGAGTTGACCATCGCGAACCCGTCGCTGCCCACTGGGCTCACCATCGTCGGAGGGGGCCCATCGGCGCAGGCGCGCCAGGACGGCATCGGCCTGCGCAGCGCGAGCTCTCAGTTCCCGGACGCGGGTGACACGGTGCCCACCTTGCCTGGGATCGGTGCGGCACTGTTCAACGTCCCGGTCCCGGCCTACCCCTTCATCGCCGCCACCGAGGCTGGATCGCCGCCGAGCCGGATCTCCTACCCCGGCTTCACGCTCTACTCCGAGAGCGGCGACTTCATGACCCTCGCCGACGGTGTAGTGGGGGATCCGGGGTCGCTCGGGGCCCGATCGACGGCCCGCATCGACGAAGCGCGCAGCGGGGACGTGACCGCCACGGCCTCGACCTCGGGTAGCGGGTTCACGCTCGGCAGCTACGGCAACGTCTCCGACGTGCGGTCAGTCGCCACCGTCGTGGCCGATGGCAACACCGGGGCGATCAGCCGGGCGACCTCGACCTCGATCGGGCGCATCTCCGTGCCGGGGCTGAACATCACGCTCCCGGAACAGAGCCCGGACAAGATTCCGGTCCCGGTGCCAATCCCCGGAGTGCCGAATCCCGATCCGTTGGCGGTGCCGCAGCTCCCTGTTCCCGCGGGCGGGCACACATTGCGCGACCCCGACATCGGGATCCAGAACGGATTCTTCACCATCACCCAGCTCGAAGACGGCCAGAGCAAGACCTACCTGATCCCGGCCGATGCCGCGCTGAAAGGAATTCAACAGGCAGGTGTCACCGTCACCTTCCAAGCGCCGCAGGAAACGGCCGGGGGCCTCGTGTCCGGCACCTACCGGTTCAGTTACACCGCACCGGCACCACCGGAGAACACCTACTACAACGGGCCGACCGACTTCACCCAGTCGACGGGGCTGGTCGCTGCCAGTGTGGATCTGACGCCCAGTCAGGATAGCGCCGGTGTCGGGGAACTGCCGTTGAACGGAGGGACTCCGGCCGGCGCCCTCGACCCAGCGGCAGCGGACCTGCTGCCCTCGACCGGGGGTGCCGTGATTCCCGGCTCGGCCGTTTCCGGCAATGACACCGTCGCCCTCAGCAACGGACCCGGTCTTATCCCCACCGGTGGCGGTGACTCACTGCCCGGCGCCGACCACCTCTACCTCGTGCTCGTCCTCGTCGCCGGTGCCGGATTCCTCGGGACCTGGGCTGTCTCAGCGTTAGGAGTTCGGTCGTGATCCTGCTCAAGTACTTGCGGACCCAGTGGGACCGGGCCGCTGCGATCGCGGTTGCGATCGGTGGTGTCCTGACCCTGGTCGTCGGCTACCGGGGGGTCGCGGACACCCAGTACATCTCCGAACAGGTCCCGTTCGTGATCTCCGCCGGGTTCGGTTCGGTGCTCGCTCTCACCGTCGCGGCCGCGCTGTGGATCTCGGCCGACATGCGCGACGAGTGGCGCGAACTGGCAGATCAAAGCGACGCGCTGCGCACCGAGCAGGCCGAGCGGCGCGGAGCGCTGGAGGACTACATCCGGGCCGAGATCAATCGGCAGTGGCTGGATCGGTCCGCATCGACCCGGGGCGGCGTCGGATGACGTCCACCGTCCACCGGCTCGAGGACGTGATGGGCGTGAGTGCAACCCACCCATCCGCCGGCCCGGCGCCGGCGGCGCCCCCTCGCGCGGACTCACGCGGTCCGTGGCGCCGGTGCGAGACCGCGATCGCTGCTGTCGTGGCGGGCATCGGTGTGCTCGGTGTCTATGTGAGCTGGGCCCGGGCCGCGGATGAAGTGGCCTGGCGCGAGCAACTCCGCTGGATCAGCATCGCCGCGAGCTTTGCCGTCCTGGTCGTTGTCGCGGTCGTCGGCTGGATCGTGATCGGCATGCGCCGACTGCGGCAAACCTGTCACCAGGTCGCGGACCAGCAGCGTCAGATCGGAGGGGCCCAGGAGGCGGCGACCGAACTGACCGTCGCCGAGGTGCTCGCCGGATCCTCAGAGCTGTGGACCGTGCCCCCGATGACCCGGGCGCACCGGCCGGGCTGTCTGCTGCTGCGCGGCAAGGTTCCGGTTGCCGTCCCGACCAGCCGGGTCGATCTCTACCCGCGGTGCGGGGTGTGCCGATCATGAGCGACTATCTGCCGTTCGTGATCTTCGGCGTCATCACCGGCGCCATCTACGGCATCTCGGCCATGGGCCTGGTACTGACGTACAAGACGGCCGGGGTGTTCAACATCGCGCACGGCGCCGTCTGCGCGGCCGCCGCCTACACCTTCTACGGCCTCCGCGAGGAGCGCGGCCTACCGTGGCCGGTCGCCTTCGTCGTCGTTTTCGTCGTGTTCGGGCCGCTGGTCGGTCTGGTGCTCGAACGTCTCGCCGTCGTGCTGGCTCCGGTGTCCACCGCGTACCGGGTCGTCGGAACCGTAGGCCTGCTGGTGGCGATCCGCGCGCTGCTCGCTCTGAGTTTCGGTGAACAGGGATTGACCTTCAGCACCTTCCTGCCGCAGGACACCGCGCTGACCGTCTCGGACGTCAACATCACCGTCGAGCACCTGATCACACTCGGACTCGGCGTGAGCGCCGCACTCGGCCTCGCGCTGTTCTTCCGGGTCTCCCGCTTGGGCGTGGCGATGCGCGGTGTCGTCGACGACCCGCAACTGCTGAGCATGTCCGGCACCGCTCCGGTGCGGGTCCGCCGTGCCGCGTGGGTTATCGGCTCCTGCTTCGCTTCCGTGTCGGGAATCCTGTTCGCCTCGAACCAGGGTCAGCTCGAGATCAACGTCCTCACCCTGCTCGTCGTTCAGGCCTTCGGCGCGGCCACTATTGCGCGGTTCCAATCCGTCCCGCTCGCCTTCGCCGGCGGCATCGCGGTCGGCGTGCTGCAGAAGCTCATCAGCAAGGCCTCCGGCAATGTCGAGCAACTGCAGGGGTTCGACCTGGCGGTACCGTTCCTGGTCCTGTTCATCGGGCTGCTGGTCATTCCGCGGGGCAAGCTGGTCGAGGTTGGCCGCCTCGTCCGGGCGCGCCCGCCCACACCCAGCGCACTCAGCCCTCGGGCGAGGGCCGTGGGAATCTGCGCCTTCGGCGTCCTGCTCCTCGCCGTCCCGCACCTCGCCGGTGGGCGGCTGCCGGGTTACAACACCGCGATGACGCAGGTACTGCTGTTCGTGTCCCTTCACCTGCTGGTGCGCACCTCCGGTCAGATCTCGCTGTGTCACACCGGGTTCGCCGCCGTCGGTGCGGTCGGGTTCGCGCACATGCTCGGCAACGGGGTGCCCTTCTATCTCGCGTTGCTGACCGGCGGTCTGTTCTGCCTGCCGATCGCGCTGATCGTCTCGGTGCCGGCGATCCGGCTGTCCGGGCTCTACCTCGCCCTGGCCACGCTCGGCTTCGGCATCGTGCTGTCGCAGTACGCATACTCCAAGGAGTACATGTTCGGCAGCGTCGCTCTGCAGACCCAGCGTGCACCCGGTTTTGACTCGGACACCTCGTACTACTACCTGCTGCTGGCGATCGCGGTCGCGGCGGTCCTCGTGGTGATGGTGGTCGAGCGATCCCGGCTGGGCCGGCTGCTCCGTGCCCTCTCGGACTCCCCGACGGCGCTGACCACCCTGGGTACCTCGGTCGCCGTTTCGCGGGTCCTCGTGTTCTGTCTGTCCGGCTTCATCGCCGGGATCAGCGGCGGGCTCTACGCGAGCCTGTTCGGGGCGGTCAATCAGGACGCATTCAACTACGTCCAATCGCTAGTGGCGTTGGCGGTGCTGGCCATCTCCGGCAGCCGGACCCTCACCGCCGCGTTCCTGGCGCCGCTTCTGCTGTACGTCGTGCCGCTGTACTTCACGGATCCGCGCGTGAGCCAGTTGCTCCAGCTGTCCTTCGGTCTCGGTGCCATTCTCGCGGCCGCGGCCTCGCAGGGAGCGGTTCGCACCGCCCTGATCCTGGCAACTCAGCGCGGTGCCCGGCGCATCCGCGGGCCCGCGGGACGGCGGGCGCCGTCACCGCTAGCTGTCCCTGGTCGCCCGCGGCAGTCCGCGATCGCTGGAGGTGCGCGATGAATCTCGACGACGGCCTGCTCGTGCAGGACGTGACCGTTCGCTACGGAGGTCTGACCGCCGTGGACGGACAAACTCTGCACGCCCCCGGTGGGCGGATCACCGGCCTGATTGGTCCGAACGGAGCCGGCAAGACGACCACGTTCAACGCGATCAGCGGAATGGTCAGGCCAGCCCATGGAAAGGTCCTCCTGTTCGGCGAGGACGTCACCGGCTTTGCGCCGCAGGCCCGGGCGCTGAAAGGCCTCGGGCGGACGTTCCAGCGGATGGAACTGTTCGAAACCCTCTCGGTGCGCGAGAACGTGGCGATGGGCCGTGAGGCCGCGATGGCGGGGCGCAATCCGCTGCGCCACCTCGCCGCGCCACCGGCGCAGCGCCGCGCCACCCAGCTCCACGCCGAGACCGCCATGGAGCTGTGCAACATCGCGCATCTCGCCGACCGCCGACCCGCTGATCTGTCCACGGGACAACGTCGGCTGGTCGAGCTCGCCCGGGTCGCCGCCGGCGAGTTTCGAGTGCTCCTGCTTGATGAACCCTCGTCCGGGCTCGACGGCGCGGAGACCGAATGTTTCGGTGGCATTCTGCGCTCGCTCGTCTCCGAGAGGGGGCTCGGGATTCTCATCGTCGAACACGACATGGCGCTGGTGATGAGCACCTGCGAGTACATCTACGTCCTCGACTTCGGCAAGCCCATCTTCGAGGGTACGCCGCTGCAGGTGCAGAGCTCCGAACTCGTCCGCGGCGCCTACCTGGGGTCCGAGGCCCCCGAGCTGGAAGCCCTCGCGTCCGGGACAAAGGAGTGAGCATCTGATGTTCGAGCTACGGGGAATTGACGCCGGCTACGGCGGCACCCAGGTTCTGCGCGGGATCGACCTGGTGGTGCCGGAACGCTCCATCGTCGCGTTGTTGGGCCCGAACGGAGCGGGCAAGACCACGCTGCTGCGGGTCGCCTCCGGATTGTTGAAGCCCACCAGGGGTGACCTTGTGTTCGACGACCGGTCGGTCCTCGGACGAAGCCCGCACGGCCTGTGTGACCTGGGGATCTGCCACGTTCCCGAGGGTCGCGGGGTGTTCCCCAACTTGTCCGTGCGGGACAACTTGATTCTGCAGAGCCGGCCGGGCACGGAGAAGGAGTCGATCGAACGTGCCGTGTCGGCCTTTCCACGCCTGGGGGAGCGGCTGGCGCAGACCGCCGGCACGATGTCTGGTGGCGAGCAGCAGATGCTCTCCCTCGCCCGCACCTACGTGCAACGGCCGAAACTGGTTCTCCTCGATGAGGTCAGCATGGGGCTGGCCCCCAAGATCGTCGACGAGATCTTCGAGTTCCTCGCCGTCCTCGCCGCCGAAGGGTCAAGCCTGCTGTTGGTCGAGCAGTACGTGACGCGGGCGCTCGCGGTTGCCGACTATGTCTATCTCCTCAATCGCGGGCGAGTGTCGTTCGCCGGCGAGACCGGTGAGATCGACGCCGACGCGATCGCTGACGAGTACGTCAGTGGCGGGCACTGAGCGGGTCGCCGCGGCGAGATCCGGGTCTACAACGAATGGATATGCAATGTGTATGAGTGATGCTGGTCCACGGGTCCAACGCCGCTACCGCCGCCTTGGCGCCGCGGGCGAGGCGGTGCCGGTATGAGGCAACAGATCGGTGTAACGATGCCATGCCTTCAGGCGCCGCTCGTCGAAGTGCCGCTCTTCGCGCGCGCTGCCGAAGACGCCGGCTTCGATTCGGCGTGGGACTACGAGTTCTTCCGCAATCCGTTCGTCATGCATGCGGCCGCTGCTGCGACGACGACGCGGATCCAGCTGGCCGTAGGGCTCGCCGTCGCGCCCACCCGGACCCCGTTCGAGATGGCAAACGCCGCTGCGGACGTGGACGAGCTTGCCAATGGGCGGCTCCTGCTCGGCGTGGGCATCGGCGGTCCTGAGTTCGTCGAGACGCTGCACGGAGCGTCCATCGCGCGTCCGGTGAACCGCATGCGCGAGTACCTCACCGTGCTGCGTCGGTCGTGGGAGTTTCTGTCGACCGGAACGGCGGAGCCCTTCGACGGGGAGCGCGAGCGCTACTCGCTGCCGGCGTTCAACCCGTGGGGCACCCGCACGATGGCCCGGTCCCGGATCCCGACCTACCTCGGTGCCATGGGGCCGCGAATGCTGCAACTGGCCGGTGAGCTCGCCGACGGCACGATCGGCTACCTGCAGACGCCTCGATACGTCCGTGAATGCGTCCTGCCCAATCTAGAGATCGGCGCACGGCGAGGCGCGCGCAACCCCGCCTCGGTCGAGGTTGTCGGCATGGTCATCTGCTCGATCTCTGACGACCGCACCGAGGCGCTCCGCCGCGCGCGGATCCAGGTGGGGATGTACGTCGCGCATCCCTCGAGCGACAGAGTGGTCGCGTTTCACGGTCTCGAGGCGGACCAGCACGCGCTTCGTGCCGCTCTTCTGTCCGGAGGCGTCGGTGCTCTTGAGAACGCCACCAGCCACGCCCTGGTCGAGACCTTCAGCATCTCGGGCACACCGGAGGAAGCGCGACGACAGGCGCTGCAGTATGAGGGCGTGCTTCCGCATCTTGTCCTGCACACCCCCTACATGCCCCCGCTGTCGATCGAAGAGACGCGGGATGCCTATTCCGGGATCCTGCGGACCTTCTCACGCTGAGGAGACCGGCGCCCCGTAGATCGCACCCATCCACATTGCGCAGATCGGGTCGACGAGCTGCCGGGGCGATTTCGGGAGACCGGACACCTGTCCGAGGAGTCCGAAGTGGAGGACGTTCGCCGAAGCCCAGATGAGCGACCAGGCGAGCGCCAGGGAGTCAGGGCCCGGTTGGGCGGCGCCGGCCGCGCGCTCGCGGTCGATCTCCGCCGACATGGCCGCAGCCACCTGTCCCAACGCGCCGAGCCAGGCTTCGCGGAGGTCATCGACCTCCTGCCAGTGTTCGACGACGGCGCGCAGTACGTCAGCGTGCCCGGCCCATACCGCGCATCCGGCGTCGACAGCCCGTCGGAGCGCATCGGGTCCGTGTTCGCCCGCCGGCCGAGCCAGCAGGGGCTCGAGCGTCTCGGAGATGTCCCTCACCACGGCTTCGGCGAGGCGCATGATCACGCCGTACTTCGACGCGAAGTAGACGTAGAAGGTCCGCCTCGAAACTCCGGACTCCTCGAGGATCTGCTCCACGCTCAGGTCTCGAACAGGAACCTCGCGTAGAAGTCGCTCGGTGGCTTCGAAGATCAGCTTCTCGCCGCTCTTGCGCGCGTTGATCCGCGGGGTGTTCCGCTTGTTCGAGACCTCACCTGGGCGTGCCACCTCACCGATGTTGCCCGATCGGGGGTGGCGCGTTCGCATCGGGTAAGTATACAATATATAGATACAAGTTGTTTCTAGCCGTGGAGGGCCGGTGCGCGAGTTCGGGCGCGAGAAGTACCGAGTGATTCAGTGGGCGACGGGTAGTCAGGGGCAACTGGGCATTGCGATGGTCACCGCCGCCAACCGCCCGCACCTGGAATTGGTCGGCTGCTGGGTGTTCTCGGCCGAGAAGGCCGGGGCGGACGCCGGCACTCTCGCCGGCGTCGATCCTGCCGGTGTCGCCGCGACGACCGACGTGGACGCGCTGATCGACCTCGACGCCGACTGCGTGATCTACTCACCGTTCTTCGCCGACTGGGATGTTGTCTGCCGGCTGCTGGAGTCCGGGAAGAACGTCCTCACCCAGGTCGGAGACATCTTCCTCCTCGCGGGCGAGAAGCGCGAACGCCTGCAGGCGGCGTGCCAGACCGGCGGCGTCTCGCTCTACGCAGCCGGGATCAACCCGGGCTTCTTCTCGGATCGGCTGTGCGCCACGCTCACCACGTTGTGCAGCGAGGTCGAGCACATCCAATGCTGCGAGTACTCAGACGGCCCCCCGACCGGCCTGAGCCCGTACATGCTTTTTGAGGGCATCGGCTTCGGCTGGACTCAGGAGCGGCTGAAGAACGAGCTCCCGCTGTTGTTCGCGTCCAAGCTCCACGACGACATGTTCTTCTCGAGCGGCGACTTCATCGCCAACGCCCTCGGCTTCAGCGTGGATGAACGCAGGACCGAGTACCGCTGGGCGATGGCGGACCGCGACATCAATGCCTTCGGGCGGGTCACGAATGCCGGCACCGTCGGAGCGGTATCGCCGCTGTTTCGCATGCTCGAGAACGGTCGTGAGCGCATGCTCTTCAGCCAGTGCTGGAAGCTCGATCCGAGCGTACCCATCGAGTGGGGATACGACCGGCGGCCGAAGTCCTTCTACCAGATCAAGATCACCGGCCGGCCCTCCTTCGAGCTCTTCTGGGAGCCGGCGGGCGATGGGATGGCGGATGCGGTCCACGTCACGGCCGCGAGCGTTGTGAACGCGATCCCGTTCGTCTGCGACGCGCCGCCGGGTATTCGCACGCAGATCGATCTTTCGATGCTCTGCTTCAGTGGCGAGCTTGGGCCCGTTGGTTCCCTTGTCGGCACAACCTGAGCTCCGGGCCGAGGGGTTGGGGACGGGCGCCGACGTTCTCGTCATCGGCGCCGGGCACAACGGTCTTGTCGCCGCTTGCTATCTCGCCCAGCGGGGCGTCACGGTCACCGTCGTTGAGGCCGAGGCGATCGCCGGCGGTTGTACGCGTACCGCTGCGGTGATACCCGAGGCTCCCGAGCACCTGATCAATCTGGGTGCGGTCGATTTTCTCTGGATCCGAGCGTCGACGGTGATCTCGGACCTGGCGCTGTGGCGCTACGGCTACGCGGAGGCTGAGGTCGATCCTGCCTTCGCCTACCTGCATCGGGATGGCGCTTCGGTCGCCGTCTGGCGCGACCCCGTCCGCACCGCCGAGGAATTGCGTCGCTTCTCTTCGCGGGACGCGTCTGCCTACCTCGATTTCGTCTTGGCTCAAGACGCCTTGCTCGACGTGATGATGCCGATGCTGCTTGCCAATCCGACTCGTCCATCGGCGTCCGTAATGCTCTCCGCGGCGCGCGCGGCCGCCACTCGCCTTGGCCGCCTGGCGCCGATGGCGAATCTGCTCAAGGCCTCCGCCGTGGACATCGTCACTCGGCGCTTCACCCATCCCGTCGCACGTGACCTCGTAGCCGGAATGGGTGCGATTGCCGCCCCGATCACCGAGCCGGGCAGCGGGCTGGCGCTGCTCTTCGGTGGCATGGTTCACCGGCTCGGGATGAGCCGACCGATCGGCGGAAGTCAGGCACTCCCCGACGCACTCGCGCGCTGCCTCGTCGCGCACGGTGGCGTCCTTCGCACCGGAGCGGTCGTGGAAGAGGTCCTTGTCGAGGGTGGGCGCGTTCGCGGAGCGCGGCTCGACTCGGGCCAGACCTTACGTGCGTCGATAGTGCTCGCGTCGTGCGATCCCAAGCGCACTCTTCGGCAGCTCCTTCCCGACGGCGTCCTCACGCCGAGGCAAGCTGCGCGCGCGGACGGGATACCGACGGGCAATATGGGCGCGGCGCACCTCAAGGTGGACCTGGCGTTGGCCGGTCCGGCCTCGCTGGCCCGTCACACTGCGGCGCGTAGCGATGGACTCGACCTGCGAATTCCCTCGACTTTCGTCGGGTCGCTCGACGAGATCGTCGGCGCGCTCGAGGGACGCGCCACCGGGAAGTTGCCCGATCCGCTGCCGTTCTGGGCCATCGTGCCCAGCGCGATCGACCCTTCTCAGGCACCCGAAGGCCAGGACACGCTCTACCTCTGGGCCGGGTGGATGCCGCCGGAACCAACGGTCGGCTGGGACCGCGCGGCCGATCATCTCGTGGCTTCGGCTGCCGAGTACTTCGACGGGTTGGGCGCGCTCGAACTTGGCCGCGAAGCGAAGGGACCGCTCGAGCTTGCCCACCAGATGCGCTTGACCGACGGCCAACCGTGGCACGTCGACTTCTCCCGCGCGGCACTCGGCCCGCTGCGCCCGGCGGTGGGCTTCGGCGGCTACCGCACTCCGGTTGATGGCCTCTACCTCACGGGGGCCGGTACCCACCCGTGTCCCGGGGTCTCCGGGATTCCCGGGCAGCTCGCGGCGCGCGAGCTCCTACGACGTCTGCAACCGAAGGGAAGCCGATGAGTACCGCAACAGCGGGGCCGGCGAGGTCCGGTGCCACACGACGACGGCCGGCGGTACAGGTGGCGGCCGCCTTGGGAGTGGCGCTGGCCTTGTTCGAGATCTACATCATCCTCAGGTGGGTCACCGGTCCCAACTTTCAGGAGGTTCCTTCGGGGCCGAGTGTGCCGCCGACATGGATGGCGGTGAGCATCAACGTCGCGCAGGTCGTTTGCCCACTGGTACTCATTGCGCTGATCTACAGGTTCGTCATCATGCCGTGGCGGCGGGAGCGGCGGATCCCTCTGGACGGGCAGATCGTGATCGCATCGGCTGCGATCTCGCTGTACGACCCGGCCAGCCAGTTCTTCCGCCCCTGGTTCACCTACAACTCCGCGTTCTTCAATCGCGGCACGGCGGTCTCTGAGTTGCCGGGCTGGCAGTCGTTCCACGAACCGGGCGCCCAGACCGCGTGGCCGATCCTGATGATCGTCCCCATCTACCCGCTGTTCTTCCTCGGTATCCCGATGCTCGCTTGCGCGATCATGCGGCGGATTCGGCGCGCGTGGCCGCGGGTGCACTGGTCGGTGCTCGTGGCGGTCGCCTACGTGATCATCTTCGTGGTCGATGCCGTATTCGAGGCATGCGTCGTCATGCGGATGGGCTGGTGGGAGCACTCCGGGTGGTCATTCCCGTTCCTGGACAGCTACTACGGCCACAACGCTCTACGCAACATCGTCTTCGTCGCGGTGACCGTGACTGCGGTGACGTGCCTGCGATTTTTTGTCAACGACCGAGGCGAAACGCTCATCGAGCGCGGCGCGAGCCAGTTGGGGTCTGCCGGCGGCGCCAGGGTGACGGTCGTGCGAGGGTTCGCTGTTTACGCTGCGATCCTGACAATCACGACCGTCGGGTACCACGTGCCGGTGGCTATCAGCACGCTGCTCTTCCCGGACGTGGCCTGGCACCCGAGCATGGTGGACAACACGTACCTCAATAACCACCTATGCGGCTTCGACACCCCTCGCAGCTGCCCACCAAACTGAGCGGGCTGTTGTGCACCTGGCGAGCAGCGATGACGAATCGGGGGCTGAGGCGGGCTGGGTGCGGGACCGTCCGGGATAGCTGCCGCACACCTCCTCGGGTCGAGGAGCATGAACCCTCTGAGTTCGTTGCTCGTATTCAGCGTTCGTATCGAGGGGCCAAAGGTTCACATCTCGGTCAGCCCGCGCCCGCGGCGGCGGCGATCAGGTCGCGCACCACGCCGCTGCTGGCCTCGGCCGCCGCGACCTCAGCGGCGGCCGCGCGTTCCAGCCGCACGCGGACGTCCTTGTGGTGTGGCGTTCCGGCGATCGGATCGCGGTCGAGGGCGGCGGTGATCTGGTTGATCCGCGGGCCGTTGGTGACCCGTCCGCCCTTGCCGTCGGGCACCGACATGCCGAACCCGTGGGGCAGCGCGACCTGCCCGCGGCGCATCGAGTCGTCGGCTTCGGTGCGCACCACCAGGCGGCCGGTCGCCGTGACGACGGCGAGCCAGTCCCCAACCTCGGCTCCGAGGTTGGCGAGGTCGTCGGGATGGATCCGCAGCGCCCCGTCGAGGTCGCTCTTGCGCCACGCGGGAGAGCGCAGGATCTGGTTGGCGTTGTGCGAACGGCGCTGCCCGTTGAGCAGGGAGAACGGGTAGTCGGGGTCGGGCCGGTCCGCGGTGGGGTCCAGCCGGCCGAGCCAGTCCAGCAGGTCGGGGACGGCGAGCTGGATTCGGTCAGCCTTAACGAGATCCCAGACCTCGTCATGCTCGTGGACGCTGAAGGCGAAGCCGCGCGGGCTGGCGAGCGCGGTGTCGAACAGGGCCTGTCCCAACGCGAATCCGGTGGCGTCGGTGCCGAGCGCACGCTGGACCGGGACCGGCATGGATGCCGCCGCGCGCTGGCACACCAACCACAGCGGGGAGATGTGCGCGGCTCCCTCGGGCAGCGTCTGGCCGAGCGTCCGGTAGATCAGCACTGGGGCGATGTCCGCGAGCCCGGGATGCTCGGCCATCACCTCGGTCGCTCGTCGCAAGAGGTGCTTCGGATTGGCCCGTGCGAGCTCGGTCAGCTCCGCCAGCACCGCCTCGCCGGGCAGGACGCCCAGTCGTTCGAACAAGCGGGCGTAGATCTCCGACTCAGGCAGCGTGCCCGCAAGCGGCTCGAAAAGCGCTGGCCGCAGGTGGAAGTAGTTGATCGGCCACTCGAAGGTGAAGAGCGTGTACTCCCACTTCTCGTGCTGGGACGCGGCCGGCAGCACGTAGTCGGCCAGGGCCGCGGTCTCGGTGTAGGCGACGTCCACGACGACGGAGAGCTCACACGCGCGGATCGCGGCCTCCACGGCCGCGGTGTCGGCGACGGTGTTGGCCGGGTTCCCGGACTCCACCCACAGGGCCCGCGCGCGGTGGGGGTGCTCGGCCAGGATCTCCTCGGCGAGGGTGTTCGGCGGGAGCAGCCCCGCGATGTACTCGATGCCGGTGATCTCCGAGTGCTGCCCCTTGGAGTTCGTCCACAGCGGCTGCAGCCAACTGTGCAGGTTGTTAGTGCCGGCCCGTCCGAAGTTGGCGGTCAGTAGGAAGAGGAGCTTCTCCAGGTAGCTGTTCAGCGTCGAGTTGCGGCCCTGCTGGATGCCGAGTTCGACGCGGACGACCATGGCCCGAGCGGCGAGGATCATGTCGACCAGGCGCTCGACGTCGGCCATCGCGACCTCGGCGTGCGCGACCCACTCGGCCACCGGGACGCGCGCGAAGGTCTGCGCCACCTCGGCGAATCCCTCGGTGTGTTCGGCCAACCAGGCCTCGTCCGCTCCGCCGCGCTCGAGGAGCAGCGCGACGATGGCACCCAGCAGGTACGCATCGGTGCCGGGTCGCAGACCGAGGTGCAGGTCGGCGATGTCCGCGGTCTCGGTCCGGCGCGGGTCGATGACCACCAGGCGCCGATCCGGGTCGTTCTTGATCTCGTTGAGTTCCCGGCGGGCGTTGCGGAAGCCGTGCGCCTGCCACGGGTTGGCCCCTATGACGACCAGCAGGTCGCACTCCTCGATGTCTTCGGAGGTGTGGCAGATCTGGGAACCGAACAGCTTCCCGTTGACCCAGAAGTCGCCGGTCTTCTCCTGGGAGAGCGCGCTGAAGTTGCGCGTGCCGCCCATCCACTTCAGCAGCCCGGTGCCGTAGGCGCCGCCGGAGTGGTTCCCCTGCCCACCTCCGCCGTAGTACGCGAATGAACTGGGCCGGTCGGCCGCGCGATCGGCGTCGCGCAAGGTTTGCAGCCGGGCGGCGATCTCGTCGAGCGCGGTGTCCCAGTCGATGGGCTCGTGGGTGCCGTCGGGCCGTCGGCGCAACGGGGTGGTCAGCCGGCCGTTGGGGCGGCCGTAGAACGTCAGGCGCTGTGCCTTCTGGCACAGGTAGCCGGCGGTGTGCGGGGCTTGCCTGTCTCCGCGCACGCGCGTGATGGAACGTCCGTCAATCTGCACCTCGAGCCCACAGTTGACGTAGCAGAGGCTGCAGGCGGTGCTCTTCCAGTCGGCCGAGGTCATCGGCACTCCTCACCGGGGCGGTCAAGTCGGGACAGTGAGTTCCTTGAGAGAACTGACCCTAGCGGAGTGCGTTCTTTGAGGGAACCCACTACCGTGGACGCCATGCGCCGAACCAGCTTCGAGCAGATGAACTGCTCGGTCGCCCAGTGCCTGGAGGTCGTGGGCGAGTGGTGGTCGCTGCTGATCGTGCGCGACGCGTTCCTGGGCGTGCGCCGGTTCGATGAGTTCCAGAGCCGGCTGGGCATCTCCCGCAATGTGCTCAACCAGCGCCTGACCCACCTCGTCGAGAACGGGGTGTTCCGGCGTGAGCAGTACCAGGACAACCCACCCCGCTACGAGTACCGGCTCACCGACAAGGGCCGCGATCTGTGGGGCGTGATCACCGTGATGCGGCAATGGGGCGACACCTGGGCGGCCCCCGAGGGGCCGCCGTTGGAGATCGTGCACAAGGCCTGCGGACACGTCAGTCTCCTCGTGCACACGTGCTCGCAATGCGGGGAAACCGTGGACGCGCGCAGTGTTCGGGTGCTGCCCCCGCAGGACAGATCCGAGGCGACTTCGGTGCGCCAGTCAGGGAGCGTCACGACTCCTTGCGCAGGCTCAAGGGATGCCCGAGTCGACTAGCAGCAACGGACCCACCCTCCAAGCCGCGCGGAGGCGGGATTGCAGCGTCGCGTCCACCCCCAACTCCACTTGGCGCGCTGGCAAAAAACTCCAAGACATAAGCCAATTGACTGGGAGAGATGTGTCTCGACTCCGAGTCGACTTGGAACGTGAGAGAAAAGATCCAAATAAACAGGGCACTTTATTGTAGATTTAAACCGTGGATCGAGCGAGGTTCGTCGATGAGACGTTCGGCCGGGTGACGCGTGAGCCGGGGAACCGGCACTCGATCTGGTACTTCCAGCCAGCCGTCGTTCCGCGCAGGCTTCCCCTTGACGATGACACGGTCTACGCCCTGTCCGAGGCCGACAGTGCCCTCGGCAACCTCAAAGGCCTGAACACCCTGGTCCGCGACCCCACCCTCCTGCTCGGCCCGTACTTGACCCGAGAGGCCGTCGCGAGCTCCCGCATCGAAGGCACCCAGACCTCGCTCTCGCAGATGCTCCAAGCGGAGGCGATCGACGCGACCAGTGCCACGGAGGAGACGGCCGAAGTCGAGCGCTACATCCGTGCCACCCACCTAGGCGTCCAGTTGATCAAGGACCAGCCCTTGACCCAGCGCCTGGTGAAGAGCGTGCACAGTGTGCTCCTCTCGGGTGTCCGTGGCGAGGAGAAGCTCCCGGGCGAGTTCCGGCGTAGCCCGGTGTGGGTCGGTTCACCAACGGCGAGCCCGGACACAGCCGTGTACGTGCCGCCGCTTCACCCGGAGATCCCCGCGCTGGTCGCGGACTGGGAGAGGTTCGTCAACGAGCCAAGCGCGATGCCCACGCTGATCAGGTGCGCGCTGATGCACTACCAGTTCGAGACCATCCACCCGTTCCTCGACGGCAACGGCCGCATCGGCAGGCTGCTGATCGGCCTGATGCTGATCGATCAGGGCAAGCTCGACACGCCACTGCTCTACCTGTCCGGGTACCTCGAGGCCAACCGCCGGGAGTACTACGACCGACTGCAAGGCGTGCGGGAGCGTGGCGAGATCCAACAGTGGCTGCAGTTCTTCCTGACCGCTGTGCGCCGACAATCCGAGGATGCCCTCACGCGCGCCGCCGCCCTGGTGGCATTACGGGAGCGCTACCGCACCGCGTGTGTAGGCGTCCGCTCTTCCTTGCCGACCCTTGTCGACTTGGTCTTTCGAAACCCCTACCTCACCGTCAGCACGGTGCAACGCGAGACAGGCCTGACCAATCAGGGAGCGCGGAACCTGGTCAAGGAGGCCGAGAAACGTGGCTGGGTGGAGGAACTCGGCAACTTCGGTCGCGGCGGGCGCACCTACTGGTACGCCCAGGAGGTGTTCCGGATCATTGAATCCCCGAACGTCCACGGATCGGATCGGGCCGACGGCGACAAGATCTGAATAGCGGTCACGACCAACGGTACTTTTCTAGAAGTTCAGCACCGGACGCCCGGCCGCACGGGCCCGCTGCGGGTCGGGCTCGACACTACGTTCCGGCGTGCTCGCGGGCGAGGGCGATGGTGCCCTGCTCGGTGAGCCGGCCGATCTCGGCCTGCCCGAGCCCGAGCAGGCCGCTCAGGACCTCTTCGGTGTGCTCGCCGAGCAGCGGCGCCCGCCGCACAGCGGCGCGGGCCACGGCGGAGAAGTCCAGCGGGGTGCCGGGCATCAGGTAGTTCCCAACGCCGGGGTGCTCGGTGCGGGCCCACATCGGGTTGGCCGGCGAGCAGCGAGGGTCGTTCTCGACCAGTTGCGTGAACGACTGGTAAGGGCCCCAGGACACTCCCGTGCCGGTGAAGAGCTCACGCAGCGTGCCCAGGTCGCGGGCGGCGAACCAGGGCCGCAGGATGGCCGCGATCATGTCCCGGCCCTCGTAGCGGCCGGACTCGGTCTCCAGGTCCAGGCCGGTGGCCGCCCCGATCTGGTCGAAGGCGTCACCGAGGCCGGTGACCTCTCGCAGCGCCGCCCACTGACGAGTGGTCAGGGCAACGATCATCACCCGGCGGCCGTCACCGGTAGCGAAATCATGCCCGAAGGCGCCGTAGAGGTAGTTGCCGTCCTTGACCTGGTCGTGTCCGTCCAGCTCGGCTTCGGCGACGCGGCCGAGGTGCCCGACCATGGCGAACGCGACGTCGGAGAGGGCGAGCCCGATTACCTGGCCCTCGCCGGTGCGGGTGCGGTGCCGGTCGGCGGCGAGCAGGCCGGTCGCCGCGAGCCCACCCATCACCGCGTCCCAGGCCGGCATCAGGGAGTTGGCCGGCTCGGCCAGGTTGCGTGGGCCGGACGCGAGCGGAAAACCGGTCGCCGGGTTGACGGTGTAGTCGACCTCGCTGGTGCCGTCCCGGTTGCCGGTCAACGCGACCATCACCAGGTCGGGGCGGTGCGTGCGCAGGCGCTCGTAGGACAGCCAGCCGCGGGCCGGAAAGTTCGTGATTAGGTTGCCGGCGACGGCGATCAGGTCGGTGACGAGTTCGCGGCCGGCATCGGTGCGCAGGCTGACACTGACCGAGCGCTTGCCCTTGTTCATCCCGGCCCAGAACAGGCTCTGCCCACCGGGCGCCAACGGCCACCGCGCGTAGTCCAGCCCGCCGCCGATGTCGTCGAAGCGGATCACATCGGCGCCGAGTTGGGCGAGTGTCATCCCGCCCAGCGGAGCGGCGACGAACGCCGATCCCTCGATGATCTGAAGACCACTCAGAATGTCTGTCACGGCATCAACCCCACAGCCGACCAGTCCAGAACGTCCCGGGCGGCTCGCTCGTCATTGAGGTCGCCGGGGGAGCGGGCACGGGTGCGGGCCCGGAAGTGCACCAGGCCACCGTCGTTCAGAGCTTCGAGCTTGTCCAGCGTGATCACGGTGCGCAGTAGGTCGCCCTCGAAGGTCGGGCCGGTGTGATCGCAGCAGTGCCAGGCGAGCACGGTGGCCAGGTCGGGAAGCAGGCGGGTCAGGTGCCCGAAGGCGATCGCGATGACATGGCCGCCGTAGACCAGGCGCCGCCCGTGCGCGCCCGCGCTGGCGTCGGTGTGCGTCATCGCGGTGTTCAACGTCAGGCGGGCCAGTTCCGGCGCGCAGGACACGGTCTCGCCGGCCACGATGCGGTGCGCACCCGGGACGAGATCGGCGAACAGCGGACCGAGCGGGTCCGACCGCAGCGGCGCGAGGTCCCAGTCCGCAGGGACCAGAGCGCGGACGTCGACCGGGTGCCCGACGGCGGCGAGGTCGTCGCAGTCCGCGGGCGGGTCGGCCGAGCGGGCGGGCAGCAGCGGGCAGCGCCAGAAGTCCAGCACGGGGGCGCCGTGCTCGTCGGTGGTCGTACAGCGCAGGGCAACCACGCCGCGCCCCCGGGAGGCGGTCTTGAGCGCGACCACCTCGGTGCGCGTACGCAACGTGGTGCCGATCGCCACCGGCCGGGCGGCCAGGCCGCGGTAGAACAGGTTCCCGAGCACCCGTCCGCTGGGGGCGGTGGACTGTCCGATTGCGACGTCACAGACCAGCGCGGGGTGCGCGAGCAGGCCCGCTTTCCCGGTGACCGCCTCGAACAACGGGGCGTCCAGGGCCAGGCGCAACCGGTCCCCGACGACGCCCTGATGCAGCGCGGCGTGACCCGGCGTCAGCGTCAGGCCGGGCGCTCCGAAGACGTCCCCGCGCGCGAGGTCGTCGAAGAACGGCGGTCCCAACTCCTCGGCCCCCTCGGCCTCGATTTCGGGCTCGGCCACCGTCGACCGCGCCGGCAGGGCCCCGATCCGGCGGGCCCGGCGTGCCATCGCCTCATCGACCATCGCGTTCCCGACCCGTGCGGCGGCCGACCCGGCGGTGGCCGCCGCCTCGAGTGCGGCGGTGACCTCGGCGGCCCAGCGCAACTCGTCGGGGTCGGCGGCGAAGCCGTCGTTGAGCGGCGCGACCTGCTCCGGGTGGATGGCCCACTTGCCGTCGAAGCCGGCATCGCGGGCGGCCCGCACGGCCGCTCGCAGCCCGCCAGGCCGGATCGGCCAGCGTCGCGAGTACCTGCGCCCGGGCGGCGTCGTTGGTCTGCGGGGCCACCGCACCCTCGAGGTCGAACACGACCTCGTCGGCGGGCGCTCTCAGGGCGGCGGAGTGCATGCGGGCGGAGTGCCCCGGCACGACCAGGCACGGCCGTCGGATCTGCACACGTCCTCCTCCCTGTCGCGGCGTATGTCCGCGAACTCAGCTGTCGGCCCACTCCGGCGCACAAGACGTCCGTACAGTATGTCCGATTGGCCGTCCGACCTCGGAGGGACAGTCATTCCCAGGCGGTCGGCGAGGCGGGCAAGGAGGCGTCGGTCAGGTCGACGCCGAGGTACGCGTGCCGCTCAGCGAGGCGGAATCAAGAAGACCGCCGAGGCCAGGTGCCGCTTCCCGCTTCACACCCGGCGGATGACCCGGCGCACCTTCATTGTGGACAGCAGGTGGTGGATGTCGTCCGGGTCGGACGTGAGAACCTCCCAGCCCGGTCGGTCGGCGGCGACGAGGGCCACCAAGGCGTCGAGCACATCGGTGGTGCCCGAGCGGGCAAGCAGATCTCCGGCGCGGAACGACAGGGCGCTGTGCGCCGCCACCTGATCGGCACCGGAGAGCGCCCGAGCAAGACGGGCTTGGCGCGCGCCGCCTCGCCACGCCTGGGCGATTATCGGAGCGGGGACAGCGGGACGAAGGCCCTGCCGATGCACCTCGGCGATCAGTGCCCAGGTGTCCCGGTCGCCCCGGTCCAGGGCGATCAGTGCGCCGGCGTCGAGGACCCTCACGCTGCCGGTGGCTTACGTCGCGACGTCGCCGGTTTCCAGCTGGTGCGCTTGCGTGCGGTGGCGATGTCCTGCTCGGTGATCGCTCCGTGCTCAGACTCGTAGTCAGAGATGGCCGCACCAAGACGTTCCAGCGCCAGCCGATCCGCGATGGCGCCCGCGACCCACGCGCTGGTCTCCCGCGGACCGACACGGGCACGCATTTCATCGACAAGCTCGGCCGGCAACGTCACCGTGACCCGGGGCATCTCTCTTGCCATCAACCGAGTATGACACAAGTCTTATTTCTCGGGCACGGTCTGCGCAATGCAGCGAGGTCCCAAACCTCGCGCCCGAGCATGCCCAATGAAAACGATCGCGCGCTGACTAAACGTCAGATATGTTCCCCTGAAATGCGAACCAGCCGGGACATCGGACACTGACCGGCGAGATCACCTGTGCTGGTCGCGGTGACCCGGGCTGGTCGGGACGCGTGAGCCCGGTCGTGGTCGACAACTCGATCCTTCTGTTCGTCCTCCTCGAGGACAAGCACGACGAGGTGTTCCGCCGGCGTCTGGCCGAACCGCGCATCCTGCATGCTCCGCATCTGATCGACTACGAGTTCGGCAATGCGCTGCGCGGACTACCGTCGAGGTTCTAGGTCCGTAGCGGCGTTCGACCGCAACGATGTGACGATGGAGTGGATCAGCGCCAGCCGGTCGGGAGATTGGCCGCAGCGGCCGGGCGGATCGCGGGATCAGACCTCGTCATCACCGCAGGGGGCGTCGGTGACCTCGGTGATCTTCCACTTGAGCTGGAACTCGATCTCGACCTCGTCCTCGCCGCGCTCGTGCTCCACGCTGATCTGCGCGTCCCGGGGGACGGTGAAGCGCTCCCCGGCGACCTGGATCCTGAACGCCTCCCCGGCGTCGAGCGCGTCGGCGAGGCGGCGCAACTTGGCAGTGAACTCCCCGACGGTGTAGCTGCGTTCAACCTCGCGTTCGGTCATGTCCCGATCCTGACACGGTGACGCCGATGCCCCGACGCGGGGTTACTCGCGCCAACCTGGGGGAAGGTGCGCCCGAAGGTAGGAGGTCCGACGACGGAGTCGGCGATGTGCGCCTCGACGTTGGCCGATGTGCACGCCGGGGCGCCGCGTCGGCGCGCGCGCGGGCCGACGCATGGTGCTGGTATTGCCCGCCTTCGTTGTCCTGCTCGGCGGTACGTCCATGCTCGGCGTGCACACCCGCTCCGCCTCGGCCAGCTAGGTGACTCACGCTAAGATGCCTGCGAGCGGTGAGTCGTTGACTCATCCAGTTTTGCCCGCGTGAGGTAGGCCGCGTTCTGCTTGCCCGGGGTGGTGATGTTCTTGTGCGTGACCATGTTCAGCAGGGTCTTCTGCAGGTCGGCGACCTCGCGGCCAGGACTGCGGATGATTGCGCGAACGGCCGGGGCGTGAACGACGTGGGTGTGCACTAGGTTCGGAGCGTGGGAATTCGCGCCAGCCTCAAACAGATCAACCTCGTCGTCGAGGACATGGAGGCCATGACGGCCTTCTACGCTCGGCTGGGGCTGAACATCCCCGCTGGACCGGCGGAATGGGCCCCGCATCACCGCAGCGCCGAAGGCGCCGACGGTGTCCACCTGGACCTGGACAGCCAGGCCTTCGCCGCCGTTTGGGATCGGGGGTGGCCCAGCGAGACCTCCGGCGTTGTCCTGGGATTTCAGGTGTCCGCGCGCGCGGACGTGGACACGCTCTACGAGCAGTTGACCGCCGCCGGAGCCAAGATCCACCAGCCGCCCTACGACGCCTTCTGGGGCGCGCGCTACGCGGTGGTCGTCGATCCGGACGGCAGCGCGGTGGGCCTGATGAGCCCGATCGACCCCGCGATGAGGTCTGCGCAACCGCCGCCCGCCTGATCGGTGCGGTGGCCGCTATGCCCCGGCGTCGATTCGGGCGCAGACTGTGCCGATGGGCTACGACGAGGATCTGGCGGCCCGGATTCGGGCGCTGCTGGGTGCCGAGCCGGACGTCGGCGAGCGCCCGATGTTCGGCGGTCTGGCGTTTCTGATGGGTGATCACATGACGGTGGTGGTGAGCGGCAGCGGCGGGTGGTGGTCCGCGTGGACGACGAGCACCCCGTCCGCCGCCGACGTCGACCTGCCCGCCGATCCGGAGTTTCGGGCCGCGTTCGCCGGCTACGTCGAGTGGGGCACCCGGTTGGCCGTGCAGAACTCCGCCCCGGACGCGCACCCTCCCGCGGCGACGCCCGTGCCGCGGTGGGGCTGGGGCGTGGCCCCGCCGTACACCAGCTGATCGAAGTCTTGACTCTCCGGTTGGGGGAGACGGGATTGTCGAGGCATGGCTTCCCCTGCAACGGCGCGGATCGCGACCTCGAATGCGGCTCTGACGCATCGGGACCACTGCGGTCCGGGCGTTGCTGCGCCCGGGCCTTCGGTCACCTGCGGAGGTGACCGGCGCGGCGGCGGACGACCTCGCCGCCGAGGTGTTCCTCATGCCTTCGAGCGCCGCCAGTCATTCGACTAGCGCCGCCCGGCCGCCATCCCGTGAGGGTTGGCGGTGCCCGTCCCATCAATCTAGCTATACTTATGGCTATGACGTCCTCCGCTGAACACATGCCACTGGCCGAGGTGAAGAATCGGCTGTCCGAGGTCGTGGACCGCTTGGAGCGAGAACACGGACGGGTGGTGATCACCAAGCACGGTCGTCCGGCAGCGGTGGTGCTGAGCATCGCGGACCTCGACGGGCTGGAGGAGACCCTCGAAATCCTCTCGGACAAGGCGCTGACCCGGCGGATCGGCGCGGCCCGTGAACAGGTCGCCGCCGGCGAGACCGAACAACTCACCAAGAACGAAGCGCTCGCGCTGACCCGCAAGCGCCGCTGATGCCCGACCCCTACCGGGTCGAGTGGACACCGATGGCCAAGCGCGACCTGGGCCGGCTTCCGGAAATGATCGCCACCGCGGTGGTCGAGTTCATCTACGGGGCTCTGAGCGAGAACCCGCGCCGGCTCGGCCACGAACTCCACCTCGAGTTCACCGGGTTCCATAGTGCGCGCCGAGGTGACTTTCGGGTCGTGTACGCCATCGAGGACAAGCCGCCGCGGGTCGTCGTCGCCGCCGTCAGCCACCGCTCCGACGCCTATCGGCGCCGTTGATCGATCGCCCAGATCCGGGTGGCGCTAAGCCGCCAGTGAACCGCGTAGACCCCCGAGGTCAGACCGTTACTCGACGTCGGCGGCGACGTCTCCCGGGCCGACGCGTAGCTCCTTGGCCAGCACCGTGAAGACCAGGTCCGGGCGCCGGGGGGTTCCGTAGCGGGGGTTGCCGTAGGGGAAGGGTTCGGCGGCGCCGGTCGGGAGGTAACCGCGGCGGCCATACCAGGCGAGCAGTTCGGCCCGCTGCGCCAGCACCGCCATCTCCATGCGGGTGCATCCCAGGGCGCGGGCGTAATCCTGCGCGGCGATGAGCAGCCGGGAGCCGACGCCGCAGCCCTGGGCAGGGGGATGGACCGCGAACATCCCGAAGTGTGCGCGGCCGGCGCCGCTGATGGTGACCTCGCAGCAGGCGAGCAGAACACCGTCGTCGTGGGCCAGCAGAATCGTGGTCGCCGGGTCCGCGAGGTCCGCGGTCAGGAAATCGACGTCGGTGCGGGGACCCTCCAGCAGGTCCGCCTCGCTCGTCCACCCCGCCCGGCTGGGCTCGCCACGGTACGCGGAGTGCACCAAGGCCAGCATCGCGTCCAGATCGGCGGCGGTGGCCTCGCGAATCGACAGGTGCGCACTCACAGCGCACTCCAATCGCAGGGCTGAGAACGGGCGCAACGGGTAGCAATCTACGGGGCGTCAGCATCGACGTCCGGCCGCCACCGGCCCCAGGCGCGGGGCGGAGCATGGAACAGGAGAGGGCGTCGTGGCTGAGTCAGCGATACCTTGCTCGACCTTGGCCGACGTCCATCCGGCCCATCCCCGGTTGCGAGCGCGCGCGGGACGACGGGTCATCTTGGTGCTGGTGGCCATCGTCGTGGCCCTGGGCGCGACCAGCATGCTCGGGGTGCACACCTCCACCGCGACGGCCCGGGCCCAGGGCTACGAGCTGCGGGTGGACTATCCCCGCATCGCGCGGTCCGGTCTCGACGTGCTGTGGCGGGTGACGCTCACGCATCCGGGCGGGTTCGGATCCGGACCCATTGAGCTGGCCGTCTCCGTCCGCTACTTCGACATCTTCGAACACCAGGCCTTCTATCCCGAGCCCAGCAAGTCGACCTCCGATGGCGAGATGCTCTACCTGGAGTTCGACCCGCCCCCGGGCGAGGTGTTCTCCCTCGACTTCGATGCCTACATTCAGCCGTCCAGCCAGCTCGGGCGGCGCGGGACCGTCGCCGTGATGGATGGTCAGCAAGTCCTGGTCAGTACCACCTTTCGTACCTGGCTGATCCCGTGACGGGGGCGATGCGCTGATGGAGATCGTGTTTCGGGCCGTGGTGGTCTTCGCCTTCTTGTGGTTGGTCACCCGATCTGTGGGGCGCTCGACGCTGGGGGAGCTGAGCACCTTCGAACTGCTGCTGTACGTGACGATGGGTGACCTCGTGCAGCAGGGCGTTACGCAGCAGGACACCTCACTGTCCGGGGCGCTTCTGGCCGTCGGGGTGTTCGCGTTGCTCACCGTGGCGTTGTCCTACGCGAACTGGCGCTGGCCGCGGGCCCGTGCGGTGATTCATGGGGTCCCGACGGTCGTGGTCAGCTGTGGAGAACCCGACCTCGCCGCCATGCGCACAGAGCGGCTCTCCCTGGATGACCTGATGGCCGCTGCGCGCGAGGACGGCATCGAACGCCTCGCCGACATCCGGCTTGCGGTGCTGGAGACCGACGGCAAGATCTCGTTCTTCACCACGGCGGCCAACCCCGGCGGCGCCCCCGAGGCGTCGCCCGCTGGGTGAGGACCGGCGTAGCCAGGGCAGCACTGCCGCGGCCCCGACACCTGGTAGCGAGTGCCGGGGCCGCGCGCCAAGCGCAGGTGTTGTGGAAGGTCAGGCCTTGACGAGCGCGGCCGCGAGCGAGTCGATCGCGCCCGCCGTGGACTCGATGTGGACCTTGAGTTCGTCGGCAACCGCCTCGACGGGGATGAGCCCGCCGGTGAGAGAATTGAAGAACTTGCCCGATGCCGTCCGGTAGGCATCCAGGTTCGCCAGCGCGGCTTCCATCTTGGCCTTGTCCTGGGTGGCCACACCGACGGCGTAGTCGACGAAGTCCTGCACGTGCGCCTGCCACGGTCCGAGGAATGCCTTGGCCTGTTCCTTGCCGGCAAGGCTCTCGATCGCTGCTGCCAGGTCCTTGGAGTTCTGGTCGACCGTTCCGGCCGCTGCGGCAAATGCCTTGCTGTCCGCGCCGGCGGTGTAGGCGGTGAAGACCGCGACCCCGGCGGCGTAGACGTGCTCGGTCAGCAGGTAGGTCAGGCCTGCCCGCAGTCCGGAGGCGGCGTCATCAGGATCGCTGTCCATCTTGGTGGCCTTGGCTACCCCGCCGGCCAGCGCCTGCGCCATCATCGGCATGTGGCCGGCCGCCTCCTTGAGCTGGTCGTAGGCCTTGGTGTCGCCGGCGGCGAAGCCGTCGACGGCCTTGGCCAGCAGGCCGATGTGCTCGTTGAACGACTTCTCGATGTCCTTGGCCGGCAGGGTGCCGCCGGAGATCTTCTCAAAGAAGGCACCGGAGGACTTGGCGTACGCGGTCAGGTTCTTCACGGCGGCGTCCTTGAGGCTCTTGCCTTCCGGGCCGCCGGTCTTGGCGCCGACCGCGTAGTCGACGAAGTCGCTCACGTGCGACTGCCAGCGCTTGAGGAAGCCGTCACGTTCGTCCGGGGCGACGGAGCCAATGGCGTCGGCGACCTTGACCGAGTTGGTGTCCAGCGTCTTTGCGGCGAGGGCGAACTCGGGGGAGTCCGCTCCGGCGTGGTAGGCGGTGGCGACCGCGATACCGGCGAGGTACACGTGCTCAGTGAGGATGTGGGTCAGGCTGGCCCGCAGGTCGGCGGCCGGGGAGGCGGAGTCGCCCTTGAGCTCAACCGCCTTGGAGATTCCGCCGGCGAGCGCAGCGGCGGTCATCGGCATGTGGCTGGCCGCCTGCTCGGCGTCCACGAAGGGATCTCCGGTGCCCTTGGCGACCAGGGCCGCGGCGGGCGCATCCGCCGGAGCGTCGCCGGAGGCGGCGGGTGGCGCGGCGTCGACGGCCTCGTCGTCATCGCCACAGGCGGCGAGAGCGCCGCCGAGGAGCAGGACTGCCGCAGCGGCGGCAGCTATCGATCGCGTGGTCTGGGTTCGCATGGGGGTCCCTACAGGTGATAGGTGGGGTCGGATCGAGAACAAGGGTAGCCTTACCTAAGTAATGCTCCCTACGGGTTTCGCTGCTGCCCGCTGCGTGGATTGGCGCATCAGGGCGTGGCGAATGACCCCGTTCTTGCGTCAGGGGCGAAGCGAGACCGGCCGGGCCCACCGGCCGGTGTCTAAGACAGGAGTGCGGTCTTAAGCGAGTCGATCGCTGCGGCGGTGGACACGATGTGGGTCCGCAGGTCGGCGGCGACGGCGTCGGCCGGGATCGCGCCGCCGGTGAGATCGCTGAAGAAGGCGCCGGCGGTGGTCCGGTAGGCGTCCAGGTTCGCCAAGGCGCCCGCCATCTTGTCCTCGTCGCCGGCGGCGGCGCCCAGCGCGTAATCGACGAAATCGGTCACGTGCGCGCTCCACGAGGCGTAGAAGGCGTCGCCCTTCTCCTTGCCGGCGAGGCTTGCGATGGCGGCGGCCAGGTCCCTGGAGTTCGAGTCCACCATGGCGGCTGCCGCGGTGAACTGCTCGGAGTCTGCGCCATCGTCGGCGGTGTAGGCGACGAAAACCGCGACGGCGGCCGCGTAGACGTGTTCGGTCAGCAGGTGCGTCAGGTCGGCGCGCAAAGTGGAGGCGGCGTCGCCCGGGTCGGAGTCCATCTCGGTGAACGTGGCGATACCAGTGGACAGGGCGCGGGCCATCATCGGCATATGGGCGGCGGCCTCCCGAAGCTGGGAATAGGCCCGGGCCTCGCCTGCGGCGAGGCTGTCGACGGCCGTGACCAGCAGGGAGAGGTGATCGTTGAAGGATGCCTCGACGTCCTTGGCGGCCAGCTCGCCACCGGAGATTCGGTCGAAGAAGGCACCGGAGGACTTGGCATACGCGGCGAGGTTCGCCCGGGATTCGGCCTGCAGTTTCGCCCCGGGGCGGCCCGGGGTCTTCGCGCCGAGGGCGTAGTCCACCACATCGCTGACGTGTCCACGCCAGCGGTCCAGAAATCCGTCCCGCTCATCAGGTGCGATCTGGCCGATCGCATCGGAGACCTTGATCGAGTTGGTGTCGAGGGTGTCCAGCGCGAGTTGGAACGCCGGAGACCTTTCCCCGACCTCGTACGCGGTGGCCACCGCGATCCCGGCGAGGTAGGCGTGCTCGGTGAGCAGCCAGGTCAGGCCGGAACGTAACTCGGCTGCGGGTCCGTCGATACGCCCCTTCAGTTCCTTGGCCGTGGCGATGCCGGTCGAGAGCGCGATCGCGGTCATCGGCATGTGCGCGGCCGCGCGCTCGGCGTCCACGAACGGGTTGCCGGAGCCCATCGGCACCAGCGGCGTACCCACACCCGGCTCGGCGCTGGCGGCGGGTGCCGCGCCGGGCTCGTCGTCGTCGCTGCCACAGGCGGCGATGCCGCCCAGCAGGAGCAGGACCGCAGCGGCGGCGGCAACAGGTCGTGCGGGCAGAATCTGCATGAGGCTCAGTGTCCCTGCTTTCGGGCGGGCGGGCAGCACCGGCCCTCCAGCGCCCGGCGCCAGGCTTCGCGCGCAGTGCACCAGCTTGCGCAGGTCTCCCGTTCGGGTGAACTAACTCACCCTTGTCCCCCTCCCCGGGGTCCACCATCATCCGTTAATCTGGGGAATGCGGGCGAGGCGCGCGCCGGTTATGCCGGTTGCGGTGCCCCGACTGATCTCACCGGGACGGAGGCCAGTCACAGCCCGCGTGGTGGCCCCTGGCGGCTTGGTCGCCGGGGGCCACTGTCATGTAGGGCGGTGGCCTTCTAGCGTGGCGCTATGGATGACTACCGCTACCTCGAGGTCAAACGCGACGCCGACACCGTCCGGATCACGATGAACCGCCCGGACCGGCGCAATGCCCTCTCCGAGGATCACCTGCGCGAGCTGATCGCGGCGTTCACCGATGCCGGAGCCTCCGATGCGACGGGAATTGTGCTGGCCGGGAACGGTCCGGTGTTCAGCGCCGGACACGACTTCGCCGACGTGGCCGCCCGCGACGTCGTCGGGGTACGTGCGCTGCTGCTCACCTGCACGACGCTGATGACGACCATTCAGTCCGTGCCCCAGGTGGTGATCGCCCGAGTGCATGCGCTGGCCACCGCCGCGGGGTGTCAGCTGGTGGCCTCCTGTGATCTTGCCATCGCGGCGGAGTCAGCTGCTTTCGCGTTGCCCGGCGGTAAGGGCGGCTGGTTCTGCCACACCCCGGCCGTCCCGGTCGCGCGCAGCATCGGTCGCAAGCGACTGATGGAACTGGCCATGACCGGCGATGCGATCGACGCCGCGACCGCCGCAGAATGGGGGCTGATCAACGACGCCGTGCCCGACGACAAGCTGGACGAGGCGGTCGATGCGTTGCTGGCCCGGGCGACTCGGGGCAGCCGGACCGGCAAGGGCATCGGCAAGCACGTGCTCTACGCCCAGCTGGATCGGCCCGAAGCCGATGCCTATGCGATCGCCGTCGAGGTGATGGCCTCGATGTCGGCCTCCTCGGGCGCGCGCGAGGGGATGGCAGCCTTTTTGGCGAAGCGACACGCGGTCTGGCCCGACTGACTGCGCCGGGCCCGGGCGTGGTTCCCCCCGCCGTGGTTAAGTTCAGGGCGTGAGCATGATCGCGACGGCAGCCCTGACCCGGCGCTATGGCTCACTCACCGCCGTCTCCGAGCTCACCGTCGAGGTGCCGTCCGGGGTCACCGGGCTGGTCGGATCCAACGGGGCGGGCAAGTCCACCCTGATCAAGATGTTGCTCGGGCTGCTCACCCCGTCCGCCGGCACCGCACACGTCTTGGGCCACGACATCCGCACCGACGGCGTCGCGATCCGCGAGCGGGTCGGCTACATGCCCGAGCACGATTGCCTGCCCCCGGATGTCTCCGCGACGGAGTTCGTCGTGCACATGGCGCGGATGTCCGGGCTCCCGGGCGCGGTGGCCCGCGAACGCACCGCCGACACCCTGCGCCACGTCGGGCTCTACGAGGAGCGCTACCGGCCGATCGGCGGGTACTCCACCGGAATGAAGCAGCGCGTCAAGTTGGCCCAGGCCCTCGTGCACGACCCGGCGCTGGTGTTCCTGGACGAACCGACCAACGGGCTCGATCCGGCCGGGCGCGAGGACATGCTCGCGCTGATCCGGCGGGTGGGTGCCGAGTTCGGGATCTCCGTGCTGGTGGCATCGCACCTGCTCGGTGAGTTGGAACGGATCTGCGATCACGTGGTGATGATCGACGGCGGCCGGCTGCTGCGCTCGTCCTCGACCGCGGAGGTGACCGCGGCCGGTCAGGTGCTGCGGGTCGAGGTCACCGACCGGGTGGAGGAGGTCGCGGCGGCGTTGCGCGCCGCCGGTCACGAGGTGAGGGTGGCGGGGGTGCGGCTGGAGGTCGCGCTGCTCGGCGAGCACACCTATGACGCGGTGCTGGCAAGCGTTGCCGCGTTGGAGGTCGGCCTGGTGCGCCTGGACCGTCCGCGCCACCGCATGGCGGAGCTGTTCGCGGCCGGGGCACCATGACCACGCCGCAGGAGGGCGCCCGCGCGGGGGTCATCCACGACCTCGGCTACCGGCACTACACCGGAGACCGGGCGGGCTCACGATCAATCGCCTTCGCGCTGTTCATCGACAGCTTCCGCGGAGCGTTCGGGCTCGGGCGGACCACCCGCTCCAAGATCATGCCCGTGCTTCTGCTGGCCGCGGTCGTCCTTCCCCCCGTCATCGTCGCGATCGTCATCGCCACCGCGGACCTGGACGAGCTGCCGGGCGAGTACACCGACTACGTCATCAAGATCTCGGTGCTGCTGTCGCTGTTCGTCGCCGGGCAGGCTCCGGCGAGTGTGTCGCGGGACCTGCGATTCCGGGTGGTTGCGCTGTACTTCTCACGCCCGTTGCAGCGCGTGGAGTACGTGCTGGCGAAGTATGCGGCCTTGACCGCGGCGGTCCTGGCGATGATGGTCATCCCGCTCACCGTGATGTTCGCGGGCGCGCTGCTGGCCAAGCTGCCGCTCGACGAGCAACTGCCGAACTATCTGCGTTCTCTTGGCGGAGCGCTGATCACGGCCTTGCTGGTCGCCGGGGTGGCGCTGGTGATCGCGGCGCTGACCCCGCGGCGCGGTATCGGGGTGGCGGCGATCATTGTCACGCTGCTGGTGCTCGAGGGCGTCGGCGGAGTCATGGCCGAGATCGCCGTGCAAGAAGGGGCGTTCTCGACGGCGGCCTACGCCGGCCTCATCTCCCCCTACAGCCTGGCGCACGGGGTGCAGAGCTCGTTGTTCGGTGGACCGAATGCGCAGCCGGTCGCGCCGCCCGGGGCCACCGGTGGCACGGTGTTCGCTGTAGTTGCGCTCGCCCTGGTCGCCGCCTGTTTCGCGCTGCTGTGGGCCCGCTATCGCAAGGTGACGATCTGATGGCGACTCTGCGGATCGAACGCGTCTCGCGCTGGTACGGCAACGTCGTGGCGGTCAACGACGTCACCATGGCGTTCTCGCCCGGAGTCACGGGCCTGCTTGGTCCCAACGGCGCGGGTAAGTCGACCCTGATCAACATGATGGGCGGTTTCCTGCCACCCTCGTCTGGATCGATCACCCTGGACGGGGTGCCGGTCTGGCGCAATGAACTGATTTACCGTCAGATAGGGCTGGTGCCCGAGCGGGAGGCGATGTACGACGTCGTCACCGGGTGGGAGTTCGTGCTGGCCAACGCGCGCCTGCACTCCCTACCCGACCCCGAGGGCGCGGCCCGGCGGGCGCTGGAGACCGTCGACCTGCTCGAGGCGCAGCATCGCAAGATCGCGACCTACTCCAAGGGCATGCGGCAGCGGGCAAAATTGGCCACCGCTCTCGTGCACTCGCCGTCGGTGCTGCTGCTCGATGAGCCATTCAACGGACTTGATCCCCGCCAGCGACTGCACCTGATGGACCTGCTGCGTTCGATGGCTTCCGCCGGATGCTGCGTCATCTTCAGCTCGCACATTCTGGAGGAGGTTGAAGAACTCGCTGAACGCATCGAGGTGATGGTGTCGGGACGGCACGCGGCCTCGGGGGGCTTCCGGGAGATCCGCCGGCTGATGACCGAGCGACCGCACCGGTACACGGTTCGCTCCGCCGACGACCGCGCACTGGCCTCGGCGATCATCGCCGAGCGGTGTGCATCCGCGGTGGAGCTGGTGGCCGGCACCGGGTCGCGGGTCGCGGCGGGCGCCACCGCCGCGGCGAGCCTGCAGGTCCAGGCCACCGACGTCGGCGATTTCGTTCACGTCCTGCCGCGGCTGGCTTCGCGGCACGGCATCCGGCTCTACGAGGTCAGCCCGGCCGATGAATCGCTGGAATCGGTCTTCTCGTATCTGGTGACGCGATGAACGAGCGCAGCGAGTTCATGATGGGCACTGGTCGTGGCCCCGCGAGCGGGCACCTACGCGAAGCGGTGACTCGATGAACGAGCGCAGCGAGTTCATGGTGGGCACTGGTCGTGGCCCCGCGAGCGGGCACCTACTCGTATCTGGTGACGCGATGAACGAGCGCAGCGAGTTCATGATGGGCACTGGTCGTGGCCCCGCGAGCGGGCACCTACTCGAAGCGGTGAC
>JBQTII010000042.1:0-12800 GCA_052388275.1 Sporichthyaceae bacterium | reverse complement strand
CCAGCCTCACAGGGGTCGCCTCGGCACTGCGGGAACCGGGTGCCGGGCGTAGCGGGCGTGTTTCTGGTCGCGGCCCACCCCCCCGGCGCGGGCGCCGTCTCCGGCCCCCGCCGCCGCCTGCGCTCGGAGTGGTTCCCGGTGGTCGGGGCCACCTGGGCGCAGGATCCCGGCTTCGATGCCCGCGCCCACGTTCACCTGCACCGCAGCCGGGGCGCCGGCGGCGCGGAGGAAGTGCAGGCCTGGGTCGCCCGGTTGCTGATGGAACCCCTCGACCGCGCCCGTCCGCTGTGGCAGGTGCATGTCCTGACGGGGCTTGCGGGCGGGGGTCATGCCCTGCTGCTCAAGACCCATCACGCCTTCCTGGACGGGCAGGGCACCGCCGCGGTCGCCTACGCCCTCAGCGACGGCGGCGACCCCGGCCGGGTCCCCGGACCCGGCCCCGGTGCGGGCAGTGGAACAATCCCCGCCGCGCGGGCCGCCGCGGGCCGCATGCTCGGTCCGCTGACGCCGCTGCGCGACCCCCCGCGCGCAATCCGCGGCGCCGCGAGGGCCCTGTCCAGCCTCACAGGGGTCGCCTCGGCACTGCGGGAACCGGGTGCCGGGTTGCCGATCGACACCGTCGTCGGACATCAGCGCGCGTTCGTTTCGGCGACCCTGGACCTGGCGGACCTGCGCCGGGTGCGCGCCCTGTGCGGGGCTTCGGTCAACGATGTCGCGATCGCGGTGATCTCCGGTGGGCTGCGCCGCTGGCTCGCGGCGCACCACTACGACGTGGACACCTTGTCGCTGCGTGCGCTGGTCCCCACCGGCAGCGGGCGCGCCTACGTAGGCGGTTCGGGCAACAACTTCTCCGCCTACCTGGTGAAGCTGCCCGTTGACGAGCCCGACGCGATGGCCCGGGTGCGCAAGGTCGGCGCGGCGATGACGCTGCACCGGACGAGCGGACCGCACGGTGGGCCCGGCGCACTCGCCGACCTGACCAACCTGCTGCCCCCGGCGGCGGTGCGCCTGGGCGGCCCGCTGCTCGCCGCGCACGCCTCGCGGCTGTTCGACGTGCTCGTGACCACCGTGCCCGTGCCCCGCCCGCTCAGCTTTGCCGGCGCGCCCGTGCGCGAGCTCTACCCGCTCACCCCGCTCGGTCCCGGCCAGCCCCTGGCGATCGGAGCGGCGTGCTATCAGGGCCTTTTCCACGTCGGGATCACCGTCGATCCGGTCGTGGTGCCCTCGCCGGCCGGCCTTGCCCGCGCGATGTCGCAGGACCTGGCGGACCTCGTCGCGATGGGCCCGAGCGCCACTCTGGAGCGGATCGCGGTGGGCTGAGTCCGCGCCGGTGAGCAGATTGTCGACAGGGTGGATCCTTCGCAGCTCACATCGCAGAGACCCATCCGGTCACCAGCGCAGCCGGAGCCGCCGGTGGCGGGCGACGGCTCCGGCGCGCGGTCCGGGAAGGGCGCCTCAGGCGGCGGCGCCGGTGACCTTTGCCGCGACGTGGGAGGGCATCGGCTCGTGGCGGGCGTAGTGCCGGGTGAAGGTCCCGGTGCCGTGGGAGAGGGAACGCAGATCCACGGCGTAGCGCAGGATCTCGATCGCGGGCACCTCGGCCCTGATCAGCGTCCGCCCGCCCGAGCCGACGGGTTCGCTGCCGAGCACGCGGCCCCGGCGGGTTGAGAGGTCGCCCATGATCGCCCCGACGTAGGCGTCGGCGACCATCACCGCGATCTCATCGACCGGCTCCAACAACGACACGTCCGCCTTCTCGGCCGCGTCCTTGAGCGCGAGCGCACCCGCGGTCTGAAACGCCATGTCAGAGGAGTCCACACTGTGCGCCTTGCCGTCGTGCAACGTCACGCGGATGTCCTGCACGGCAAAGCCGGCCACGACCCCGCGCTCCATCTGGGTGCGCACGCCCTTCTCCACCGACGGGATGAACTGGCGCGGCACCGAGCCGCCGACGACCTTGTCGACGAACTCGAAACCTGAGCCCGATGGCAGCGGCTCCACGGTGATCTCGCAGACCGCGAACTGCCCGTGGCCGCCGGACTGCTTGACGTGGCGCCCGCGGCCCTCGGCCTTGGACGCAAAGGTCTCGCGCAGGGCGACCTTCACCGGCACGCTGTCCACGGCCACGCCGTAGCGGTTGGTGAGCCGGTCGAGCAGCACGTCGAGGTGCGCCTCGCCCATGCACCACAGCACCAACTGGTGAGTGTCGGAGTTGTGCTCCAGGCGCAGCGTCGGGTCCTCGGCGAGCAGACGGTTCAGCCCCTGGGAGAGCTTGTCCTCATCCGCCTTGGTGTGCGCGACCACGGCCACCGGCAGCAGCGGCTCGGGCATGCTCCACGGCTGCATGAGCAGCGGCGCGCCGCAGTCCGAGAGGGTGGCGCCGGTCTCGGCCTTGGTCAGCTTGGCAACCGCGACGACATCGCCCGCGACCGCGGATTGGATGGCGCGCTGGGTCTTGCCCAGCGGGCAGGTCAGGGCCCCGATCTTCTCATCGACATCGTGGTCGTCATGCCCGCGGTCGGACAGGAAATGGCCGGACACGTGCACGACCGCGTCCGCGGTCAGGGTGCCGGAGAAGATCCGAACCAGGGAGATCTTGCCGACGTAGGGGTCCGAGGTCGTCTTGACCACCTCGGCGACCAGCGGCCCGGCGGGGTCGCAGCTCAGCGCCGGGCCGGACCGCCCGTCGATCATGGTCACCGCGGGCACCGGGTGCTCCAGCGGGGACGGGAACGCCTCGGTGATCACCTCCAGCAGTTCGGTCATGCCGACGCCGTTGAGCGGGTTCACCGGGAGCACGGGATAGAACGAGCCGCGGGCCACCGCGGTCTCGAGGTCGTCGATGAAGATCTTCAGGTCGATGTCCTCGCCGCCGAGGTAACGCTCCATCAGGGTTTCGTCCTCGCTCTCGGCGATGATCCCCTCGATGAAGGCGTTGCGCGCGTCGTCGATCTCCAGGCGCAGGCCCTCATCGGCCTCGGTGGAGGTCCGCTTGCCGCCGGAGTAGTCGTAGATGCAGTGGGAGAGCAGGCCGAGCAGGCCGTTCTGCACACCGTTCGCGTCCAGCCGCGGCAGGTAGGCGGGCAGCACGTTCTCCCCGAACGCCGCCTGGCACATCGCGATGACGCCGTCGTAGTCGGTGCGCCCGTTGTCGAGCTTGGTGACGACCACCGCGCGGGGCATCCCCACGGCGGCGCACTCGTCCCAGAGCATGGTGGTGGTGCCGTCGATGTCCTCGGCCGCGGAGATGATGAACAGCGCAGCGTCGGCGGCCCGCAGGCCCGCGCGCAGATCGCCGACGTAGTCGGCGTATCCGGGGGTGTCCAGCAGGTTGACCTTGATCGCGCCGTCGCTGCGGGGGACCAGGACCGGCTCGAGGGAGAGGTTGACCGAGCGCTGCTGGCGGACCTCGGCCTCGTCGAAGTCGCTGATCGTGGTGCCGTCCTCAACCCGGCCGGTGCGGGTCAGCACCCCGGTGGCCAACAGCAGGGACTCCACCAGCGTCGTCTTGCCTGAACCGGTATGGCCGACCAGGACCACGTTGCGGATCTTGCCTGGCTGGTCGGCCTCCGGTGCCCTGCCGGCAGTGAGTGGGTTCGACTTTTCGGCCAGGCGCCACCTCCTTGTGTGTAGAGGGCGCGCAACTCCTCTCGCGAAGACGTCGGGGCAGTCACGCGCCCGCGCGTTCGCCCACCTTCCTCCCGTCCCGGGCCCCCCGCAAGAGTCCGGGAGCCGCTTTTGACCTTGCCGTGAAAGGTGCGAAGGCTCCCGGCTCCACCCGCACTACGATGCGTAGGCGTCCGGTGCCCGGGCGCACCCACCCGCCCCGGACCTCGAAGCGCAGGACGTCGCAGGAGATGCTGAACAAGTACGCGCGGGCGTTGTTCGGCCGCATCTTCACCCCGATCGCACGCGCACTCGTGCGCCTGGGGATCAGCCCAGACGTGGTGACGATCGTCGGCACCGCCGGGGTGATGGCCGGCGCTCTGCTGCTGTTCCCGCGCGGGGAGTTCTTCGCCGGAACGATGGTGATCACCGCGTTCGTGTTCTCCGACATCGTCGACGGCCTGATGGCCCGGATGACCGGCCGCTCGGGAGTGTGGGGCGCCTACCTGGATTCGACGCTGGACCGCTTCGGGGACGCCGCCGTGTTCGGGGGTCTGCTGATGTGGTTCGCCGGCGACGGGGATAACGACCTGCTCGCCGCGCTGTGCCTGTACAACCTCGCGGTCGGCTCGGTCGTGTCCTACGCCAAGGCCCGCGCCGAGGGGCTCGGGATGAACGCCAACGTGGGTATCGCCGAGCGTTCGGACCGCCTGGTACTGATCCTGGTGGCCACCGGATTCCAGGGGATCGGGGTGCCTGGGGTGCAGCGGGCGGCCCTGATCATCCTCGCGGTGGCGAGCACGATCACCCTCGTGCAGCGGTTCGTGCTGGTGCGCCGGCAGGCGCTGGCGGGCGCCGGCGGCGCCGGGGACGAGGCCAGGTGACCGCCGCGCAGGAGCGAGTTCCGGCCGCGGCCCCGCCCCCCCGGGCCTGGCGACTGGAACGCGTCGGCGCCGCGGGTTACGTCCTGGGCTGGCGGGTCGTGCGGTTGCTCCCCGAGCCGGTGGTGCGGGCGGTGTTCCGGCGGATCGCCGACCTCGCCTGGTCGCGGCGCGGGCGCAGCGTCGTCCAGCTGGAACGCAACCTCGCCCGGGTGCTGGGGACCACCACGACGGACCCAGCGGTGCGCGAGCTGAGCCGGGCCGCGATGCGCTCCTACCTGCGGTACTGGTCCGAGGCGTTCCGGCTCCCGTCCTGGGGACGGGAGCAGGTGTTGGCGCGGATCAGGGTCGAGGATGGCGATAACCTACGGACGGAGTACGAGCAGGGCGTCGGGGTGATCCTCGCGCTGCCGCACTGCGCCAACTGGGACCACGCCGGGGCGTGGGTCGCCGCGTCCGGAATGCCCTTCACGACGGTGGCCGAGCGGCTGCGCCCCGAGGCCCTCTATGACGCGTTCGTCTCCTACCGCCAGGGCCTGGGCATGGAGGTGTTGGCGCTGGAGCGCAACTCCGGTGCCCGGGTGATCGCGGCGTTGGCGGCAAAGTTGCGTGAGGGCGGCATGGTGGCCCTGGTCGCGGACCGGGACCTTACCGAAGCCGGTGCCGAGATCGAGTTCTTCGGTCACCCGGCCAAGTTGCCCACAGGACCGGCGGCGTTGGCGGTCAGCACCGGTGCCGCCCTGGTCCCGGTGACCCTGTACTACGGCGAGCGGCACCTGCACCTGCGTATTCACCCGAAGCTCGCCGAGCCCACCCACGGCTCGCGGACTGAACGGATTGTGTCGATGACGCAGAACCTGGCGGGCATCTTCGAGGCTTCGATCCGCGCTCATCCCGCCGATTGGCACATGCTCCAGCGCCTGTGGTCCGACGATCTGCGGTTGCGTCATGACGCGTCCGGAACCGGCCGCGCGGGCGAATCCGGCCGCGCGACATGATCTCCTCGACATGATCCGGGCGACATGATCCGGGCGACGCCGTGAGGATCGGACTGGTCTGTCCCTATTCCTGGGATGTGCCCGGGGGAGTCCAGGCCCATGTGCGGGATCTGGCGGAGGCGCTGCTCGGGCTGGGCCACGAGGTCTCGGTACTGGCACCGGCGGAGGAGGACGAGACGAGCCTGCCGTCGTATGTCGTGCCCGCCGGCAGGGCGATCCCGGTGCCCTACAACGGTTCCGTCGCGCGCGTGGCGTTCGGTCCGCTGACCCGCGCCCGGGTCCGGCGCTGGGTCCGCGAGGGCGAGTTCGATGTCCTGCACCTGCACGAGCCGACCGTGCCGAGTTTGTCCCTGCTGGCCTGCTCGGCGGCTACCGGCCCCATCGTGGGCACTTTCCACATGTCCAGCGATCGCTCCCGGAGCCTGACCGCCGCGCACGCCTTCCTGCAGGTGTTCCTGGAGAAGATCTCGGCGCGCATCGCGGTGTCCGAACCGGCGCGGCGCACCCTTGTCGAGCACTTGGGCGGCGATGCGGTGCTGATTCCCAACGGGGTGGCGCTGGCGCAGTTCGCCGGAGCCGAGCCGATGCCGGACTGGGTCGGACCCGGCGGGACCCTGGGTTTCCTCGGACGCTTCGACGAACCGCGTAAGGGTTTGCAGGTCCTGCTCGCGGCGATGGAGTTGCTGGTCCGCACCCGGCCTGCGGTGCGGCTGCTGGTCGCGGGTCCGGGCGATGTCGACGCCGCCGCGGCGGCCATGTCGGCGGCGGTGCGGGAGCGCGTCACGATGCTGGGGTTGCTCAGCGAGGCGGACAAGGCGCGGATGCTGGCCTCCGTCGACATCTACGTCGCACCCAACCTGGGTGGGGAAAGCTTCGGAATCATCTTGACCGAGGCGATGGCGGCCGGCGCCGCAGTCGTGGCCAGCGACCTCGACGCCTTCCGCCGGGTGCTCGATGACGGCCGGGCCGGAGTGCTGGTGCCGGTGGGAGACCCCGCGGCCCTGGCGAGGGAGTTGGCGCGACTGCTGGACACCCCTTCCGAGCGTCTGGTCCTGACCGAGGCGGCTGGGGCGACGGTGGCGCGCTACGACTGGCCCCGGGTCGCGGCCGACGTGGTCGCGGTCTACGAGACCGTCACTGCCGGGGGAACACCGGTGGTGGAGGACACCCGGGTCGCCCGGCTGTCCCGGCTCGTCGGTCTGTCCGGCTCCGGCTCCGCATGAGCGAGCGCAGCGAGCTCCTCATGTGCACCGAATCGGTCCCCACGAGGACGCAGTCCGTGGTGGTGACTCGATGAGCCAGCAGCGGTGAGCACCGTCGTCGTCGACATCGTCGTCTTCTTGGGGGTGCTCGCCCTCGCCGGGGTGTACCTGTCCTGGACAGCCGGGCGCCTGGATCGCCTGCATGCCCGGGTCGATACGGCCAGGGCTGCGCTGGATGCGCAACTGGTCCGGCGGGCCTCGGTGGCGGGAGAGTTGGCGACCTGCGCTCTGCTCGATCCAGCGGCGGCGATGCTGGTGGCCGGGGCCGCCCACGAGGCCCGCGAGGCGGACCCCGCCGACCGCGAACTCGCCGAGAGTGACCTGTCCAAGGCGCTGCGCGCGGCTCTGGACCAACCTGGGCAGATGGGGGAACTCATCGCGGTCCCTGCCGGGCGCTTGCTGCTGCGCGAACTGGAGGCTGCCTCGCGCCGGGTCCTGATGGCCCGCCGCTTTCACAACGACGCGGTGCGCGCCACCCGCGCGGTGCGCCGCAAACGCCTGGTCCGCTACCTGCGCCTGGCCGGGCACGCCCCGGACCCGACCACCTTCGAATGCGACGACTCCCCGCCCGAGTGCATCGACGCCCCGCTCTGAGCGATCTCAGCTTTGTCACAGGCGGATCGTCGTGACCGCGATCTCGAGGTGGGCGCAGAGCCGGGTCACGTCTTCGACGTCGCTGGTGATGACGGTGTGCGGGCCGCCGGTCGTCTCCAATGCAGCGCCGAGGTGCGCGTCGGCCACGGACAACCCCAACACGGCACGCAAGCGCGCGGCGCGGTTCGTCACCTCCGAGGTCAATTCCACATCGGTCACCTTGAGACGGTTGATCGGGGCGGCGCTGGGATCGCTGCGGTCCCAGCAGGCCTCGACCCGGACCGCGGTAGGGACGGACAGCACGGTCGTGGCAGGTCGACGCGCATTGCGGTAGGCCACGGCCTCGACAAGCGCCAGCGCCCGGCGGTGCTTGGCGTGGCTGGTACTGAGCAGTGCGCCCACGGCTTCATTGTCGAGCAGGACGGTGCCGCCGCGTCTGCCGTCGGCGCGGATCATGCGACCGCCGCCGCCAGCCCCGCCGCATAGCTGAGCACGTCATCCGCAGTCGCGTCGGGGCGGATCGATCCGATCGCGCCGGCCGCGCGCTCGATCAGGTCGCGGCGCTGCGCAAGCGGGTTTGCTTCGAGCTGAGCCAGTGCGTGCGCAATGTCGGTCAGGTCCGGCCGGGTCGCCGGGTACTCGTCATAGTGGGCGTCCAGCACGGCCCGCATGGCGATGGCCTCAAGCGCGCTACGGAGCCCCGAAGCGGTGAGTTCGGTCGTCGATTCGGCCAGCCCGAGCTCGACCGAGATTGCCACGGCCTCCCGAAGATCAGCGGGCAGGCGCACCGAAGTTCCGACCGTGGCGGAATTGCCCGACTCGAGAAGGGTCAGCAGGCGCCTCAACCGTTCGTCCATCCAGTTAGTGTACCACAACACGTGGTACTGCTCGTCATGTGTGTGTCCTGGCAGCGCCGTCGCGCCGAGCGAAGGCCAGCCCCGCCGTGCGGCGACTTAGAATGGGTTCGTTGCGCCCGACCCGAGACTTGTAAGGACCCGCGTTGTCCAGCCCTGAGAACGAGCAGATCGATTCCGCCCGGCACGGCACCGCTCGGGTCAAGCGCGGCATGGCCGAGATGCTCAAGGGCGGCGTGATCATGGACGTCGTCAACGCCGAGCAGGCGAGGATCGCCGAGGACGCCGGCGCCGTCGCGGTCATGGCGCTGGAGCGGGTGCCGGCCGATATCCGCGCCGAGGGCGGAGTCTCGCGGATGTCGGATCCGGACATGATCGACGAGATCATCGCCGCCGTCTCCATCCCGGTCATGGCCAAGACCCGGATCGGGCACTTCGTCGAGGCGCAGGTCGTGCAGAGCCTGGGCGTGGACTACATCGACGAGTCCGAGGTGTTGACCCCGGCGGACTACGCGAACCACATCGACAAGTGGGCGTTCACCGTTCCTTTCGTCTGCGGCGCGACGAACCTGGGCGAGGCGCTGCGCCGGATCACCGAGGGCGCGGCAATGATCCGTTCCAAGGGCGAGGCCGGCACCGGCGACGTCTCCAACGCGGTCACGCACATGCGCACGATCGGCGCCGAGATCCGCCGCCTGACCTCGCTGCGCGAGGATGAGCTCTACGTCGCGGCCAAGGAGATGGCAGCCCCCTACGAGCTGGTCTGCGAGGTCGCCCGCCTGGGCCGACTGCCGGTCGTGCTGTTCACCGCCGGGGGGATCGCGACCCCGGCCGATGCGGCGATGATGATGCAGCTCGGCGCCGACGGGGTCTTCGTCGGCTCCGGGATCTTCAAGTCCGGCAACCCCGCGCAGCGGGCCGAGGCCATCGTCAAGGCCACGACGTTCTACGACGACCCGGACGTCATCGCGAAGGTTTCGCGCGGCCTGGGCGAGGCGATGGTCGGCATCAACGTCGCCGACATCCCGGTGCCGCACCGCCTGGCCGAACGCGGCTGGTGAACCGCGGCTACTCACATGGTAGTGCGTTATACTACCGGCATGAGTAAGCGACTCCAGGTCGTCGTCGGCGACGAGGAACTCGATCGGTTCGCGGCGATCGCCGAGCAGCAGGGAATGACGCTGTCCGAATGGGTACGTCAAATCCTGCGCGCGGCCGAGCGCTCTCGTTCCACCGGAGACGTTGAACGGAAGTTGGCAGCGATCGATCGTGCGGCCTCGCTCAACCTGGGGCCGCCCGAAGTGGACATTGAGCAGATGCTTGAGGAAATCGACGCCGGCCGCCGTGCAGGCTGGCTCCCCGATCTGCCGTGATCTTCCTCGACTCCAATGTCCCGATGTATCTCGTGGGCCCGGACGGCCCCCACAAGGCGCGGGTTCGTCAGGTCCTCGCGCGGCTTGCCCAATCCGACGCACGCCTGGTCACCGATGCCGAGGTGTACCAGGAGATTTTGCACCGCTACCACGGCACCATCCGTCGGCGGTCTGTCCAAGCAGCCTTCGACGTCGTGGATTCCCTCGCCGACGAGGTGTTCGCGGTCGAGCGTTCCCACGTTGTGGCGGCCAAGACGATTGCCGAGAGTTACCCCCACCTGTCGGCACGCGACGCGGTGCATGTGGCGGTGATGCGGGCCGCAGGGGTCTCGCGGGTGTTGAGCTTCGACCGCGATTTCGATGCGGTCGTGGGCATCGAACGCCTCGGCGAATGACGGTCCCGGAGATCGGGGTACTCGCTCTGCAGGGCGACGTCCGCGAACACCTGGCCGCGCTCGAGCTCCTCGGTGCCCGGGCGTGCGGTGTGCGGAGGGCGCGCGAGTTGACCGCGTTGGACGGCCTGATCATCCCCGGCGGGGAATCCACCACCATCATCAAGCTGGCCGAGATCTTCGACCTGGTAGAGCCGCTGCGCGCCGCGGTCCGGGCGGGCCTGCCGGTCTTCGGCTCCTGCGCGGGGATGATCCTGCTGGCCGACCGGATCGTCGGCGGGACTGCGGGGCAGCGCAGCATCGGGGGCCTGGATGTCACGGTGCGCCGCAACGCCTTCGGTCGCCAGGTCGACTCCTTCGAGTCCGTCCTGGACCTGGCCCCGTCCTTCCCCGAGCCGGCCCGGGCGCTGCGTGCGGTGTTCATCCGCGCGCCGTGGGTGGAGCAGGCAGGTCCCGGCGTCGAGGTACTGGCGCGGGTCGGAGCCGATGGGCCTGGGGGGGCCGCGGCTAGGATCGTCGCCGTTCGTCAGGGCGGGCTCCTTGCCACGTCCTTCCACCCCGAGATGACGGGCGATGACCGCGTGCACCGGTACTTCCTCGATCTGGTGCGGGCCAGCTAACCGATAGAGCCGGGAGACCCACGCGATGTCAGGTCATTCCAAGTGGGCGACCACCAAGCACAAGAAGGCCGTCGTCGACGCCCGGCGCGGCAAGATGTTCGCGAAGCTGATCAAGAACATCGAGGTCGCGGCCCGCACCGGTGGGGGCGACCCGGCCGGGAACCCGACCCTGTTCGACGCGATCCAGAAGGCGAAAAAGACCTCGGTCCCCAACGACAACATCGATCGCGCGGTCAAGCGTGGCTCCGGTGCCGAAGCCGGCGGTGCGGACTACCAGACCATCCTCTACGAGGGCTACGGCCCGAACGGGGTGGCGATCTTGATCGAATGTCTGACCGACAACCGCAACCGCGCCGCCTCCGACGTGCGCGTTGCGGTCACGCGCAACAGCGGCTCGATGGGCGACCCCGGTTCGGTGGCCTACCTGTTCAACCGCAAGGGCGTGGTGATCGTGCCCAAGGAGGCGGGCCTGAGTGAGGACGACGTGCTCGGCGCGGTCCTGGACGCCGGGGCGGAGGAGGTCAACGACCTCGGCGAGGCCTTCGAGGTGATCAGCGAGGCCTCTGACATGGTCGCCGTCCGCACCGCGTTGCAGGAGGCCAAGATCGACTATGACAGCGCCGATGCCTCCTTCGTGCCGAGCATGAGCGTTGCGCTCGATGCCGAGGGCGCCACCAAGGTCTTCAAACTGATCGATGCCCTTGAAGACCTCGACGACGTGCAGAACGTCTACTCCAACGCCGAGGTCTCCGATGAGGTGCTGGCGCTGCTGGACGCTTGAGGTCGCTGGTGAGAACGCGCCTCAGCAGTTCGCGTCGACGAAGTCATCAATCCGATCTCCGGAGGCCGAGACAGCCGGATCGGCGAGGGCGGTCGGGTCGCCCTGGGCGTAGTCCTCAATGGCCCCGGACACGGCCAGGGCGTCACGGCGAATCTCGGGGGGAGCGAACCTTTCAAAGTCACCGAAGGCCTGTTCGTTCCCGTCGATGAACTGCCCGTAGTCCGCAGGCCCGGGATTGTCGTCCGGGTCGGGTTGGGCAGCGGCCAGCTCAAAGTACGCGGCACAGAATCGCTCGAGGTCATCCCCCGCCGACTGAGCTCTGCCGGCACCGCCAGGTCGCGACGGATCCAAGGGGTCACCGGGTCGCTTGCTGTCATCATCGCCGCCGGAGGTCAGGACCAGGACCAGCACCAGGGTCAGCACCAGGGCCAGGGCCACGCCGCCGCCGATCCACGCGGCAATCGGGATCCCGCGGCACAACGGAGGTCCCGGATAGGGCTGACCCGGGCCGAATCCCGGCGGGCCGAATCCGGGTCCGGGCTGGCCGAATCCGGGCGGGCCGGCCTGCGGAGATCCCAGCGGCGCTGCGGGGGCGGGGTAGGCCGGGGGTGCTGCCTCCGGCCCGGCGTACGCGGCTGGGCTCACCTGGTACCCCGCCGGTGGCAGCAATGTCGCGGCGAGGCCCGGAGCACCAGCAGCGCCACCCGCGCCGTGAAGGTCCGCAATGACGGCAATCGTCGTGCTGCCGATCACCACCCGCTCGCCCCCGAACAGAGCGACCGGCCCGGACAACGATGTGCCATTGAGCACCGTCCCATTCCCGGACCCGAGGTCGCTCAACGTCATGGCGCCCGTGGGACCCGGCACGATGCTGGCATGGCGGCGCGAGACCTTCGGGTCCTGATCCAGGACGAGGTCGCAGTCGGCTTCCCGGCCGATCGTGAAGGTCCCGGTGAGGTCGAAGGTCCGCCCCTGCTGCGGTCCGGACTCGACGGTAATGCGCATTGAGGGTTCTCCTCGTCCGAGATCGGGATGTCCGCCGCTGACACGGCGACCCGCGAGTTGGATGTTGCGGGCGGACCGGGAAGTTCCCGCGCCCCGCTGATCGCGGGTCGCTGCGCGTCGCTGCTGGTCCGGGCACGTGTTCGCGCCTACCTTAGATCTCTAGAACACATGTTCGAACTGCCTGGATCACGGTGAGGATGGCGACGTGCGGCTCCGACGAGATCCTCGCCCTGCTCGACGCCTAAGGCGGCAGCGGGTACCCTATAGGGCATGGGAGACATGGTGAAAACCAGCGTGTACCTCACGCCCGAGGATGCCGCCGCGTTGCGCCGGGTGGCCGAGCAATCCGGGCGCTCGCAGGCCGAGCTCATCCGTGCCGCGGTCGCCACGAGCGTGGCGAGCGCCCCCGAGCGGCGCTTTCACAGCCGCGGCCT
>JBQTII010000041.1:0-16026 GCA_052388275.1 Sporichthyaceae bacterium | reverse complement strand
GGGGCCGGCCGCCCCGCGGGCCCCGCCCCCCCCCGCGGGGGCCCCGCGGGGGCCGGGTGCCCCCCCCCGGCCCCGCGGGGCCCCCGCGAGGACGCCCACCCCGGGTGGGCCACCCCACTTGTGGGCGCTGGCCGCGAGCGCGGACCAGCCCGCCGGGACGGGTAGACGGCCCAGGCTCTGCGCGGCGTCCACCAGCAGTGGCACCCCGGCGTTTGCGCACGCCGCCGCGACCTCGGCGAGCGGCTGCACGGTGCCGACCTCGTGGTTGGCACTCTGCAGCACCGCCAGCGCGGTCCCCGGCAGCAACGCCGCGGCGAAGTCGGAGGCGTCGACCTGCCCGGCACCGTCGACGCCGACCGCGGTGTGGGTGCCGCCTGCGGCCACCTGGATAGCCGCGGTGTGCAGGACCGCGGAGTGCTCGACGGCCGAGGTCACCAGATGTCTGCCCACCCGGGCCCGACCCCGCAGGCACCCGGAGATCCCCAGCTCGAGCGCGGCGGTGCCGGAGGAGGTGAAGCTCACCTCCTCCGGGCCCACTCCCAGGAGCGCGGCGACGGCCTCGCGCGCGTCGTCCAGCAGGGCCCGCGCTCGTCGCCCGTCCCGGTACAACCGGGCCGGATCCGCCCAGCCGCGCTCGATCGCGTCAGACCAGACGCGTCGCGCCGCCGGGTGCAGCGGCTCGGTCGAGGCCGCATCGAAATAGGCTCCGGAAACCGCCTGTGCGGGCACCCCGGCCTCGTTCATGGGGTTAGCTCGCGGTAGCCCAGACACCGCATGAGCGAGCGTGCACTGGCGGAATCGATTCCCTCGCTGCGCTCGCCCATGTGGACACGTTAGTGACGGCGCCCAACGGGCCACCTGAACGCGGGAGCCGACCGGGTCCGGAGTAGGCTGCGGGCGCACGGCGCCAGGCTGTGTGCCCCGTCCGCACGACGCTGGAAGGCCCCTGTTGCGACCTCTCGGTTCTCCACCAGCGCGACCCCGGACACCGGCCGCCGGGCCGCCGCGCCCCCAGCGCCGGGCCGCGCTGATCGCCCTGACGCTGCTCGCCCTGCTCACGCTCACCGGCTGCGACACCGCCGATCTCCCGCGCTTCGCCTTCCCGACGCCCGCCACCGAGGAAGCCCCCCGGATCCTGCTGCTGTGGCAGGGATCCTGGCTCGCCGCCCTGATCACCGGGGCGGCCGTGTGGGCGCTGATCGCCTGGACGTGCATCTTCCACCGGCGCAAGTCCGAGACCGAGATCCCGATCCAGACCCGCTACAACCTGCCGATCGAGGTCCTCTACACGGTGATCCCGTTCGTGATCATCGCGGTGCTCTTTTACTTCACCGAGCGTGATCAGTCGATCCTGCTCGACGAGAGCCGCGAGGAGGACATGACCGTCGAGGTCATCGGGCGCCAGTGGAGCTGGTCGTTCAACTACCGCGAGGACAAGGTCTACGAGACCGGGACCCCGGCCAACCGCCCGGAGCTCTGGCTGCCGGTGGACAAGCTGATCCGCTTCGAGCTGAGCTCCCCGGACGTCATCCACTCCTTCTGGGTCCCGAACTTCCTGTTCAAGCTGGACGTCATCCCGGGCCGGGTGAACTCCTTCGAGTTGACGCCGAACAAGATCGGCACGTTCACCGGCAAGTGCGCCGAGCTGTGCGGCACCGACCACTCGCGGATGTTCTTCAACGTCCGGGTAGTCAGCGCGGCCGATTACGCCAAGCACGTCGCCGACCTGCGGGCGGCCGGGCAGAGCGGGGCGCTCCCGCGCGGCATCCTGGACACCGCAGCCGACCGCGAACGCGGTTACAACCTCGATGAGGACTACGAAGACGCCGGCTTCACCCCGGGTACCGGTGCGGTCTCGCACGGTGGCGGGCATTCGGAAGGTACGACCGAGGAAGGGGGCGAGGAATGAGCATCCTCGAAGAGCCGCAGCGCGTCACCGCCTCGCCGTACGTGCGCAAGAAGTCCTACGGCGCCATGGTGATCGACTGGGCCACCACCACCGATCACAAGAAGATCGGGATCATGTACCTGGTCCTGTCCTTCGTATTCTTCCTGATCGGCGGCGTCATGGCGCTGATCATGCGTGCGGAGCTGGCCCGGCCGGGGTCCCAGATCGTGTCCAATGAGCAGTTCAACCAGCTGTTCACCATGCACGGCACGATCATGCTGCTGCTGTTCGCGACCCCGTTGTTCGTCGGCTTCGCGAATGTGATCATGCCCGTGCAGATCGGCGCCCCCGACGTGGCGTTCCCGCGGCTGAACATGTTCAGCTTCTGGCTCTTCGCCTTCGGCGGCACGATCGTGATGCTGGGCTTCCTCACCCCCGGCGGTGCGGCCGACTTCGGCTGGTTCGCCTACGCGCCGCTCAACGACGCCGTGCGCTCCCCGAACGTCGGCGCGGACCTATGGATCATGGGCCTGGCGCTCGGTGGTTTCGGCACCATCCTCGGCGGCGTCAACTTCATCACCACGATTGTGTGCATGCGCGCGCCGGGGATGACGATGTTCCGGATGCCGATCTTCACCTGGAACATCCTGGTGACCTCGATCCTCGTCCTGATCGCCTTCCCGATCCTCGCCGGCGCGCTGCTGGTGCTGGAGTCCGACCGGCAGTTCGGTACGCACGTCTTCGACGCCGCGAACGGTGGCGCGCTGCTCTGGCAGCACCTGTTCTGGTTCTTCGGCCATCCTGAGGTCTACATCATCGCGTTGCCGTTCTTCGGCATCGTGACCGAGATCTTCCCGGTGTTCGCGCGCAAGCCCTGCTTCGGCTACAAGGGCCTGGTCTTCGCGACGCTGTCGATCGCCGCGCTCTCGGTGACGGTGTGGGCGCACCACATGTACGTGACCGGCGGAGTGCTGCTGCCTTTCTTTGCCTTTATGACGTTCCTGATCGCGGTGCCCACCGGGGTGAAGTTCTTCAACTGGATCGGCACGATCTGGCGAGGGTCGATCAGCTTCGACACCCCGATGCTGTGGTCGCTGGGCTGTCTGGTCCCCTTCCTGTTCGGCGGCATGACCGGGGTCATCCTGGCCATCCCGCCGATCGACTTCGCGGTCTCGGACTCCTACTTCGTGGTGGCCCACTTCCACTACGTCGTCTTTGGCACCGTGGTGTTCGCGATGTTCGCGGGCTTCTACTTCTGGTGGCCCAAGATGACGGGGAAGATGCTCGACGAGCGCCTCGGCAAGATCCACTTCTGGACGCTGTTCTTCGGCTTCCACATCACGTTCCTGGTCCAGCACTGGCTGGGTGCGGAGGGCATGGCCCGGCGTTATCCGGACTATCTGGCGAGTGAGGGCTTCACCGCGCTGAACACCATCTCCACGGTCGGGGCGTTCCTGCTCGGCATGTCGACGCTGCCGTTCCTGCTCAACGTGGTGAAGACCGCAAAGACGGCGCCCATGGTCACCGTTGATGACCCCTGGGGGTACGGGCGGTCGCTGGAGTGGGCCACCGCGTGCCCGACCCCGCGGCACAACTTCACCAAGATGCCGCGCATCCGCTCCGAGTCCCCGGCCTTCGACCTGCACCACCCGGAGTACGCCTCGGCGCACGACTCGCCCACCAGCGGGACCAGCGTGCTCGATGCCATCTACGGTGCCCCGGACCTGGAAGGTCACGACCGCGAGCCCGGCAGGACTGCCACGCTCGTGCTGGAGCGCGAGGATGACGAGCGCGAAGATCCGCCCGGTAAGGGCGGCGTCGGCTTCGGCCAGGAATAGGAGCAGGCGGCGATGAAGGTCGAAGGCAATCTGTTCGCCGGGATCGGGGTCTTCCTGGTCCCGATCATCCCGATCTACTGGTACTACTCCAACGACTGGACCGGCACGACTGCGCTGGTGCTGACCTGGGGTCTGTGTGCTCTGGTGGGGTTCTACCTGCTGTTCACCGGCAAGCGGGTCGACGCCCGCCCGGAGGACGACCCGACCGGCGACATCGCCGATTCCGCCGGGGAGCTCGGCTTCTTCCCGCCCTACAGCTGGTGGCCGCTGATCCTGGCCGCCGCCGGCGCTGTCGGCTTCCTCGGCATCGTCTTCGGCATGTGGCTGTTCGCGCTGGCCGTGCCGTTCTTCGTCTTCGCGACCTTCGGCTTCGTGATGGAGTACTACCGCGGCGAACACGCGCACTAAGGCTCTGCGGCGCCCGGCGGGCGCCTCGCTGCGTTGTCGTCGTGTTCCCTGCGGTCAACGGGCTTCAATCGCCTCGGGATCTCGAGCAAGCTCGGCTCCCCTCGGCTCAATCGCTCGTAGCCGATAGAACAGCGCTATCGGCCTCCTCCTCCGCCTTGCGATCCATCCCGCCGGATCACCGCAGAGCGTGCAGCGCCCGGCGGGCGTCTGGCGGGCGTCTGGCGGGCGTCTGGCGGCGTTGTCGTCGTCGCGCCACGGCCTGGGTCGGGCCGCTCCCTCGATTCCCCCACCCGGGCGTTCCTCGCTCATTCATGAGCGAGGGCCCGGATTTCGCCGTCTGCAGAGGCCGGATGTGGGCTCCTGGGCAGGATAGACGGTGCGGTGCGGTCAACCGACCTGCCCGGGTAGCGCGGCTCGCACCGGTCGGCACGGTGCTGGGCGGCGCTACCCCGTCGTCCTGTCCTGTTGCAGCTAATCCACGGTCTTTAGTGGTGTCCGTCGCCGTGCCCATGACCGGCGGTGAGCTCGGCGTACTCCTCGGGCGTGGGCTTGGGCAGGTCGTCGGCGTACCAGAACGCCGAGAGCCGGGCGCGCACCTTTTTGACCTTGTGACCCGGGGTCGGGATCCCGTCGGCGTCGGTGGGCGGGCCGGCCTCTAGCGGCGCGTAGGTGTTGCGGGCCATCAGGAAGTAGCGCTCGTGGTCCGAGATCGGGGAGTGGACCTCGATGAACTCCCCGTTGGGCAGGCGCTTGATGATGCCGGTCTCGCGGCCGTGCAACACCTTGTTCAGGTCCTTGCGCTGCAGGCCGAGGCAACACCGCTTGGTGAAGATGAACACCAGCGGAGGCACCACGATCGCCGCGACCTGCATGGCTCGGGTGACGGTGCTGATGGAGATGTCGAAGGTGTAGCCGATGATGTCGTTGCCGCCGTTGATGAACAGGATCAGGTAAAACGACAGGCTCATCGTGCCCAGCGCGGTCCGGACCGGGGCGTCGCGCGGGCGGTCGAGCAGGTGGTGCTCGCGTTTGTCGCCGGTGACCCAGGCCTCGATGAACGGGTAGAGCGCGAGCACGGTGAACATGATTCCGGGCAGGATCAATCCGGGGATCAAAATGTTCCAGCTGATCGTGTACCCGGCCAGGTTGGTCTCCCAGTTCGGCATCATGCGCAGGCTTCCTTCCAGGAAGCCGATGTAGAAGTCCGGTTGGGAGCCCGCGGAGATCTGATCCGGGAAGTACGGCCCGTAGAGCCAGATCGGGTTGATCTGCGCGATGCCGCCGAGCAGGGCGCACATGCCGAAGACGATGAAGAAGAACCCCCCGGCCTTGGCCATGTACACCGGCATCAGCGGGAACCCGACAACATTCTCATTCGTGCGCCCGGGGCCGGGGAACTGGGTGTGCTTCTGCACGACGACGAGCATCAGGTGCACGGTGATCAGGGCGAGCATGATCCCGGGCAGCAGCAGCACGTGCACGGTGAACAGACGCGGGATGATGTCCTCGCCGGGGAACTCCCCACCGAAGAGGAAGAACTGCACGTACGTGCCGAGCACCGGGATCGAGAGCAGGACGCCTTCGGCGATCCGCAGGCCGGTGCCCGAGAGCAGGTCGTCGGGGATGGTGTAGCCGGCGAAGCCCTCGATCAGGGCGAGGGTGAGCAGGCCGTTGCCGACCAGCCAGTTCAGCTCACGCGGCTTGCGGAACGCGCCGGTGAAGAAGATCCGCAGCAGGTGGACCACGATCGCGGCGACGAAGATCAGCGCTGCCCAGTGGTGGATCTGACGCATCAACAGCCCGCCGCGGACCTCGAAGGACAGCTCCAGGGTGGACAGGTAGGCCTCGGACCTGTGCGCGCCCTGCAACGGGATGTACGGCCCGTCGTAGATCACCTCCTGCATGGAGGGCTTGAAGAACAGCGTCAGGTAGACCCCGGTGAGCAGGCAGATGATGAAGGTGTAGAGCGCGATCTCCCCGAGCATGAACGACCAGTGCTCCGGGAACACCTTGCGCAGGTTCTTCTTCGCCCCCGCGTTGGATCCGACCCGCTCGTCGAGGTAGGTCGCGACCCCCGCGCCCGCCTTGGCAGCGGGGTTCTGCTTACTCGTCGGCTTGCTCATGGTCAACCGCGCTCCCAGAAACTCGGTCCGACGGGTTCGTCGAAATCGCCCAGGGCGATCAGGAAACCCTCGTCGTCCACACCGATGCGCAACGTGGGCAGGTTGCGGGCGCCGGGACCGAAGATGACCTTGCCGAAGTCGGCCAGGTCGAAGGTGGTCTGGTGGCACGGGCAGAGCATGTGATGCGTCGACTGCTCGTAGAGCCCGAGTGGGCAGCCGGCGTGCGCGCAGATCTTGGAGAACGCGACGATGCCCTGGTACCCGCGATCCCGCTGTTCCTTCGAGCGGATCTCCTCCGGCCGCATCCGCACGAGCATGATCGCGGCCTTGGCGAGGTCGTCCAGGCTCTCGAGGTCGTTGGGCTTGGCCGAGATCAGCGAGCCGATCTGCAGGTCCTCGGGGCGGATGCGCTTCTCCCCGTTGGCGCGCACGATCTCGCGGTGCTTGGGGTTGGCGAACAGGGTCTCGCGCAGCTTCTTCTGCGGCAGCGGACCCAGATCGCGCAACGTGATCAGCGGGGCGATCGGAAGCAGGGCCAGTGCGGGGACCAGCGAGGCCCAGATCAGCTTGCGCCGCGGGATGGCCGAGTCGGCGACGCCGGCCTTGGCCATCTGGAGCACCTCGGCGGTGTCCTCGGGTGAGGACTTCATCGGGTGGCGCTCCTGCACCATCTCCTCGGCGTTCATCAGCTTGCGCGACCAGTGGATCGCGCCGATGCCGACGCAGAGCATCGCGCCGCCGAGGGTGAGGCCGAGGGCAAAGTTCAGGGCGTTGGTGCGCCCGATGCCGACGACGTTGATGATCTCCTCCTTGTCGATCGCCACGAAGGCGACGACGAAGGCGACGGTGAGCAGACTCGCCAGGCTGAACAGCGCGGCGACCTGACGCTCCGCGCGCGCGGCGGCCCGGGCGTCGGTGTCCGTGCGCCGCGGCGTGTGATGGGGCAGGCCCGGGTCGGCGAAAGGATTGGCGACCAGCTCCTGGCTGTGCTCGCCGCGGGGGTCCTGCCCGTGCGCATCACTCATGACGGCTTCGCCCCCAACCAGACCGAGAACGCCACCAGGGCGCCGAGGATGATCGTCCAGAGCACCAGGCCCTCCGAGACCGGGCCGATGCGGCCGAACGCGTACCCGCCCGGGTCGTCGGAGGCGTTGATGGCGGTGACGAAGGTGACGACGTCCTTCTTCTGCTCGGGGCTGAGCGCACCGTCGTTGAAGACCGGCATCGACTGCGGTCCGGTCAGCATCGCCTCGTAGAGGTGCTTGGGTGAGGTGTTCGCCAGGCTCGGCGCGTACTTGCCGCGGGTCAGGGCACCGCCGTTGCCGGTGAACGCGTGGCAGGAGGCGCAGTTGGTGCGGAAGATCTGTCCGCCCTCCTGAATGTCCCCGTCGGTGGCGTAGAGCTCCTCGCTGGGGATCGCCGGGCCGGCGCCGAGGGAGGCGACGTAGGCCGCGAGGTCCTGGGTCTCCTCCTGGGTGAAGGCCACGGCCTTGGCCGGGGCCTGGGCGCCCTTGGACTGCAGCGGCATGCGTCCGGTACCGACCTGGAAGTCGACGGAGGCCGCCCCGACCCCGATCAGGGACGGGCCGTCGCTGGTGCCCTCGGCGTTAAGCCCGTGACAGGACGAGCAGCTGTTGATGTACAGGCCCTTGCCCTCGGTGATCGAGAGCGAGGAGGCCGCGTCCGCTGCATCCGCGCTGCGCCCCGGTGCGATCGTCGAGTACACCCCGCCGACCGCGAACAGCGCGAGCAGCAGAACGACGAAGGCAGCCATCGGGTGGCGCCGTCGGTTTGTGAGCCGTTTCACGAGGGTCCTTGGATGCGGTGGACGGGGGGCGGAGTCCGTGGGCCGTGCCTGGGCACGTGGTGAACCCCTTGCCTTACTGGAGCAGGTAGATCGCGCCGAACAGGGCGATCCAGACAACGTCGACGAAGTGCCAGTAGTAGGAGACCACGATGGCGCTGGTCGCCTGCTCGTGGGTGAAGCGGCGCGCGGCGAAGGTGCGACCGAGCACGAAGAGGAACGCGAACAACCCCAGCGTCACGTGCAGCCCGTGGAACCCGGTGGTCAGATAGAACACCGACCCGTACGCATCCGAGGACATCGTGACGCCCTCGTTGACCAACTCGGCGTACTCCGTGGCCTGGCCGGCGATGAAGAACGCGCCCATCAGGAACGTGATGATGAACCAGAAGCGCAGCTTCTCCACATCGCCGCGTTCGGCCGCGAACACCCCCAGCTGGCAGGTCACCGAGGACAGCACCAGCACGGTGGTGGTCACCGAGGCGAAGGGCAGGTTGAGGTGCACGCCCTCCGGCGGCCAGTTCTCGGTCCCGGTCACCGAGCGGATCGTGAAGTACATCGCGAACAGGGCCGCGAAGAACATCAGCTCGGAGGACAGCCACACGATGGTCCCGACGCTGACCATGTTCGGGCGGTTGACCGCCCCGTGCGGCGAGGGCTGATTCGACGGAGCACGCTCGTCGAGGGATGCGGTGGCCACGGGCGTCATTATTGCCCGTCGCCCCCCGAGATCGACGACCGGCCCCCGCGGCACCGGCGGTTACCCTGGCGCGGTGATCGCCACGCTGATCGAGGCACACGCGGGGGCCCCCGACGGCGCCGAGTTGACGGGTGCGCGCTGGCTCACCGGGTGGAGCTTCGAGCCGCTGCCACTTGTCGCCATTGTGGTCGCGGCCGGGCTCTACCTGGTCGGTGTTCAGCGTCTGCAGGCAGCGGGAAACCCCTGGCCGGTGGGCCGCACGGCGGCCTTTGCGGGCGGCTTGATCGCCGCGCTGATCGCGACGTCGTCGGCAATGGCCACCTACGACACCGTGCTGCTCAGCGCCCACATGCTCCAGCACATGACGCTGTCGATGCTGGTGCCGATCCTGCTGGCGTTGGGGGCCCCGATCACCCTCGCCCTGCGGACGCTGCCGGGGGCGCCGCGGGCCCGGTTGCTTAGCGTGATCCACTCCCGGGTGGCGGCGGTCCTCACCTTCCCGGTGTTCGCCGGGGCGATCTTCATCGTCAACCCCTTCGTCCTGTACTTCAGCGGCTACTACGAGGCCACCCTGCGCAACCCGTGGCTGCACGAGGTCAACCACCTGCACTTCGTCCTGATCGGCTGCCTGTGGTTCTGGCCGCTGCTCGGCATCGACCCGATGCCGCGCCGGATCGGCTACCCGCAGCGGGTGATCGCGGTCTTCCTCACGCTCCCGTTCCACGCGTTCCTGGGCGTGGCGATCATGTCGATGAACACCCTGATCGCCGCCGAGTGGTATCTCGAAGTCAACCGGGACTGGGGCGCGAGCCTGCTGGCGGATCAGCGCACCGCCGGGGGGATTCTCTGGGTCAGCGGGGACCTGATCTCCCTGGTGATCTTCGCCGCTCTGTTCCGTCAGTGGGTGCGGGCCAGCGAACGCGAGGCCCGCCGGGAGGACCGGCGCCTGGACCGGATCGACGCGCTGGCCGCGCGGGGGGCCTCGCTACGATCGGGGAGTCCCGGCGCGAGGCTGGGGGAGCCCAGCAACATTTCCAGCGAAGATCCCAGTGACCGGAGCGGACCGTGAGTGCGCAGGTGAAGGCTGAGACGACCATGACGATCCTGGTCTACAGCGACGACGCGAACGTCCGCACCGGCGTCCGGATGGCCCTGGGCCGCCGGCCCGCCCCGGAACTGCCGCAGGTGCAGATTCTGGAGTGCGCCACCGAGCCGGCCGTGATCGCCGCCCTGGACGCCGGGGGCATCGATGTGGCGGTGCTCGACGGCGAAGCGGTGCCCGCCGGGGGCCTGGGAATCGCCCGCCAGGTCAAGGACGAGATCTTCCGCTGCCCGCCCGTGCTGGTGCTGATCGGCCGCGCAGCGGACGGCTGGCTGGCCACCTGGTCGAAGGCCGACGCCGTCGCCGTCCACCCGCTGGACCCGATCGTGGTCGCCGATCAGGTCGCTGCCCTGATGCGCCGAAGGCTGGCGGCTCTTCCCGCATGATGCGCTGGGCGGACGTGCTCGGCCCGCTCGTGCGCGGGCAGGACCTCGACGCGCAGGACACCGCCTGGGCGATGGACCAGATCATGACCGGGCAGGCCACCGCGGCGCAGGTGGCCGGATTCGCCGTGGCCCTGCGCGCCAAGGGCGAGACCGTCGCGGAGTTCTCCGGGCTGGTCTGCGCGATGCTCGCCCACGCCACGCCGCTGCAGGTCCCCGGACCGATCCTGGATGTGGTGGGGACCGGGGGTGATCAGGCGCACACGGTGAACATCTCGACGATGGCCGCAATCGTGGCGGCCGCCTGCGGTGTGCGGGTCGTCAAGCACGGCAACCGGGCCGCGTCCTCTTCCTGCGGGACGGCGGATGTGCTGGAGGCTCTGGGGGTTGTCCTGGACCTGCCGGCGGCTGCGGTCGCCGCGGTGGCGCGGGACGTCGGGATGAGCTTCGCCTTCGCCCCGATGTTCCATCCCGCGCTGCGCCACGCGGCGGCCGCGCGGCGGGAGCTGGGGATCCCCACCCCGTTCAACTTCCTGGGTCCGCTGGCGAACCCGGCACGCCCCAGCCATCAGGCGATCGGGGTCGCGGACCGGCGGATGGCGCCGATCATGGCCGGGGTCCTCGCCGCCCGGGGCACGGCGGCGCTGGTGTTCCGGGGCGATGACGGCCTGGACGAACTGACCACCACCACCACCTCCAGCTACTGGGAGGTGCGCGGGGGAGCCGTGGTCGAAGGCACGCTGGAGCCGCTGGCCCTCGGCCTCGCGCACAGCGAGCCCGGTGCCCTGCGCGGTGGGGACGCCGCGTTCAACGCCGCCGTGGTGCGGGAGTTGCTCGCCGGAAAGACCGGTCCGGTCCGTGATGCGGTGCTGCTCAACGCGGGCGCCGCCCTCGCCGTGGCCGACGACACCGGCGCGGGCCTGCCCGAGCGGGTCGCGGCCGGCTTGGTGTGTGCCGCCGCGGCCATCGACTCCGGCGCCGGTGCTGACCTGCTGGAGCGCTGGGTGGCGGCGACCAAGGCCGCTTGACCTAGTCCTCCAGCCCGATCGCGAACGCCGCCTCGAGGTCGTGCCGGGAGTAGGTGCGAAACGCGATGTGAGTCTCGGTGGAGAGCACGCCGGGAGTCTTGTTCAGCCCCGCCGGGATAACCTCGGCCAGTTCGTCGTGGCGGCGCACCCGCACCATCGCGACCAGGTCGTGCTCGCCGGTGATCGAGTAGACCTCGCTGACCCCCTCGAGCTGCGCGACGGCGGCCCCGACCTCGGGGATCCGGGCGACATCGGCCTTGATGAGCACGATCGCGGTGATCACGGGAGGCTCCCTTCGGCTGAGAACGTGAGCCTAACGGCGTTGGTGGCTGGGAGGTTTTGCCGGTGGGACCGGGCGCGAATGGAACGCCACCATCGCGATCACGAAACCCACCGTGAAACCGATGACGTGGGCGATGTAGGCCACCCCGGCGTCCCCGACGCTGGCGCCGATCCCCCCGCCCTGGGCGTAGATCGCCTGTAGCCCGAACCACGAGCCGAGCACCAGCCAGGCGGGCAGGGGCAGCGGGATGAAGAACAGAAACGGCACCAGGGCGATCACCCGGGCCTTCGGATAGAGCCACAGGTACGCGCCGAGCACCCCGGCGACGGCCCCGGAGGCGCCGACCAGCGGGGTCAGCGAATCCGGGATGGTGAAGGCGAACCCGTAGGTCGCCACCAGCCCGCAGAGCAGGTAGAAGAGCGTGAAGCGCAGCCGTCCCATCCGGTCCTCGACGTTGTTGCCGAAGATCCACAGGAACAGCATGTTGCCGATCAGGTGCAGCAGGCCGCCGTGCAGGAAGATCGACGTCAGCGCCGAGAGCGGCGGGCTCTTGTCGAACTGGGCGGCCGGGCAGTTCACCACCCGCTCCCCGGTGTCGATCTGCACCCGCTCGGGGGCGAGCTGGGCGTTCTCGGTCAGTTCAGCGGGGATCGCGGCGTACTGGGAGATGAAGGCGTCGTCGCGGCACACCTGATCCACCCCCGCGGGCAGCCCGTGATCTCCCCAGGTGGGACCCCAGAAGTAAACGACGACGTTGAGCAGCACGATCGCGTAGGTGACGATCGGCACCCGGCGCACCGGGTTGCGATCGTGGATGGGGATCACCACCGGGCCATCATGACCCAGCGGCGCGCTCCATGACGGCGTAGCCCGCACCGCGGGCGGCCTCGACGCGGTCCAGCCATTCACGCCAGCGCCCGGCCCCGCCCACCGCAGACGCCCAGGTTCCCTCCAGGGCGATCAGCCGGACCCCGGGTTGTTCCAGCCAGCGCAAGATCTGCTCGCTCTCCTCGACCCCGGCCGCGGGCAGCGGACCGGGCCCCGCCGCCACCGTGGCCGCGGTGGCCAGGGCCGCCTCGACCTCGGGCAGCACCCGGGCCGTGTCCGCGGCGAGCGCGCTCGCCGCCAGGGCGCCGTGGCGGATGACGGCGATCTCCCAGCGCCCGTCCGGACGCGGGTGGGCAGCGACGAGCTGCGCGCACCCGCTGAGCCCGCGTAGGCGCTGCAGGCGCGCGGCGGCGCGGGTGAAGGCGGTCAGGCGATCGCGGTGCCGGGCGGCCTGCTCGTAGCGACCCTCGGCCGCCAGGGCGTCGATGCGGACCCGTAGCCGGGCGATCAATTCGCCGGGGTCTGCGGCCATTGCGGCGCGCACGGCGTCGACGTGAACCGCGTACTGCGCCGCCGACTCACCCCCCGAGCACGGGGCGTTGCAGCGCCCCAGCTCGGCCAGCACGCAGGCGGGCGAGAGCCTGCGCGCCGACAAGGCCCGCGTGCATTGGCGGATCGGGTAGGCCTCGTGCACCGCGCTCATCGCGAGTTCGGCGGCCTGCGCCCCGGGGAACGGGCCGAGGTAACTCGCGTCGTCGTCGCGGACGCGGCGCACCATCGAGAGCCGGGGAAACGCCTCGCGGGTGAGCTTGAGCCAGACCGCCCGCTCCGGGAACTTGGAGCGGCGGTTGTAGCGAGGCTTGTGCTCGGCGATCAGGCGCAACTCGCGCACTCCCGCCTCCAGCCTCGTCGGGCACACGATCGGGACCACGCACTGGGCCACCTTGACCATCTCGGCCATCCGTGGGCGCAGCTCCGCGGAGGTGAAGTAACTGCGCACCCGGTCGTGGATATTCACCGACGTGCCGACGTAGAGCACCTCGCCGTCGGCTCCGGTGAAGAGATAGACCCCGGGCTCGCGGGGCAGGCCCTGCGCCAGGTGGCGCTTGCGCCGTTGCTCCTCCCGGATCCGCGTCGAGAAGGCGGCGAGCTCCTCCAGGGTGTCCACGCCCAGGCTGCCGACGCGTTCGAGCAGGCCGTGCAGGACGTGGACGGTGGCCCGGGCGTCGGCCAGGGCGCGGTGGTTCGGGGTGGTGGGGGAGCCGAAGATGCGCGCCAGGGTGCCGAGCTTGACGTTGGGTGCCTCGTCGCGGGTGAGGGCGGCCCGGGCGATCCGCACGGTGTCGAGCACAGCGAAGGGTGGCCAGGGGTGCCCGGTGGCCGCGCACGCGTTCTTGAGGAAGGTGACGTCGAAACCGGCGTTGTGCGCGACCAGCACACTGCCGGCGGCGAACTCCAGGAACGCCGGGAGCGCCGCCTGGATCGTGGGGGCGCCGGCGACCATCGCGTCGGTGATGCCGGTGAGCACCTGGATGAAGGCGGGAATTGCGGTCCCGGGGTCGATCAGGGTGTTGAACTCCCCGAGGACGGTCCCGCCGCGGACCTTGACCGCGCCGATCTCGGTGATCGAGTCCGAGCCGGACCCGCCGGTGGTCTCCAGGTCGACGACGACGAAGGTGACCTCACTCAGGGGCTGGCCGAGGTCGTCGAAGCTGCGCTGAACCGGCAGCGACCGCCCCGGGTCCTGGGCACCGGCCCACCGGTGCGGTCCGAGCGCGGGGCGGGGTTCGGAGGCGGTGATCGTCACGTTCTCGACGCTAGGCGGGGGGACCGACAGAACGGTGCGGGGCGCGCGGGGAACGCGGTTGTCGGTGGTGGGTTCTAGCGTCCCTCGCGAGGAGTTCACTTCAGCGAGGAGACGATGATGATCATCGATTGCGACGGCTGCCTCATGCGCGATCTGGCCTGCCATGACTGCGTGGTGAGCGTGCTACTCGGCCCGCCCGGCGCGCCGCGGGCGAGCTTCGACGCCGACGAGGCAGCGGCGCTGGGGGTGCTCGCCGAGTCCGGTCTGGTGCCGCCGCTGCGCTTGGTCGCGGCCACCGGGTGCGGCTCGTCGGCGCCCGGGCACCGCCACAGCGCGTGACGCGGCGTGGGTCCCCGGCTGAGCGCGTCGTGTCCAGATCGTGGACTTTTTCCGGGTTCGTCGCCCGGATGGCCCAGCCGATGCCCGGGACGCCCCGGTAGCACTGGGTTACCCTGGCTTCACGCATCGTCGCAGCTCAGGGCCTCAAATCCGGGTCCGGTGCGTCCGCGCGGCCAAGGTCCGGTCAAGCGACGGGGAAATGGCGATGGTCTGAATTGATTGCCCTGCGGGTGCGTCGTTATGGTCGAAACGTGCCCGCCAGCCGCCTGTCCCGTCCGCGTCGCGCCCTCGTGGCCGCCTGCGCGGCAGCGTCTTTGGCCGTGGTGAGCCTGCCCGGGGCCGTCGCGGCCCCCAAGCTCGACATCGATGACGCCCGGCGTCAGGTCGAGGCGATCTACCACAAGGCCGAGCAGGCAACGGAGCGTTATAACGACGCCCGGATCGCCCTGCGGGACGCCGAGCGGCTGTTCTCCCGCGCTCAGCGCCGCTCCGCCGAGCAGCAGTCCGAGGTCGCCGTGCTGCAGAAGCAGGTCGGGGCCTTCGCCGCGGAGGCCTACCGCAGCGGTGGTCTGGACCGCACCCTGCAGCTGGTGTTCTCCACCGATCCGGATGCCTTCCTGGACCGCGCCACCTCCCTGGACGCCCTGGGTGCCCGCGAGGCCGCGGCTCTGCGCCAGGTCATCGAGGCCCGCCGGGAGCTGCGCGCCAACCAGGTCGCTGCCGCCCAGCAGCTTGCCGTCGTCGAGAAACAGCGCCAGGTGCTCGCCAAGGAGAAGTCCGAGGTCGAGAAGAATCTGCGGGCCGCGCGCGCGGTGCTCGACCGGCTCCAGGACGCCGACCGGCTGCGCCTGGCCCGGGCCTCGCGCGATGACTACCGCACCCTGCTCAAGAACCTGCCGGCGGTGAACTCGGCCCGGGCTGCCAAGGCCATCAACTATGCCCTGGCCCAGATCGGCGACCGCTACGTATGGTCCGCCGCCGGTCCGGACTCCTGGGACTGCTCCGGATTGACGATGATGGCCTGGCGCCAGGCCGGCGTCGCGCTGCCCCACTCCTCGGCTCAGCAGTACTTCGGTGGTCGCAAGGTGCCGCGGGAGGCTCTCGAGCCCGGTGACCTCGTGTACTTCTACTCCCCGATCACCCACGTCGGGATTTACCTCGGCAACGGCCGGATGGTCCACGCCCCCAACCCGGGCCGCACGGTGGAGATCGCGCCCCTCACCTTAATGCCGTACGTGGGAGCGACGCGTCCGTAGTCGATTGCGGCCGGGCGCCTGACCGCGTTGTCGCCGGAGCCGAGACAAGTGCGGTACAGGCGATTGAGGCGAGCGGAGCCGAGCTTGCTCGAGCTCCCGAGTCGATTGAGCCTGTTGATTCGATGAAGGAGCGGGGCCTCCGCTCCTGGTGAGTCCTCCGGCGGATGCTGGGGGTGCTCATCCCACGCAGTCGAGGAGGCCCCTTGTGAGCGAAGACTACGCAGGTCGTCAGTTCGTCG
>JBQTII010000040.1:0-5643 GCA_052388275.1 Sporichthyaceae bacterium | reverse complement strand
CACAACCTGATCACCTCCCGGGCCCTTCCGGAGCTGGTCACGGCCCTCGGCGGTCACCCGGTGCGGACTCGGGTGGGTCATTCCTACATCAAAACCGTGATGGCCCAGACGGGTGCAGTGTTCGGTGGCGAGCACTCCGGGCACTACTACTTCCGCGATTTCTGGCGCGCCGACTCCGGAATGCTTGCGGCGCTGCATGTGCTGGCGGCGTTGGCGGAGCGTCCCGGTCCGGCCTCCGCGCTGTTCGGCGATTTCAGCCCCTACGCCACCTCCGGTGAGCTCAACTCGACGGTCTCGGACCCTGCGGCAACATTGGCCCGGCTGCGCGATCATTGGCAGAGCCGAGGTGCCCAGCTCGATGAGCTGGACGGGCTGACCGTGAACCTCGCCGATGCGTGGTTCAATGTCCGGCCCTCGAACACCGAGCCGCTGCTGCGGCTCAATGTCGAGGCCGGCGAGGTGAAGGGAATGGCGGCGTTGCGGGACGAGGTGCTCAGCTTCATCCGCGACGAGCCGGACCCTGCGCAGATCACCGCCGCTGGAAAGGACTGACATGAAGCCTGAGTTGGTGGCGATGCTTGCGTGTCCCCGGTGCCGCGCGGCGCTGCGGTACGAGGCCACGGGCGGCAATCGTGGTGAATTGGTCTGCACTGCGGCGCAGTGCGCACTGGCTTACCCCATCCGCGACGGGGTGCCGGTATTGCTCATCGACGCCGCGCGTGCGCCCCGGCCGCAGGCTTAGCCGTGCCGGGCACTTCGGCTGACGCCGTCCTGGACGACGTTGCGGCACTACACCTGGGCGATCCGCAGCGGATGCTGGCACTGGTCGCCGCGGCCGGTGCCCAGGTGGGTGAGGGAAGGTGCGCGGCTGCGGGGGCCGGCGTCGAGTCCTTACGCGCCTCGCCGCCTCCGCGTGCGCTGGTGGTCGCCGGGATGGGGGGTTCGGCTGCGGGCGGTGACGTCCTGGCGGCTTTGACGGCGTCGAGCTCGGCCGTGCCGGTGATCGTGCAACGCGGGTACGGGTTGCCTTCGTGGGTGGGCCCAGCCGATCTTCTGGTGGCCGTCTCCTGTTCCGGCCAGACCGCGGAGACGCTGTCCGCCGTCGCGGAGGCGACCCGGCGAGCGGTGCCCACGATCGGGGTCGGCGCCCCCGGCTCTCCGCTGGCGAAGGCGGTGCTGGCTGCCGATGGCCCCCTCGTGGAGATCGAGCCGGCCGGACGGTCCCCGCGGGCGTGCCTGTGGGCCATGACGACCCCGCTGCTGATGATTGCCGACGCTCTCGGTGCCGGAGAGTTCGCGGGCACCCAGCTCGACGCGATCGCCCGCGCCCTCGATGAGGTCACCCGCGTCTGTGCCCCCGAGGTCACGCGTTCGTCCAACCCGGCCAAGGAGCTGGCAGCCCGTCTGGTGGGTGAGCTGCCGATGGTCTGGGGCTTCACCGCGCTGGCCGGGGTCGCGGCGACGAGGTTCGCCAACCAGCTCGCGGAGAACGCCAACCTCCCCGCGCTGGCCGGCGCCTCCTCGGAGTGTCAGCACAATCAGGTCGTCGCCCTGGACGGGGTGTACGGGAGCCGTGCCGGCGCCGGACATCCTCGCCTGCACGTGGTCGTGGTACGCGAGGGCGACGAGGCAGGGCCATCGAGGGTGCGTGCCGAACTCTCCGGCGAACTGGCGACGGCGGCCGGGGTGTCCACCTCGATCCTGAGGTCGCCGCTGGGCACCGACTCGCCGGCGCCGGCCCGCCTGGCAGCCCTGATCGCGCTTGGGGACTTCGCGAGTGTGTATCTCGCGCTCGCCACCGGGATCGATCCCACCCCCGTCCGCCCGATCACCGAGCTCAAGTCCCGGATGGCGCGTTAGCGGGTCCGCCGAACGGTGGACCTGACGTGGTGTCATCGGCGTGTCGCGGCGGATTGTGAGCGGTGGTCAGATCCAGCGCATTAGTCTGCGCTGGCGTGAGCAGACTAACGCGAGGCTCAGGACGGTACGTGCTCGTCGCCTTGCTGGCGCTGACCGGCATGGTCGCCCTCTCCCCGGCGACGGCCCCTGACCTTGATCCGCGATCCGCGCGCGAGGCGATCTCGCTGGCCTCGCTGACCAGGCCCGCAGCGCTGCCCCGCAGCACCGTCGACCGTCCCGATGACCTGCCGGGGACCCGGCAACTGCACCTGATCTACGCGGTGCCCTCGGACGGGCTCGACCGTGCCTTCGACACCAACTCCTCGATCGTCAATTCCCTCGCGGCGACGCAGACCTGGCTGCGCGAGCGCAACACCGGCAAGGGTCTGCGTTTGGACACCTCCGGCGGCGAGCTCGATGTCTCGTTCGTGCGCCTGCCGCGCAGTGATGCCAGCCTTGCCGCCGCCGGCTCCGGGATTCTGCGGGCGGTCGCCGATGATGTGGCGGCAGCAGGTTTCGCGGATCCGAACAAGATCTACGCCATCCACTACGACGGCTCTTCACCCTCGGTGTGCGGACTCGGGTTCTTCCCGGGCAACTACGCACTGAGCGTGCTGCGCGGCATGAGCGGCTCGCAGTCCTGCGGTCTGGATTTCGCGCCGTTCGCCGGTGCGGGGCAGCCGGCCGGATTGCGCGAGTTCCTCTTATTGCATGAGGTGCTGCACAACCTGGGGTTCATCCCGAGTTGTTCGCCGAACAAGACCGACGCCGACGGCTCGCATGTGCGCGACAGCGCGAACGACCTGATGGCGCCGATCCTGTCCGCGCCGGTCGTCCTCGACTTCGGCAACGACGACTACCTGCGCGCGGGTATCCCCGGTTGCCTGGCGTTGGAGCAGAGCCCGTTCCTGGAGGGTGAGGGCACGTCACCCCCGCCCCCGCCCCCACCGCCGCCGGCCCCGTGTGCGGTCCGGATCGTGGTCTCGAAGTCCGCCGGCACTCTGGTGAACGGAACCGTGCGGCGCAACGGGCTGGTGCTCACCGTGGCGCAGCGGCGGCGGGTACTCTCCTTCGGCCCTGAGGAGGGTTCGGGCACGACGTTCGTGCGCGCGGTGGTGCGCACGGCCACGGGAAAGCGCAAGACCTACACTGCTCCACGGCAGAACCTGCAATTCGCCAAGGTGCCTGAGCGCATCGAGGTGAACGGGACCCGCCCATGTGCCACCACCGCGGGGGTGCAGGGCAAGGTCATCTCCTGACCCGTCCGCCCGCGGCCCCCGAGCAGTGAGCGGCAGGAGAACAGTGTGAGCACCTCGGGCGGCACCAAGGCGATCCTGGCCGCGCTCGCCGCCAACACCGGAATCGCCGTCACCAAGTTCATCGCGTTCCTGCTCACCCGATCCTCTTCCATGCTCGCCGAGTCGATTCACTCGTTGGCGGATGCGGGCAATCAGGTCCTGCTGCTGATCGGCGGCAAGCGGGCCCAACGAGCCGCTACCCCGCGTCACCCGTTCGGGTACGGCCGTGAACGCTACGTCTACGCCTTCCTGGTCTCGATCGTGTTGTTCACCGTCGGCGGTGGCTTCGCGTTGTACGAAGGCATCCACAAGATCCAAGATCCGCACCCGATTGACGAGTGGCACTGGGTGCCGGTCGTGGTGCTGGTGGCGGCGATCGTGATGGAGACCTTCTCCTTCCGAACCGCCATCATCGAGTCCAACCATGTCCGTGGCGAGGCGTCCTGGGTGCAGTTCGTGCGCCACGCGAAGTCGCCGGAGCTTCCCGTGATCCTGCTCGAGGATCTCGGCGCTCTGGTCGGCCTCGTGCTCGCCCTGATCGGGGTCAGCTTGACCCTGATCACCGATGACGGGGTCTGGGACGGCGTCGGTTCGGCGAGCATTGGGGTTCTGCTCATCGTGATCGCGGTGATCCTGGCCGTGGAGACCAAGAGTCTGCTGCTCGGCGAGGGTGCCTCCGATGCCGCCGTCGCCCGCATCGAGGCGGCGCTGGCGGCCGAACCCGCGGTGGAGCGCATCATTCACATGCGCACCCTGCATCTGGGTCCGGAGGAGCTGCTGGTCGCGGCCAAGATCGGGGTGCGCGCCGAGGTGAGCGCCGCGGACGTGGCCGCCGCCATCAACGCGGCCGAAACGGCCATCCGGGCGGCCGAGCCCAGCGCGCGGGTGATCTACCTCGAACCGGACATCTACCTCAGGACCGGGGCAGGGTCCGACATCACGGTGTGATCGCGTTCGGGTGATCACCGGGCAGAAAGGTCCCTCGCCGCTCACAATGGAGCCGAGACATTGCCAACGGCTCCTTTGTCGCCAACGGAGCGCCACGGGTACGTGCACAAGGGGAGCTCTGCAATGACCGTCAGTCACCTCACTCGCGCGAGGCGCCAGGCGCGCCGCGGCGCCCTCGGGGCGCTCGTGGCCGGCGCCGTGCTGGCGAGCTCGGCCTGCGGCCCCGACGCGCAGGCGCCCCGTGCCCAACCGAGCGCGGGGACCGTCACCGTCGAGCCGGTTGCGGCGGCCGCGGGCGTGCCGCCGCTGGAACGCAACGTCTTCCCGACCGTGATCAAGCACACCTGGGGCATCACTCGGATTGAGCGATTGCCCGAACGGATCGTCGTCCTCGGGCTGCGCGAGCAGGACACGATGACGGCCCTGGGGGGCACTCCGCTCACGGTGCGCAACTTCTTCGGCGCCCAGCATGCGTGGTCGTCCTTTCCGTGGCTGAGCCCGGCGCAGCGGGCCGGTAGCTACCAGGTCATCAACTTCGCATCCCGAGAGGAACGCACCTCGCGCGTGAGCAAGGTTGAGGACGGGTTGATCGCACCCGATGGGTTCGCCCAGGCCGCCAACACCCCGGCTCGGCGCCAGGCCTACGACTTCGACGACATCGCCGCCCGCAATCCGGACCTGATCGTGGCGATGTTCGCCGGGGTCACCTTGGAGGATTACCAGGCGTTGTCGAAGATCGCGCCGACGGTGACGATGGTGTCCTCGGACAGCAAGGACTACGCCTCGTCCTGGCAGGAGGAGACGCTGATCCTGGGCAAGATCGTGGGTCGTCCCCAGGCGGCGATCGACGCGGTCGCCTCGGTCTCGGAACTGTTCGCCGACCTGCAGTTCAAGAACCCGGCCCTGCGCGGGGCCTCGGTGGCGCTGGCGGCCCCCGGGCCGAACGGGTCGGTGCGGGTGATCAATCCGTATGCGCCGATGGCCCGCTTCTTCACCTCGATCGGCATGGAGTACCCGAACCGCATCGAGGACCTGACCCGCTTCACCGGGATCAACCGCAAGATCTACCACCAGGACATCAACGTCGGGGGGATCGGCATCCTCGACGGGGTCGACGCGCTGGTCTGGATTGTCGGCCACGACGGCGGCGAGGCGATGGCCAAGATCAAGAAGACCTCCTCGTACCAGAATCTGCGCGTGGTGCGTTCGGGCAACGTCATCGAGTTGGGCCCCGATGTGGCCGAGGCGCTCTACTACTCCAGCATCACCAGCCTGCCCTGGGCGATCGACCAGATCGTGCCCAAGATGCTGGGCGTGCTGGGGGCCAAGGCCGCGCGGGACAAGGCCGCCGCGGAGGCGGCGCAGCGCGAGGCGGAGCGCGAGGGCGACCTGGCGATCGACTACGACCCCAACGAGACCGTCGCGCCCAACCCGTACACCGAGCTTCTGCTGGGCGAGGCGGCCAAGGAGCAGGCCGAGCGCGAGGCCCGCGAGGCCG
>JBQTII010000039.1:0-12878 GCA_052388275.1 Sporichthyaceae bacterium | reverse complement strand
CCGGGGCGCGGCACACTTCGATGGCAGTCAACGGCCAGCACGAATGGGCGAGCGAGCACCCCGTGCTGATCGCCTACGACGTCACCGTCACCCCGGCCGACATCCGCCGGGCCCGGGCGCGGGGCCAGCGGGTGTACGCGGTGGAGAACCACCCGCACTCCCTACGGCGGTTGGCAGAACTCGGTGTCGACGGGGTCGTCGCCGACGACAGCCGGCGCGCGGTGCGCCTGGCCGGACGCTGAGCCTCAGCGGCCTCGGTTCTTGTGATGTTCCTCGCTTCGCTCGTCAACGATCTCAATCGGCTCGGAAGCTGCGAGAGCTAGTTCCTCACTACTCGCGCTTCGCTCGCCTCACTCGATCGTGCAGTTCGCGCGCCATCTCGCGGGTGGCCTGCCGCTCGGAGAGGGCCTGGCGCTTGTCGTGCAGCTTCTTGCCCCGGGCCAGCGCGAGCTCGACCTTGGCTCGTCCGTCGCAGAAGTACAGCGCCAGCGGAACGATCGTCAGTCCGGATTCCTTGGTCTTGAGCGTCCAGCGGGCGATCTCGGCGCGGTGCAGCAGCAGTTTGCGCACCCGCCGCGGCTCGTGGTTGGTCCAGTTGCCCTGGTGGTAGGGCGGGATGTGCACCGCGTGCAGGAACATCTCGCCGCCCTGCAGGGTCGCGAAGCCGTCGACCAAGGAGGCCCGCCCGGCCCGCAGCGACTTCACCTCGGTACCGGTCAGCACGAGCCCGGCCTCGTAGGTGTCCTCGATGTGGTAGTCGTGGCGGGCCTTCTTGTTCTGGGCGATCATCTTGCGCCCGCGTTCCCGCGTCATATCCGGAACTCTACGCACTGCGAGCGAGCGGAGGTCCTCAGCCGAGCCAGGTCATCGGGTTGACGAAGCGTCCGTCCTGGACGGTCTCGAAGTGCAGGTGCGGACCGGTGGAGTACCCGGTGCTGCCGACGTAGCCCAGGATCTCCCCGCGATCGAGCTTCTCCCCCGGACGCACGGTGGAGCGCGTGAGGTGGTTGTAGGTCGTCACCAGGTACACCCCGCGCACGAAGCCGTGCTCGACGACGACCCGGTTTCCGTAGGCGCCGTTGTAGTAGGACTCCAGCACTGTCCCGCCCATGGCCGAACGCACGGACGTTCCGCTCGGGACCCCGAAGTCGACGCCGGTGTGCAGCTTGTAGTAGCGCAGGATCGGGTGAAAACGCATGCCGTAGCCAGAGGTGATCGGCCCGTTGACGGGGTAGCTGAGCACGCCGTCGGTGACCCCGAGCGCGCGTCCCGCGCGTTCGGCTGCCCGGCGGGCCGCCGCGGCCCGTTCCCTGATCAGCCGGGCAAGGCGATCGGCTTCCGCCTGCTGCTCGCGCAATCGCCGCTCGATGCCGGCCTTGAGCTTCTCCGCCTCGTCGAGGAGGTTCTCGCGCTCGGCCACGAGGCGCTCGACCTGGGCGGAGGCCGTAACTGCCGCGGTGCGTGCCGCGGTCGTGGTCCTTACCGCAGCCTCGGCTTCCGCCTGCTCGGCCACCGTGCGCAGCCGCAGCGCCTCCAGTCGGGCCGTCGTCAGGGCGAGCTTGCGCTGCTGGGTGTCCAGCTTGCGCAGCGTCGCCTCCTCGGACCGATTCACCGCCCGCCAGTAGGCCAGCGCCGAGGTGAACTCTGCCGGGGACTGCGCCGCCATCGCGATCGCGAGCCGGCTCATCTCGCCACCCATGTACATGGCCCGCGCCATGGCACCGATCTCTGCGCGCCCCACCTCGATCTGGGCGAGGACATCCTCGTAGTCCAGGCGGGTCCGCTCCACCTCGGCCACCGTCGCAGCCAGTCGCTTGTCGGCCTGTCCCTGCGCCGCCTGCGCGAAGACCACGTCGGTGCGAGCCTTGGCCAGAGCGGCGCGGGCCGGTGCGAGCCTGGCCTCTGCGGCCGCCAGGGCGCCGGTGGCTGCTCTGACCTTCGCGTTGCTGTCGTGCAGATCCTCGTCCAAGCGGTCGACCGAGGCGTCAACGGCCTGCTTGCGGTCCTTGAGGTCGTCGTCTGCCGCGGCACCCGGGAGCAGGAGCGCCGTCAACGCAGCCGACAGCCCCACCACCGCACTCATTCGTCGACGCGACACCAGCCAACCCCATCCAACTCAACCGCCACGTTAGTCACATGGGTATCAGACAAGGGCCCGTTCGGGCACCTGCCGCGCCGATAGCGAGTACCTGCGGCGGAGCGACGGGATGCATCACCAGGCCGAGGAGGAGACGCAAACCGCACTTGTCTGGGCGAGGACGAGAACGCAGCGAGGCCCGCCGAACGGCGCAATCAGACCTTCAGGTAGCGGCGCAGGGTAATGGCGGAGACTCCGGCAGACCCGGCGATGCCCAGCAGGAACAGCCACGGCATCGTGCCGACGACGGCACCCCACCCGATCCAGGAGGTGAACTCGAAGTTGGGCTCGAGGTAGCGATCTATCCCGCCCCACTTGGCGCCGGCGACCATGGCCGCTGCGAGCAGCGCCCCGATCGCGCCACAGATCGCGCCTTCGAGGATGAACGGCAGCCGGATGGAGAAGTTCGACGCCCCGACCAGGCGCATGATGCCGGTCTCGCGGCGCCGGCTGAACGCCGAGAGCCGGATCGTGTTGATGATCAGCAGCAGCGCCGCGGCCAGAATGACGCCGGAGAGCAACAACGCGCCGACCGAGACCGCGCGCAGCAACCGGAAGAACGGCTCCAACACCTCACGCTGGTCCTGGACCTGCTCGACACCAGGACGGCCGTTGAACGCACTGAAGATGACGTCGTACTGCGACGGATCGGACAGCTTGACGCGGAAGGACTCCGGAAGCTGGTCCGCGGTGGCGGTCTCCGCGATCGCGGAACCTTCGAAGAGCTCCTTAAACCGACCCAGCGCCTCCACCTTGGACTCGTAGAAGACCTCGGCCACCAACGGACGCAACTTCTCCAGGTCCTCCCGGATCGCCTCTCGCTGGGCCGAGGTGACCGCACCGCCGCGACAGCTCGGACTCTTGGAATCCTCCAGGCACAGGTACATGGAGACTTCGACCTTGTCGTACCAGTAGTCCTTCATCGTCTCGACCTGCTTGCCGGTCAGGATCGCCAGACCGAACAAGGCCAGGGACACCGCCGTGGTGATGATCACCGCGATCGTCATGGTCAGGTTGCGCCGCAGGCCGGTGGAGACCTCGGCCGCGATGAAGGAGGTTCTCATGACGAATACCCGTAGACGCCGCGGTTCTGATCCCGCACCAGGTGCCCGGACTCCAATTCGATGACGCGCTTACGCATCTGGTCGACGATCGCGTGGTCGTGGGTGGCCATCACCACGGTCGTACCCGTGCGGTTGATGCGGTCCAGCAATTTCATGATGCCGACGCTGGTGGTCGGATCGAGATTTCCGGTCGGCTCGTCGGCGATCAGCACCAGCGGCCGGTTGACGAAGGCCCGCGCGATCGCGACCCGCTGCTGCTCACCGCCGGAGAGCTCGTCCGGCATCCGGTCCTCCTTGCCCTCCAGGCCCACCAGCTCCAGCACCTCCGGGACGACCTTGCGGGTCACCCCACGGGACTTGCCGATGACCTCGAGCGCGAAGGCGACGTTCTCCCGCACGGTCTTGTTCGGCAGCAGCCGGAAGTCCTGAAAGACCGTCCCGATTTGGCGGCGCAGGGCCGGGACCTTCCAGTTGGACAGCCGCGCGAGGTCCTTGCCCAGCACGTGCACCGAACCCTGGGTGGGACGTTCCTCCTTGAGCACCAGGCGCAGGAACGTGGACTTGCCCGAGCCGGAGGACCCCACCAGGAACACGAATTCGCCCTTGAGGATCTCGAGCGAGATGTCCACCAGCGCGGGAGCGCCCTGGCTGGCGTACACCTTGGTCGCGTGCTCGAATCGGATCACTGAACTGCTGCCCCCGGCCGGGATCGGCTGCCACAACGTCCTGCGTGCTCGGCCATCTCGATAGTAGGACGCGAAGGCCTCGCGGACGCGGAGGGCGAGGACCGAGGTTTACCAGGGGCAGTTCACCTCAGCCTCCGGATGGCTCCTCCGTCGCCACCGGAGGTGCACTTAATCCTCCGGGTGGCTCCTGCGTCGCCACCGGATGGCTGCCTCGATGAAGTCATCGATCTCCCCGTTGAACACCGCGGCCGGGTTGCCGACCTCGTGCTCGGTGCGCAGGTCCTTGACCATCTGGTACGGGTGCACGACGTAGGAACGCATCTGATTACCCCAGGAGCCCGAGGAGTCACCCTTGAGGGCGTTCATGCGGGCCTGTTCCTCCTCCTTGCGGACCTTGAGCAACCGGGATTGCAGCACCCGCAGCGCCGCGGCGCGGTTCTGGATCTGGGATTTCTCGTTCTGACACGACACCACCAGTCCCGTCGGCAGGTGCGTGATGCGCACCGCGGAATCGGTGGTGTTGACGCTCTGCCCGCCCGGGCCGGAGGAGCGGAAGACGTCAATGCGGATGTCACTGTCCGGGATGTCGATGTGGTCGGTCTGCTCGGTGACCGGCAGCACCTCGACCGCGGCGAAGGAGGTCTGGCGACGGCCCTGATTGTCAAAGGGGGAGATCCGTACCAGACGGTGCGTGCCCTGCTCGACCGAGAGCGTGCCGTAGGCGTGCGGAGCGTGCACGACGAAGGTGGCGGACTTGATGCCGGCCTCCTCGGCGTAGGAGGTGTCGTAGATCTCGGTGGAGTACCCGTGGCGCTCGGCCCAGCGCAGATACATCCGCAGCAGCATTTCGGCGAAGTCCGCGGCGTCGACCCCACCGGCCTCTGAGCGGATCGTGACCAGCGCGTCGCGGCCGTCGTACTCGCCGTTGAGCAGCGTGCGGACCTCAAGATCACCGATATCTCTGGTCAGGGCCGCCAACTCGGCCTCGGCCTCGGTGCGGGTCTCCGTGTCATCGGCCTCGGCCGCGAGCTCGAAGAGCACCCCGAGGTCATCGAACCGGCGTCGCACTGCGGTGAGCTTGGAGATCTCGGCGGCCACCGCCGACATCCGGCTGGTGACCTTCTGCGCCTTCTCCTGGTCATCCCACAGGTTGGGGGCACCCGCCTGGGCCTCCAGATCGGCGTGCTCGCGCCGTAGCGCATCGAGGTCGACGACCTGCTCGACGGAGGTCAGCGTGCCATCGAGCGCCTTGAGCACGTCTGCGAGATCGGGGCCTGCCATGAGAGGGCACCTTACGCGGCGTGGGCGCCCACCCCCCAGCGAACACGGCCCGCGGGCGCCCAGGGCCAACTGTGCTCGCAGGCTGCGGTCGCCTCACCTCACTCGCCGCTAGGGTCGCCTCTGTGAGCAGTACCACTCCCCAGCCGCGCGCAGCACGCTCGTTCGGGGAAGAGGGCGCCCGGCTGACCTACGGTTCCTACCTGCGTCTGCCCGAGCTGCTGGATCAGCAGCACCTGCGCTCCGAGCCGCCGGCCCATGACGAGCTGCTGTTCATCTCGATTCATCAGGTGTACGAGTTGTGGTTTCAGCAGATCCTGCACGAACTCGAGGCGGTTCGCGGGGCAATGTTCGCCGGTCACCTGCTGCGGGCGCGCCAACTGCTGGGCCGGGTCCACACCATCGAGCGGGTGTTGATCGATCAGGTCGAGGTCCTGGAGACGATGACCCCCCAGGATTTCCTCGCGTTCCGCGCGCGGCTCGCGCCGGCCAGCGGATTTCAGTCGGTGCAGTTCCGCGAGATCGAGTTCCTCTCCGGCGCCAAGGACCCCGACTTCGTGCAGAAGTTCAGCGCCCTGACCCCGGGCGAACAGACCCGCCTGACGCGCCGCCTCGGCGAGCCGACCCTGTGGGATGCCTTCTGCGCGGTCGTGCGCGACGCCGGCCTGCCCACGGACCGCGCGTCATTCCACGGTGGCGCACCCCGGGCTTACGCCCCGCTCGAACCGCAGGTGGTGGTGATGAGTTCGCTGCTGCGCATCGCCCGTGACCGCGAGAGCTACGGGGCCCAGTGGGAGCTGGCCGAAGCCCTGCTCACCCACGACGCCAACGCCTGGCTGTGGCGCTCACGGCACGTCGTCATGGTGGAGCGTCAGATCGGGACCAGGTCGGGAACCGGCGGCTCCAGCGGCGGGCCGTACCTGCGCGGGCGGCTGCCGCTGCGCTACTACCCCCTGCTCTGGGAATTGCGAGATCAGCTATGACCGGCCCGACACCCCTGGGCCAGGACGACTACGCCCGTCTGGTTCAGGTGTACTACCGGCACGTGCCGGCCGAGGACCTCGCCGATCGGGCGCCGGCGGACCTCGACGGCGCGATCGGCGCCCACCTCTCCCTCGCCGCAATGCGACCCCAGGGCACCGCCAAGGTGCGCGTCTACACCCCGACCCGCGACGGCGCGGGCTGGTCCGCGGGCGGGCGGTCCGTGGTGGAGATCGTCACCGACGACATGCCGTTCCTGGTCGACTCCGTCACGGCCGCGCTGACCCAGGCCGAGCGGGATCTGGAACTGATCGTGCACCCGCAGATCACGGTGGCGCGGGACATCACCGGCCGCCTGCTCGGGGTCGGTGAACAGGCCCCGGCCGGCGACTGTGCGGAGCATTGCCTCGAGTCCTGGATGCACGTGGAGATCGACCGGATCGGCGACGAGGCGGCGCGGGACCTGCTCGAGGCCCAGCTACGCCTGGTGCTGCGCGACGTGCGCGACGCGGTCGAGGACTGGCCGAAAATGGGGGCCGCGGCCCTGCGCGCGGCCGATGAACTGATCGGCGAGGACGGGATGCCCGGGCGGGACACCGACCCCGACGTCGTTGAGGCCTGGGAGCTGTTGCGCTGGATCGCGGACAACCACTTCACCTTCCTCGGTTACCGCGAATACCAGCTGGTGATCGAGGGAGACGAGCAGTTCCTGCAGGGCGTGCCCGGCACCGGCCTGGGCATCATGCGGGCCGACGTGCTGCGTTCCACCTCCTTCGACACGCTCAGCGAGCAGGCGCGCGCCCAGGCCTACGACGAGCGGCCACTGATCATCACCAAGACCACCCACCGCTCGACCGTGCACCGCCCGGCGTACCTGGATTACCTCGGCGTCAAGCTGTTCTCCGACGGGCTGCTGGTCGGGGAACGCCGCTTCGTCGGGTTGTTCAGCCGCAGCGCCTACACCGAGAACGTCAACCGGGTGCCGGTACTGCGCCGCAAGGTCGACGAGCTCTATGCCCGCACCGGCTTCGCACCCAACAGCTACTCCGGGCGCGACCTGCTCGAGGCGATCGAGACCTATCCGCGCGACGAGCTGTTCCAGACCCCGCTCGACCTCTTGCACGACATCCTGCTCGCCGTCCTGCACCTCAAGGAGCGCAAGCGACTACGCCTGTTCCTGCGGATGGATGAGTGGGGCCGGTTCACCTCGGCCCTGGTGTACCTGCCGCGGGACCGCTTCAACACCGAGAACCGACTGAAGATCCAGGAGGTTCTGCTCGCCGAATGCCACGGCGTCAGCCTGGAGTTCACCTCCCGCGTCACCGAGTCTGTGCTGGCCCGGCTGCATTTCGTCATCCGGATCGACCCACGCCGGAATCGGACCGAGCCGTTACACATCGACCTCGCGGCGCTGGAGGAGCGCCTGATCCGCGTCACGCGGACCTGGCGCGAGGAACTCGCCCAAGCTCTCGAGGAACGGTATGACCCCGTCCGCGCCGAAGAACTGACGGACCGTTATTCCGACGCCTTCCCGGCGGGCTACATCGAGGCGAACTCGGCACGCGCAGCTGTCGACGACCTCGCCCGACTGGAGGCATTGGCGGCCGATCAGGTCTCGGTTCGCCTGTACGAGAGCCGGGACGCGGACCCGGGGAGGCGACGCTTCAGCGTCTACCGCCGAGGCGGCGCTCTTTCCCTGTCGGACATGCTGCCGATCCTGACCCACCTCGGGGTCGAGGTCACCGATGAGCAGCCGTACCCGATCGAGGTGCGCGGGCGGGACGGGGAGGAACTTCAGACCTGGATCTACGACTTCGGGCTGCGGGCCGAGCCCGGCGCGGAGCCCACGGCCGTCATCAAGACCATGTTCGAGGACGCCTTCCTTGCCGTGCGCGACGGGCGCGCAGAGTCCGACGGCTTCAACCGCCTTATCCCCCGCGCCGGGTTGAACTGGACCCAGGCCGCGGTGCTGCGTGCCTATGCCAAGTACCTGCGTCAGGCCGGAACCACGTTCGGTGTCGAGTACATCGAATCCGTCGTCACCTCGCACGCCGACATCGCGCGGATGCTGGTGCGGCTGTTCGAGGCCCGCTTCAATCCGGCGCTGGGTGCCGCGGACGAGAGCGACCGGGTCGCGGTGTGTGCCGCGCTGGCCGCGGATCTGAGTGCCGAACTCGACGATGTCGCGAGCCTGGACGCCGACCGCATCCTGCGCGCCTACCTGACCCTGATCACCGCCACGTTGCGCACGAATGCCTTCGCTTTGGATGCGAGCGGCGCGCCGCCGTTGCACTGGGCCTTCAAACTCGACCCGCGGGCGATCCCGGACCTACCCGCGCCGCGCCCGCGCTTCGAGATCTGGGTGTACTCCCCCGCCGTGGAGGGAGTGCACCTGCGCTTCGGTCCGGTCGCGCGCGGCGGGCTGCGCTGGTCGGACCGACGCGAAGACTTTCGCACGGAGATCCTCGGACTGGTCAAGGCGCAGATGGTCAAGAACGCCGTGATCGTGCCGGTCGGAGCCAAGGGTGGCTTCGTCGTCAAGCGGGCACCGGCACCGACAGGGGATGCGGACATCGACCGCGAGGCCCAGGGCGCCGAGGGCGTCGCCTGCTACCGCGCCTTCATCGGGGCACTGCTCGACGTCACCGACAACCTGGTCGGCGGCGCACTCGTCGCGCCGGTCGCAGTCGTGCGCCATGACGACGACGACCCGTACCTGGTGGTGGCGGCGGACAAGGGCACCGCCCGCTTCTCCGACATCGCCAACGAGATCAGCGTCGGGCGCGGGTTCTGGCTCGGGGATGCGTTCGCCTCCGGGGGTAGCGCAGGCTATGACCACAAGGCCATGGGCATCACCGCCCGCGGCGCCTGGGAGTCGGTCAAGCGCCACTTCCGCGAGCGCGGCATCGACTGCCAGAACGAGGACTTTCGCTGCGTCGGGATCGGCGACATGTCCGGGGACGTGTTCGGCAACGGAATGCTTCTCTCGCGTCACATCAGGCTCATCGCGGCCTTCGACCACCGGCACGTCTTCCTGGACCCGGACCCCGATGCCGGTGTGTCCTTCGCCGAACGAGAGCGCATGTTCGCCCTGGAGCGCTCGTCCTGGGCCGACTACGACACCTCGCTGATCTCCCCCGGCGGCGGTGTGTACCCCCGGACCGCCAAGTCGATCCCGATCTCGGCGCAGGTTCACGCTGCGCTCGGCCTGGGGCCGGCGGCCGACGGCAGCGACATCACCGCCCTGACGCCGTCGGACCTGCTGCGCGCGATCCTGTGCGCGCAGGTCGATCTGCTGTGGAACGGTGGTATCGGCACCTACATCAAGGCTCAGGGCGAGACCCACGCCGAGGTCGGTGACAAGGCCAACGACGCGATCCGGGTCAATGGGATCGAGGTGCGCGCCGAGTGTGTGGGCGAGGGCGGCAACCTCGGGTGCACCCAGCTCGGGCGCATCGAGTACGCCCGAGCCGGTGGACGCATCAACACCGACGCCATCGACAACTCCGCCGGGGTCGACACCTCCGACCGTGAGGTGAACATCAAGATCGTGCTCACCGCCGCGATCGCCGCCGGCGAGCTGGCAATCGCCGAGCGTGAGGAGTTTCTGGCGTCGATGACCGACGAGGTAGCCGCACTGGTGCTGGCGGACAACTACGCGCAGAACACCGCGCTGGCAAACGCCGCGGCGCAGGCACCGGCCTTGTTGCACGCCCACGCGCGGGTGATCTCGGCCCTGGAGGATGCGGGCCTGCTCGATCGCGGGATCGAGTACCTGCCGACCGACACCGAGATCGCGACCCGCGCCGGGGAGGGTACCGGCCTGACCACCCCGGAACTGGCCGTGCTGCTCGCCTACACCAAGCTCACCCTGCACGACCGGCTGCTGGCCACCGACCTGCCCGAGACCATCGCCTTGGCCAGGGTGCCACGCGAGTACTTCCCCGCGGCGATCCAGGAACGCTTCCGGGCCGCCATCGATGCCCACCCACTGCGCCGGGAGATCCTGACCACTGCGGTGGTCAACGACTTGGTGAACGACGCCGGCATCACCTTCGGCCACCGGGTCCGGGAGGAGACCGGGGCGGGCGAGGTCGACATCGTCCGGGCCTACCTCGTGGCCCGCGACGTCTATGGCCTGGAGGGTTTCCGGGAGCGGGTGGCGGCACTGGACACCGTGGTCGGCGCCGCGGTGAGCACGGCGATGCGCCTCGGCGCCCGCCGCCTGGCAGAGCGCGCGACCCGGTGGCTGCTTGCCAAACGCCGCGCCCCGCTGGACATCGACGCCGAACTCGCCTTCTTCGCCGGTGGGGTGGCCGAGGTCATGACGGTGATGCCGAGCCTGCTACGCGGCGTCGACGCCTCGGCGCTGGGGGCCGCCCAGGAAACCCTGCTTCGCGCGGGTGTCCCGGCCGAGCTGGCGCAGCAGGCGGCGGCCATGGACGTGGGGTTCTCGGCTCTCGACATCGTCGAGGTCGCCCGCAGCACTGGCCGCACAATCCCCGAGGTGGGGGCGGCCTACCACGCCCTTGCTGACGCGTTGTCCATCAGCTCCCTGCTCGCCGCCGTGAACGGCCTCCCGCGCGATGACCGCTGGCGCGCGATGGCACGGGCCACGCTGCGCGAGGATCTGTTCAGCGCCCATGCTTCGCTCACCGCCGAGGTACTGAGCGCGGGTCAACCGGGCATGAGCCCGGACGAGCACCTCGCGGCCTGGCGAGCCGAGGCCGGTCCATCGGTGGAGCGTGCTCGCGCTATGTTCACCGAGATCATCGCCACCGATTCCCTGGACCTGGCGATGGCCTCGGTGGCGATGCGCGCCTTCCGCGGCCTGCTCAGTACCCCGCGAGTCTGACCACCGCAGTCGAACGTCCCCTGGAGATAAGGACCACCCGCCATGCCCGAGCGCGACCGTTTCGCCGCCAGCACCGAGATCGCCGCGAGCCCCGAGAGCGTCTACGCCATGATCAGCGATCTGACCCGGATGGGTGAGTGGAGCCCGGAGAACACCGGCGGCAAGTGGATCGGCAAGGCCGAACCCGGCACCGTCGGGGCGAAGTTCAAGGGCAAGAACAAGAACGGGAAGAAGACCTGGTCGGCCGCCGTGGTGGTCACCGAGGCCAGCGCCCCAAAGCGGTTCGCCTTCTCCACGGTGGTCGGCCCGATCAAGGCCGCCGACTGGAGCTATGAGATCACCCCGACCGCGACCGGCTGCCAGGTGAGTGAGTCCTGGGTGGACCGGCGCCCGGCTCCCCTGGCCTCACCGAAGGTTTACAAGGCGCTGACCGGCGTTACCGACCGATCCGCCAGCGCCAAGGCCGGGATCGAGGCCACGCTGGCGAATCTCAAGAAGGCCGCCGAATCCAGTTCCTGATCGCACCCGAGGAGGCCGTCATGGGCGAGAGGCAGCGCGTGTCCGGATCCATCGAGATCGCCGCCGGTCCCGAGCAGGTGTATTCGATGGTGAGCGACCTGCCCCGGATGGGCGAGTGGAGCCCGGAGGCAACCGGCGGAAAATGGGCCGGCAAGGCCGAACCCGGCACCGTCGGGGCGAGGTTCAAGGGCAAGAACAGGAACGGGAACAAGACCTGGTCCGCCGCCGTGGTGGTCACCGAGGCCACGGCGGCGCAGCGGTTCGCCTTCACCACCGTGGCCGGCCCGATCAAGGCTGCGCACTGGAGCTACGAGATCACCCCGAGCGCGACCGGCTGCACGGTGACCGAGACCTGGGTGGACACCCGTCCTGGCTTCGTCGTGGCGCTGGGCAAGGTCCTGACCGGCGTGCCCGATCGCGCCGCTTTCACCCAGACCTCGATCGAGGTCACCCTGGCCAACCTGAAGCAGGCCGCCGAGCCCGGGTCCTGACCCCCCCGCTCACCGGCGCTCGACGCCGACCGGGCCCGGATCAGAGTTGGTCGGGGTACACCACATCGATCTCGTTGATATCAGGCCCGAAGTCGCGGCGGTTGATGGTGATGAATCGCTCGGCGCCGGCCAGTACCGCCGTCGCCAGATGCACGGCATCCGGTGCCCGCTGGCGGTAGGTGGCTCCGAGGTCGACGGCTAACTCAGCGATATCGTTGTCGACCGGCCATAAATGCAGGTGTTCCAGGATGTCGATCAACGCTGCCACTTCGTCCGCGCGGCCATCGCGACGCGGCTTCGAGAGCACTTCCGGCAGCAGGAGCACCGAGCCGACGCCTGCCTTCGGCTCGATGTGGTTCAGCAGCCCTCGGATGACGCCACCCAGAGGAAACTCGCCGGCGGCGTAGACCAGTACGTCGGCGTCGAAGGCGTCTGTCATCGGCCGCGATCGCGATCGGCACGGATCTCCGCCACAAGTTGTTCGGCCCGCTCGGCTGACATGACCGGCGCCAAAAACGGCTTTCCCTTAGCTTCGGCGAGCGTGTCCCGCACCCACCGCGAGTTCTCGATCGCCCGCTGCGCCGCGGCCCGCCGCGCGCGCACCGCGTCCGGTCGCAGCAACACGACCACGGGTTTCCCGTGCCGAGTCAGCGTGATGTCCTCCCCTGCGATGACCCGGTCCACAACGGACGGCAAATTCGCCCGGGCCTCGGTGATGCTCAGTTCGGTCATGAACTAACTGTACAGCGCTGTACATTCCTGTACAGCGAAGGACGTCAGCCCATGTGCGGGTAGCGCCAGTCGGTCGGCGGGACGAAGGTCTCCTTGATCGAGCGGGGGCTGATCCAGCGCTGCAGGTTCAGCGCG
>JBQTII010000038.1:0-34008 GCA_052388275.1 Sporichthyaceae bacterium | reverse complement strand
GCATCACCCCCGCGTGGAAGTGTTCGCGTCCGAATAGGGGGTCGCTATCGCGACCCCATATTCGGACGCTACGGAAGTGGTAGGGGCGCAACGGATGTAGTAGGGGCGCAAGGGACGTGAGGAGGACTGCGTGGAGTTGAACGGAACGGTCGCGATCGTCACCGGCGGCGGATCCGGGCTCGGCGAGGCCACGGCCCGCCGCCTGGCGGCTGCCGGGGTCCGCGTCGTGGTGTTCGACCGCGACGCGGCCAACGCGCAGCGCGTGGCCGGCGGGATCGACGGGCTCGCCTGCGCCGGAGACGTCGCGCAGGGCGCCGACGTGAGTACCGCGGTGGACCTGGCCGCGTCGCTGGGCGAGTTGCGGACGCTGGTGAACTGCGCGGGCGTCGCGCGGCACGGCCGGGTCGTCAACCGCGGCGGCGAGCCGCTGGACCTCGCGCGGTGGGAGTTCGTGCTGCGGGTGAACCTGACCGGCACGTTCAACTGCATCCGCTTGGCCGCATCGGTGATGACCCAACTGAGCGAGCAGGACAGCGGCGAACGAGGTGCCATCGTCAACACCGCCTCGGTCGCGGCATTCGAGGGTCAGATCGGCCAGGTCGCCTACGCCGCGCCAAAGGCCGGCGTGGTCGGCATGACCTTGCCGATCGCACGCGAGCTCGCGAGCCGCGGGGTGCGGGTCAACACGATCGCGCCCGGCATGATCGACACGCCCATCTTCGGTACCTCCGAGCAGGCCGCGAAATTCGGTGCGGACCTCGCCCCGAACCTGGTGTTCCCCAAGCGCTTCGGCAAGCCGGCGGAGTTCGCCGCGCTCGTGGAGCACCTGCTGGTCAACCCCTACATCAACGGCGAGACGATCCGCCTCGATGGTGGCGCCCGCCTGGCGCCCCGATGAGTTGCCCGAGCACGGGCGTGGACGCAACGAGAGGGCGCGGGAGCTGGTGACTCGCAGCGGCGGGTTCGACCCGGGCGAGGCGCTGGCGGCCGCGCACTGGCCGTCCTTGCTCTGCGCCTTGGCCCGCCTCACCGGCGATCCGGGCGCGATCCTCGCCTTGCTGCCGGCCAAGCTCGACGTGCTGGATCGGCAGGGCGGGATGAGCGCGGACCAGCAACGCGCGGCCCGCGCGTACGCGCTGCCGGTGCTGCGGGCGTTGCTCGGCGGCGACCTGCGCCCGCCGGTGGTCGATGAGGCGCTCGCCCGGGAGCTGCTCGCGCCGATGCTCGGCGCCGACCTGGACGCCTACGCCGAGCTGGCGGGCGAAGAACTGAGCTTGCGTCAGGAAGATCCGCGGGCGCCGGGGTGGACCCAGACCGACATCGCTCCCGGGACGGCCTGCTCGGTGATCGTGATCGGCGCCGGGATGTCCGGGCTGCTGGCCGCGCACCGGATGCGTCAGGCCGGGCTCGAGGTCACCGTGCTGGAGAAGAATCCGGGGCTGGGCGGCACCTGGTTCGAGAACACCTACCCCGGGTGCCGGGTCGATGTTCCCAGCCACCTCTACACCTACTCGTGCGGCAGCGACACCGACTGGAGCGCGCACTTTGCGACCCAGCCCGAGATCCTCGCGGGCTTCGAGCGTTTCGCCGCCGAAACCGGGGTGCGCGAGTGCATCCGCTTCGGCGTCGCGGTCGCCTCGCTGGAGTGGCAGGGGAGTTGGCGGGTACAGACCAGCGCCGGAACCTTGCACGCGGACGTGGTGGTCAGCGCGGTGGGCCAGCTCAACCGACCTGCCATCCCGGACATCGCGGGCCGCGACACCTTCGCCGGACCGGCCTTCCACTCCGCGGCCTGGGACCACGGCGCGCTCATCGACGGGGCACGGGTCGCGGTGGTCGGTAACGGCGCCAGCGGCATGCAGGTGATCCCGCCGGTCGCGCAGCGCGCCGCACACACCTCGATCTTCGCGCGCACCCCGTGCTGGATGATCCCGACGCCGGGCTTTCGCGATGAGGTGGATCCGCGGCTGCGGTGGCTGTTTCGCGTCGTTCCCGGCTACCAGCGCTGGTATCGGTACTGGCTGCTGCGCGGGGTCTCGGACGCCTTGCTCCCCTACGCCACCAGCGATCCAGGGTGGGACGGAACGGGTGCCTCGGGCAGCTTCCTTAACGACCGGGTCCGGATCCGGCTCACCGATTACCTCGAGGCACAGTTCGCGGACCACCCGGACCTGCTCGCCAAGGTCCAGCCCGATCACCCCCCGTTCGCCAAACGAGGGGTCCGCGACGACGGCACCTGGGCTGCGACGCTCACACGCGATGACGTCGCCCTGGTCACCACGCCGATCGCCGGTATCGAGTCGAACGGCATCCGCACCGGCGACGACACACTCCACGAGGCAGACGTCTTGATCTGGAGCACCGGGTTCCACGCCGCGGACTTCCTGCTACCTATGCGCGTTACCGGCCGCGACGGCGCGGACCTGCACGAGCAGTGGTGCGGTGCACCTAGCGCCTACCTCGGCATGACGGTTCCTGCGTTCCCGAACTTCTTCCTGCTCTATGGGCCCAACACCAACATCGTGGTCAACGGCAGCGCGATCTTCTTCTCCGAGTGCGAGGTCCGCCACCTGCTGGCTTGCCTGCGCCTGCTCGTCGAGCGCGACGGCGAGCCGATCGAGGTCAGCGCCGAGGCCCACGACCGCTTCGTCGCCGAGGTCGACGAGCTCAGCGCCACCCGGGTATGGGCTACCTCCGACGTGAACTCCTGGTACCGCTCCGCGTCCGGACGCAGCAGCCAGAACTGGCCCGGCACGGTGCTGGACTACTGGGCGCGCACCCGCACCGCCGACCCTGCCGACTATCCCGCACGGACAATCTGACGTTGCCTCAGCGGAACGGGTTGACCACCCGAACACCGTCGAAATCCTGGCCGTCCTGCAAGTCCTCGGTGAGTACCGTGTCTGCGCCGATGGCGCGCGCGGCCTCGATGATCGCGGCGTCCCAGTAGGAGATGCCGAATCGAACACGCAGGGCAAGCGCAGCCAGGAAGACTGAGATCGTCACCGGCTGGATGGGATAGCGGGTCAACCCCTCCGCTACGTCAGCAGCATCGTGGTGAAACAAGGGATGCTTCGCGGTGGCGCGAGTGGCCTGGGTATAGAACTCCGCCAAGACCTGGGTGGACAAGCAGAGATCCGAGTCGTCAAGGATCCGTTCCGCCACTCCACGCTTCGTGGACTCGTCCGGGACCTCTGAAACCGAGTACAGGATGACGTTGGTGTCCAGGAAGCGCATCAGAGTCCCTGCAGGCGTTCATTGTCGGCCTCTCGGCGACGTGCTGCACGGTCGTAGAGCTCATCACGACTGAGCCGGTCAGCGGCGCTGAACGGTCGACGAGATTCTGCAATCCGTGCGCGGGCGTCTACTTCTAGCTGCTTGAGCCGGTCGTAGTCTGCGGAATTCTCGAGGGAGACCAGAAAATCTCGCACTAGGCCGCTCACAGACGTTCCACTCATTGCGGCGCGAACTTTGGCCTTCGTCAAGACCTCGGCGGGAACAGTCAGCGTGATGTTCGGCATGTGCAACACAGTAACACAGTTTCACAGTCGCTCAATGAGCGTTCCCGTCCCGATCCCCCCGCCGCAGCACATGCTGATCAGCGCGTACCGGCCGCCGGCCCGCGCCAACTCGTGCATGGCCTTGGTCACCAGGATCGCGCCGGTCGCCCCCAGGGGGTAGCCCAGCGCGATCGCGCCTCCGTTGGGGTTGGTGCGCGCCGGGTCGGCTCCGGTGGCCTTGGCCCAGGCGAGCACGATCGAGGCGAAGGCCTCGTTGATCTCGAATACGTCGACGTCATCGATGCCAATCCCTTCGCGGGCGAGCAGGCGCGCTGTCGCAGGGATCGGGCCCTCCAGCATCAGTACCGGGTCGCAACCGACGAGGGTCGTCTGGGCGACGCGCGCGAGGGGTCGAAGCCCGAGTTGGTCCGCGCGCTGCGCGGACATCAGCAGGACCGCGGCGGCGCCGTCGGCGATCTGGGACGAGGTCCCGGCGGTGTGAATGCCGTCGTCTCGGGCGACGGGGCGCAGCGCAGCCAGAGCCGCCAGGGAGGACTCGCGGGGAATCTCGTCGCGGGCAACGTCGAGCTCGTCCCCTGTGCGCTCGCCGAACTCGTCGAACGCATCGACCCTCAGCGGGATGATCTGGGACTCGAAGCGGCCTTCGGCGATCGCCCTGGCGGCGCGCTGCTGAGAGGCCAGCCCGAAGGTGTCGGTGTCCGCGCGGGTGATCCCGTACTTGGTCGCGATCCGCTCCGCTCCCTCGAACTGGGACGCGAACTCGTAGTGCGCGAAGTAGGAGCGCGAAAGCGGCTTGCCGTATCCGGCCTTGGTACCCGCGATCGCATCGGCGCCGATCGGGATCCGGGACATGTTCTCCACCCCGCAGGCCAGCACCACGTCCTCGGCGCCGGAGGCGATCAGTCCGACCCCGAGTGCGAGGGCCTGCTGGGAGGACCCGCACTGGGAGTCGACCGTGGTTGCGGCGACCTCGGGCGGGCCGCCGTGCGAGAGCCAGGCGGTGCGGATGATGCTCATCGCCTGGGCGCCGACCTTGTTGATACAGCCACCGATCACCTGCCCGACCTCGCGCGGATCCACCCCGGCCCGGGCGAGCACCGCCACCTGGACGGGGCCGAGGACGTCCGCCGGGTGCACGTGGGCCAGCGAGCCATTCTTCTTGCCGACGGCCGATCGACCGGCCCCGACGATGACGACGTCCAGCACGATGTCTCCTCAGTCGGCGCGTAACGGCAGCGCGCGCAGCGTGCGCCCGACCACCGTGGGTTGGTATCGCAGATCTTCGCGCGCGCAGGCCAGGCGCAGCCGCGGGAAGCGTTCGAGCAGCCGCGGCAGCACGATCCTGGCCTCCAAGCGGGCCAGTTGCGAGCCGAGGCAAAAATGCATGCCCCAGCCGAAGCCGAGGTGGCGATTGGGGTCGCGATCGAGGTGCAGCTCGTCGGGTGCGCTGAAGACTGCGGGATCGCGGTTGGCGGCGGCGGCCGCACAGAACACCGGCTGACCCGCGCGCACCTCGATGCCGCGCCAGGTGCCATCGGCACGAACGCGGCGCACCGAAATCTTGGACGGGCCGTCGAAGCGCAACAGCTCCTCGACCGCCGTGGCCGGGTCGGCGCCCAGGGTGCTGCGTTGGCCCGGATGATCCAGCAGATGCAGCACCCCACTGCTGAGCAGGCTGGTGGTCGTCTCGTGACCACCGAACAGCAGCAGGCTGCACGCGCCGATCAACTGAGCATCCGTCAGGGAATTGCTCGCGTCGGCGGTTGCGACGAGGTGACTGACCAGGTCCTCCCCCGGTTCCCGGCGGGCCCGGGCGATCAGCTCACCGAAGAGCTCGGCGAAGGACGCGGTTGCAGCCAGAGCTCGGTCCCAGGCGTCGGCCCGCGACACCTTGCCCATCACCAACGCTCCGAGTTGCCTGGACCAGGTCGCGAACTCGGCATGCCGGTCAGCGGGAACCCCAAGCAGTTCCGCGATCACCAGGGCCGGCAGCGGGTAGGCGAGGTCGGCGACGAGGTCGAAGCCGGCGGGATCAAGTGCGCCGATCAAGGCGTCAGTGATCGCGACGACCTCGTCTTCCAAACGGGACACCGAGCGCGGGGTGAAGGCGGCGCGAACCGGCGCGCGCAGTGCGGTGTGCACGGGAGGGTCGGTGAAGATCATCCAGCCGGCCAGTAGTTCCGCGGCCGGCTGGAATTTCGCGCGGTCCTCGGCGGAGAGGTGCCGTTGTAGCGGGGTGATGGTGTCGGTGGACAGTGCTTCGTCGTCGATCCCGGCCTTGACCAGGTCGTAGGAGAGCAGTAGCCACGCGCGGTGCCGCGCCAGCCACCACACATCCGAGGTCGCACGCAGGTCCGCGAACACCGCATGCGGATCCGCGATGGCCTCGGGTGAGACCAGGTCGACGGCGGAGCGCGGCACCGCGGCGCGCGTCATGCCTTCTCGAGCAGCATCACCGAGCAGGCGGCCTCCTCAAGCCCGATGACGCCGCCGCCGTTCTCCTGCATAGCGACACGGGCCCCGGGAACCTGACGCTCGCCCGCCTCGCCGCGCAACTGCACGACGAGCTCGTGAACCATGGAGATGCCGGTCGCGCCGACGGGATGACCCTTGGAGACCAGGCCGCCACTGGTGTTGGTAGGGATCGACCCACCGGGCCCGGTCGCGCCGGATTCGACCAGCGGCCCGCCCCCGCCGGGCTCGGCGAAGCGCAGCATCTCCAGCTGGTAGAGCACCGAGAACGAACTCGCGTCGTGAACCTCCAGCACGTCGACATCGCCCGGGCCAAGCCCGGCGGCGGCGTAGGCGCGGTCGGCGGCCACCCGCGACAGTGACGGCTCGTCGATCGCACGGTAGTACCCGCCAGTCAGCACGCTGGCCGCGAGGCGCACCGCACGGACCTGGACCGCGGTCGGCATTGCCGCGAGCGTGTCCTCGGAGCACAGCAGCGCCGCGGCCGCCCCGTCACCGATCGGCGCGCACATCGCCCGAGTGAACGGGTAGGAGATCTCGCGGTCAGCGAGCACCGCCTCGGTCGTCATCGGGAACCGGTACTGAGCGAGCGGGTTCAGGGCGCCGTAATTGTGCGACTGCGCTGCGGCGGCGCCGATCTGACGCTGCGTCGTGCCGTACTCGCGCATGTGCAGAGCGGCCTGCACTGCGTAGGTGTCCATGAAGAAGCTGCGGTCCTCACCGGTTCCGAAGTTGATCCCGGCGTGCTTGGCGGCTGCTTCGTACTCGGCGAACAACCGCGGCAGATCGAAGTTGTCGACGCCGTTCAGGAAGCCCTTCATCATCTTCTTTTTGTAGGCCGGGTCGGTAGCGGCCTTGGGGATGAAGAGCTTCTCGACTCCGATGGCGAGGACGAGATCGCTGGCCCCGGAGCGAATGTCCTTGAACGCGCTGTGAATCGCCATCGACCCGGTGGCGCAGCCACCCTCGACGTTGATCAGCGGGGTACGGCGCGGGATCAGGCCGTCGTCGACGAGCTCGATAGTGCAGGCCTGGCCACGGATCGTGCCCTGCTTGACCCCGTGCATGGCGCAATTGCCGAAGTAGATGAAGTCCAGATCGTCGCCGCGTTCGAGCCCGATATCGGCAAGCACCCCGGTGTAGGTCTCGCGGGTGAGGTCCTTGAACGAGGTCTCGGGTTTCTTGCCGAAGCTCGTGGAGTGCGAACCCACGATATAAACCTCGCGCACGATCCCTCCTCGATCTTGATACGTCGGCGGTTACACCATCAACGTGACAAATCCACGAAGTTGTCAAGTATGGGCGACCAGGGCAGGCAGCACAAAGCGGCGCACGAGCCCGCGGACCCCATCCGGAGGCAACCCGTACACCTCCTCCCAGCCGAGGACAAGAAGTTCGACCGAGGCGATCCACGCGCAGGTCTCGGAGATGTCGAGATCGGCCCGCATCTGCCCGCTGCGCTGCGCCCGGCGGAAGATCGGCGCCCAGACCTCGGCGGCGATGTCCCGGGCAAGCTGCGAGGAGGTGATCACCTCTCGGCCCGAACCGGGCGCGTCCGGCCGCAGTAGCGCGTGCATGATCGGGTCCGCCCGGCCGGCCTCGATCAGCATCGTCACCCCGTCGACGACCTGATCGGCGAAGCTTTCCCGAGCGGCCAGGAACTCCCGTGCCGGGCCACTGAACGCACGGGTGCGCCGGGCGATCACCGCAAGGACCAGAGCGTCCCGGTCCCGGAAATACCGGTAGACGGTTGCCCGCGAAACGCCAGCCGTGCAGGCGACGTCCTCCATCGTGGTGCGCCGCACGCCCCACTCGGCGAAGCACGCCTCCGCGGCGCGAAGCAGCGCCCGCTCGGCCTCGGCAGCGCTACCGGCAAAGGCTCCGCGACCACGAGGCATCCGTCGCTGCTACGCCGTCAGCGCGCTCATCCGGGCGATCGCCGCTTGAGCGTCGGAAACGATTCGCTCGACGACCTCGGCCACCGTCGGGATGTCCCAGATCAGTCCCTGAGTCTGACCTGCGCACCACACCCCGGCCTCCAGGTCGCCGGTGCTCAGCACCAACGCTCCCCGCTCCCCCGAAGCCAGGTGTGCCACGTCCTCGAACGTTCCGCCGTCGGCCAGGATGCGCACGATCTCGTCGGTGACGCCGTTCTTGGCGTACCGCCCGGTGTTGCGCAGCTGACGGAAGATCAGGTTCGTTGATCGTTCGTCATTGGCGACGATCGCGTCCTTGACGTTCTGATGGATCGGGGCCTCGACAGTGCACATGAACCGGGTGCCCATGCTGATCCCGGCCGCGCCGAGCGCGAGTGCCGCGGCCAGCCCGCGGCCGTCGGCGAAACCACCGGAGGCAATGAACGGGATCGTGATCTTGTCCGCCAGGGCTGGGATCACGACCAGCCCAGGGGTGTCGTCCTCCCCCGGGTGACCGGCGGCCTCGAAGCCGTCGATGCTCACCGCGTCGACACCGATCCGCTCGGCCTTGAGCGCGTGGCGCACGCTGGTGCACTTGTGCAGGACCTTGACGCCGCCGCCCTGGAACAGGGCGAGGAACGGCTCGGGGTTCGCCCCGGCGGTCTCGACCGCGGTGACCCCGCTCTCGACCGTCGCCCGCATGTACTCCTCCCACGGCGGCGGCTTGCGCGAGGGCAGGATCGTGAAGTTGACCCCGAAGGGTTTGTCGGTCAGGTCGCGGATCCGCGCGATGTCCTTGACCAGGTCCTCTGGTGTGGCGGAGTTGTGAGCCGGCATGAAGGCCAGGGCGCCCGTTTCCGCGACGGCCGCGGTCAGTTCCGCTGTTCCCACCCTGGTCATGCCACCGCAGACGATCGGATGATCGACGCCGAAGGTCTCGGTGAAGCGGGTACGCAATGCCATCTCAGGATCCGTTCCGCGCCGAGGAGCGCAGCTGGTCGGGGGCTAACCCCATGAGGTTAATCGCCTGCGCGGCGGACTCGGCATCCAGGGCTTGTGCCAAGGTCATGGCAGTCGAGGCATCGAGCAGCCGCTTGGTCTGCGCGAGCGCGATCGCCGGAGCCCCGAGTAGACGCTCGGTCCAGGCGTCGACCACAGCGTCGAGCTCCGCGGCCGGGACGACGCGGTTCACCAGGCCCATCGCCGCAGCGTCAGCGGCCGGGATCATCTCCGCGAGCAGCGCCAGTTCCTTTGCGCGGTGCATCCCGACCAGCCGCGGCAAGAGCCAGCTCATTCCGCAGTCCGGGGAGAGCCCGCGCCGGGTGAACATCGTGGAAAACCTAGCCCGGTCCGAGGCCACGATCAGGTCGCATGCGATCACCAGACTCATTCCCATCCCGATCGCGACCCCGTCGACCCGGGCGATTGTCGGCACCCGCAGGCGATGCAACGCGAGCGCGACCGGTTGCCCGCGGTCCATCATCAGCAGCGGGTGGATATCCGGGATCGTCGCCAGGTCCGCGCCACCGCAGAAGTGCTCGCCGGCTCCGGTGAGCACGAGCGCACGCACCGAGTGGTCGGCGTCGACGGTCTCGAACGCGGCGATCAGCTCAAGCAGGCACTGCGCCGAGATCGCGTTGCGGGCTGCCGGGTTGTCCAGGGTGAGCGTCACGACGTCCCCGGTTCGCGCCGCGCTGACCGTCATGAGGCGCGAACCTAGTATCGAGACAACAGACGGTCAACGTCAGGCGTCTCATCACGGGGGCAGCGATGCAGCACAGCAGACCGGCGTCTCCGCCGTCGCCGACCGGGCGGATGAGATTCTCCGAGGCCACCGCCATCCGGGCGAGCGCTTCTGCAGGGATCTTCGAGGTCGACATCGACGCCGTATGGGGCGTCGCGGGCAACGCCAACGGCGGATATCTGCTGGCGGTGCTCGCCCGGGCCGCGATGTGCGCGTCCGGCACGGCATTCACCCACAGCATCGCCGCCTCGTTTCTGAGCCCCGGTCGCCGCGGACCCGCCCAGGTCCGCACCGAGGTGCTGCGCAGCGGACGCACCGCCACCTACGTGCGCGCGACCCTGCTCCAGCACGACCAGGTGCTCATCGATGCCTCGCTGGTCACCGGCCCCGTCCCGACCGGTGAGCCCGAGGTTGCGATGCGGCCCGCCGCGCTACCACCGCTGGAGCACTGCCTTCGGGCGGAGTCGGCGATCGTGACGTTGCTCGAGCGGATGACCGTCGACCACGACCCGGGCACCAACCCGCTCGAGCCGGGCGATCCCGTGGTCCGGGCCTGGGTCGGGCTGCGCGAGCCGGAGGACCCCGATCCGCTGGTGGCTCTGCTCGCCGCTGACGCGCTCGTGCCGAGCGTGCACCGGATCGGTCACCCTGGGTGGGCCCCCACGGTGCAGCTCACCGCGGTGCTGCACGCGATCCCGGCACCGGGCCCGCTCGCTGTCGAGTGCCGCCTCGGGGAGATCCGTGATGGCTGGTGGGATGAGGAAATGACGGTGGCGGACACCGCAGGCCGCTTGGTGGCCCGGGCCCGCCAACTCGCCCGCCTGCCCCGCTGAGGGAGCCCTGGCGGCAACAACAGCCCGCGGCTAGATTCGCGCGATGTATCTGACGCAATCGCTGCACCGCTCCCTCCAGCAGAACCCGCACGGCACCGCGACAATCTGCGCAGGTCGGCGTCGCACCCACGCCGAGCAGGCCCAGCGGGTCGCCCGGCTGGCGGGCGGGCTGCTTGAGGCGGGCGTTCACCCCGCAGACCGCGTCGCCTATCTCGGCCTGAACTCCGACAGGTACTGCGAGTACTACCTGGCGGTGCCCTGGGCGGATGCGGTCGTGGTGCCGGTGAACAGCCGCTGGGCGCCAACGGAAATCGCGTTCTCCCTCACTGACTCCGGCACCGAGACCTTGATCGTGGACGACGCATTCCTGCGCGCGGTCCCCGAGCTTCGCGACCTCGTCCCCGGGCTGCGCACCGTGATCCACGCCGGTGACGAGCTCACCCCGGAGGGAATGCTGAGCTTTGAGGTCTTGGCCGCACACGGCGAGGCGCGCCCCGACGCCCGACGCGGTGGCGACGCACTCGCGGGGATCTTCTACACCGGCGGGACGACGGGCTTTCCCAAGGGAGTGATGCTCTCCCACTCCAACCTGCTGGCCAACGGAATCGGTGCGCTGGCGTCCGGCTCGATCAGCCATGGCGCCCGATTCCTGCACATCGCGCCGATGTTCCACATCGCCGACTACTCCTGCAACGTGGCGGTGAGTGCGGGCGGCGGCACGCATGTGGTCGTCCCGGGCGTCGACCCGGTCGCGGTGATGAGCGCGATCGCCGAGCACGCGATCACCGACCTCGGGCTGATCCCGGTGATCCTGGGCATGATCGTCGATCACCCTGCGATCACCGACTACGACCTGACCAGCCTGCGCAACATCGCCTACGGCGGTTCCTCCATTACCGGCGCACTGCTGCAGCGGGCCCGTAAGGCCCTGCCGACCGCGACCTTCGCGCAGCTGTTCGGGCAGACCGAGGCCTCGCCGGTCCTGACCATGCTGTCCGGCGCCGACCACGAGGACGGCGAGCACCCGGAGCGGTTACGTAGCGCCGGGCGCGCCGTCGCGTACACCGAGGTGCGGATCGTGGACCCGGACGGCAACGAGGTGCCCCGCGAGACCCAGGGCGAGATCGTCGGTCGCGGCGCGAACGTCATGCTGGGCTACTGGAACCGTCCCGAGGAGACCGCCGCGGCGCTGCGCGACGGGTGGCTGCACACCGGCGACGCGGGCCGGATGGACGACGCGGGCTACGTGTACGTGCTCGACCGCATCAAGGACATGATCATCACCGGCGGGGAGAACGTGTACAGCGCCGAGGTGGAGAACGCCCTCGCCTCCCACCAAGCCGTCGCCGCCTGCGCGGTGATCGGCCTGCCGGACGAGCAGTGGGGCGAGCGGGTGCATGCCTGCGTCGTCCGCAAGCCGGGCGCCGAGGTCAGCGCCGAGGAGTTGCAAGCGCACGCGCGGGCCTCGATCGCCGGCTACAAGATCCCGCGCAGCCTTGAGTTCGTCGACGTCCTGCCGGTCAGCGCCGCCGGCAAGGTGCTCAAACGCGAGCTGCGAGCCGAGCGCACCCCGTAGGGTCCGGCTCCCAGCGCGTTTTTACGCCGTGCGAGCCGGAGGCAACCGGATCGGTCAGGGCGAGTACTGGTCCCCAGCCTCGACACTCTCCCAGAAGCGCGCCTCCTGCACCGCTGCAACACCCTTTGCCTTGCGGTCCTCACGCCGGAAGAGCTTCAACATCGTGCGGGCCGCGTTCTGCCCGGGCATCCCGCTGATCCCGGCGACTGGGTGCGTGCCGGACCCGGTGAGAAACAGGCCGGGGATCGGAGTGGAATACCCGGCGAAGCCAACAGCCGGCTTGTTCGGGCCGAACCGGGTGATCAGCGGATCGGTGTGGTAGACCGACCCGTCCATCGCGAAGAACCGCTCCTCGATGTCCGGGAGCATCCGTACCCGGCTGAACACCTGAAGCTCATCGAGGCCCTCGTAGTAATGATCACTCTGGCTGATGATCGTCTCGGCCGCCTGCTTTTTTGCGGCTTCCCAGCCCATGTGCGGGTCATTGGGAGTGAGTCCGGACCAGAACCAGAAGACATCGCTGCCGGGTGGGGCGAAGTGCGCGTTCGACGCCAGCGCGGTCGAGATCTGGGCAAGGCCCGGGATGTGCGCCGGCATCTCGCCGCGCTTGCACGCAATCTGCGCAGCCTTGACCTGCTCGTAGTTGTGGTACCCGTTCGCGGGAAGGCGCGGGTCCAGGTCGTCTTTGCGTTTGGCCTTGACCTTGTCCATCCGAATCTGACCTTTAGTCAGAACATCCAGCTTCATGTCGGCGAAGCCACGTGAACGGGTCGGGATGTTCGCGACCCGATTCGCCAAGTGCGGCGGCAAGGTGCCCGGGGGCAACATGTCGCGCAGCACCCGCTTCGGGCTGAAGGCAGTCAGCACTCCGCGGCGAGCGTAGATCTCCTCGCCGTTCGTCAACCGCACCCCGACGCAGCGCCCGCCCCGCATCACCATCTGCTCGACCTCGGCGTTGCAGCGCACGCTGCCGCCGTGCTCGGTGAGCAGATCGATCAGCGCCCGCGGGAGCTCTCCCGTGCCCCCCTCGAACATCGCGACCCCGTACTTGGTGATGATGCCGAGGTAGATCAGCGACCAACCCGAGAAGTCCGAGTCATACGCCATGAACGGCAGGCCGATCAGCACACAGGCCTTGATCGGGTCGGACTCGAAGTTCTCATCGAGCACCTCGATCTCGGTGGCTCGCATCCAGCGCCCAACCGCGAGCAGTTCCGAGCGGTGCTTGAGCGAAGCTCTGGCCGTCTCCAGCAGGGCTTTGGGGTCTGGGCGCACCGGTGAGGTCTGCATCATCGGAATTCCGATGTCGACAGCCGCATGGATCACCGAGTAGAGGTCCTTGAGCGCAGCCGCGTCTTTCCTCGAGAAGTACGCCAGCTCGTCGGCGGTCTTCTGGGCATCGCGCCACAGCCCGAGCGAGGTGTGGTCGTAGTTAAGCTGCAGGTGCACGGGGTCGATCACCCGCATCTTGAGGCCGTATTTCTCCTCAAGCGCGAGGTCCTTCATGATCGTCGTCGTGCGGAACAACGACGGCTGGATCGAGGCGTCGTTGACCTTGTATCCGGGGCACTCCTCGACCTCGGTCGTGGACGTCATGCCGCCCGGCGACTGGTGAGCCTCCAGCACCTGCACCTTGAGCCCGGCCTTTGCGAGATAGGCCGCCGAGATCAGGCCGTTGTGCCCGGATCCGACGACGAGGACATCGACGCAGCGGGGTGCGGGCGCGCCGACATTGGCAGAGGTCATGGCTTCGTTCTACCGGAGGGTGGACAGTGTGTCTAGTCTAGGTGTCCAGCGCACTGCGGCGCACGTCACGTGGGGACTTGCCGAGGCGACGTTGCACCAGCCGGCGCAGCGCCGCGGCATTGCCGAATCCCACGCGGGCTGCCACCGCCTCCATGCTCAGAGTGCTGGTCCGCAACAGGAACACGGCCTCGTCCAGGCGCACATCGTTGACGAACTCCAGCGGCGACATCCCCAGACTGGCGTCGGTGATGCGCTGCAACGTCCGCTCGGAGACTCCGATCGCCTCGGCGGCGCCGGCGATGCGAATGGGCTGGTTCAGGTGGGACCGCACCCACCGCTCGAACTCCGCCAGGTCCGGGTGGTGACTGGCGATCACCGAGGGCATCGTGAAGCCGGCCTGCGACGCGCGGTCGCCGATGAGCAGGTGCCGGGCGACAAGCTCGGCCAGTAGTGGACTGCACTGCTGCACCAGCGACATCGCCAGATCGATGTGCGCGAACGCGGCGCCGGCCGTGCGGACCCCGTCACCCCGCACGAGGGTCCTGCCCACGTCCAGGTCAACTTTCGGAAAGTGCTCACGGAAGAGGGGACCCAGCCACCACGTCGTCGTGGCTGGGACACCGTCCAGCACGCCGGAACGCGCCATGAGCAAGGTCGCGCTACAGGCGCCGATCACCTCGGCACCCGCCGAGTGCGCACCAGCGATCACCTCGACGGTCGGCCGCAAGGCCGCGGAGACGGAGCGTTCGACCAGGTCCGCGGCGCTGTGCAGCCCTAGTGCGGGAACGACCAGGACGTCCCCGGGGTCCGCTGTCTTGAGCGGAGAGGTGGTGACGCGATGCCCGGCGGCGGTGTGCAGGTGTCGGCGGGCCCCCACGATCGTGACGTCCCAGGCGGGCGGCGGTTGGGCAACGGCGGCGCGAAACACATTGGCCGCGGCGAGCACGTCACAGACCGTGGCCAGCCCGGAGTCGAAGACCCCGTCCACCATGAGCACCGAGACACGCATGGGTACGGAGCGTAAACCTACGCGTCCACGAGATGTCCGATTTCGACCGGAATCAGTCGCTTTCACTACTCGATCCGGTGTGGGTGAAATGCCTAGATTGACCGCGTCGCACCCTGCGACCTGGCCGGAACCGCCCCGTCGCCTCCGCAAGCCTGCGCGACGCCGACCCATTTCTGCCTTCCCCGAAAGGGCGCCCCTTGATGAGAACACGATCACTTATGTGCACCGCGGCCGCAGCCGCACTAGCCGCCTCGCTGCTCAGCGGGCCGGCAGCGGCAGCGCCCAAGAATGACGTCGTCGAGATCCCGGTGAGCTTTAAGGTCACCAACACCAACACCTCGCTCGTGCCGTGCTCCAGCGACGGCAAGGACTACACGGTCAGCGGCGTCATCGTCGGGCCCCGCAAGGCGATCAAGGCCGGTCAGGCCGCGACGCTCTACCTGCATGCGGTCACCTGGGGCGCCTACTATTTCAACCTCGACATCCCCGGCCACAACTACGCCAAGGAGATGGCCAAGCGAGGCCACGTCTCGGTGCTGGTGGACCGGCTCGGCTACGGCGCCAGTGGCAAGCCGCACGGGCTGGAGACCTGTTTCGGATCCGAGGCGGACGTCGCCCACCAGATGGTCGATCAGCTCAAGTCCGGTGGCTACACCATTCCGGGCGGAACGAAAAAGGTGGCGTCCTACGACAAGGTCTTCATCTCCGGCTCGTCCGTGGGTGGTCTGACCGCTCACATCGTGGCCTACTCCTACGGCAACGTCGACGGCGTGTTCAACCAGTCGTGGGGCGACTTCTCCGCCGGCCCGTATACCGGCGCGGAGTCTTTCGACGTCGGTTCGCGCTGCGCCCGTGGCGGTGACCCGGGAGCTCAGGTGTTCTACGCCCAGTTCGCCAAGAAGACGCGGGACACCTTCTACTTCAACGATGCCACTCCCAAGGTCCGCAAGGCGGTCCCCGCATCCAACCCTGACCCGTGCGGTCAGATCGCCTCGATTCCGGCCGGCATCAACGCCGACGTGATGCACCTCGGCGACATCGACGTACCGGTCCTGGTGATGTTCGGCACTGGGGAGGTCGTGTTCCCGCAGCCGCCGTCGGCAGATCAGATGGCGGCCCGATACACCGGTAGCCCGAAGGTGACCAAGCTGCTCATCGATGGTGCCTCGCATTACCCGATCGTGGAACAGGGTTTCCCGCAGATGGTCGCCGGCGCCTCCGCCTGGCTCAAGGAGAACGGCGGCTGACACCCCGCAGCCGTGACGGGGGAGGGCGCCTGATTCTTCTGAATCGGGCGCCCTTCGCTCATAAGGGCGGGGGCGTCAACCGCGAGGCAGGCCGAGCAGCCGCTCGCCGATGATCGTGCGCTGAATCTGATCAGTGCCGCCCGCGATCGCCAGCGCCGGGGCGAACAGCACCGAGTAGGCCCAGCGCCCCCCGACCTCGTCCCCGGGCGCCCACGCCGCGGCGTCGGGGCCGGCGAGGGCGAAGGCGACCTCGGTGGTGAGCCTGGCCAACTGCGCGGCACCGAACTTGCTGATGGACGCATACGGGCCCGGGTCCACCCCGGGTTGCAGGGCCGCGGCGATCTTGTGCCCGAGCAACTGGAGGCTGCGCTCAAGCACAAAAACGTCGACCAGCTGGGCGGCGACTCCCGCGTCGGATCCCAGCCCGCGCTCGATCACGAGTTCGCGCAGTGGCCCGAAGGTCACCGGCGGGCTCATCGTCAGCGGGTCGCGGCCGAGCAGCACCCGCTCGTTCATCAGCATCACCAGCGCGGCGTTCCAGCCGCCATGCAGCTCGCCGACCACGGCGGCGGCAGGCAGGCGGACCTCATCGAGGAAGACCTCGTTGAATTCCGAGTCCCCGGTCATCTGCCGGAGCGGACGCGCGGTGATCCCCGGCGCGCGCATGTCGACGATGAACATCGTGATGCCCTTGTGCTTGGGCACCTCCTGGTCGGTCCGCGCGAGCATCAGCGCGAAGTCGCTGCGGTGCGCGTAGGTCGTCCACACCTTCTGTCCGTTGACCACCCACTCATCGCCGTCACGGACGGCCTTGGTCCGCAGTGACGCTAGGTCAGAACCAGACCCGGGCTCGCTGAACAGCTGACACCACACCTCGTCGCCCTGCAGCAAGGGACGCAGGTAGCGCTGTTTCTGCTGCTCGGTACCGAGGGTGAGCAGCACCGGCGCGCACATCCCGGTGCCGATCCCGAACAGATTCTCGAAGACCTCGCGACCCTTGGACGCGTGCGCGGCCACCGTGTCGTGGGCCATCGTCAGGCCGGCTCCGCCGTACTCGACGGGGAAGGTCAGCCCGGCCAGGCCGGCGTCGGCGAGCGCCCGGCGGAAGGCCTTGCCCGCCGCGAATTTGCCCTCCTCGTCCTGGTGTGCTGAGGTGATTAGCGAGGTGTTCGCGGCGAACCATTGCCCGACGTGAGCGGCGAACTCGTCAACATCTGCTGGGCACGGCGGCGCCGGCTCGGCGATCCCCTTGCCCGCCAGCAGCATCTGAGCGAGCGCGGCCTTGCGCTCGGCGGTGGTGCCGACCAGGACCGCGTTGGCCCGGGCGCGACGAAAGTACAGGTGGGCATCGTGCTCCCAGGTGAAGCCAATGCCACCCAAGACCTGCACGGCCCCGGCGGTCGCGGCGAGGGCGGCCTCGTTGGCGGCTACCGACGCGGCGTTGACGGCAACGCGAGTGTCGGCGGATTCCTGCTGGTCGCCCATGAGGTCGACCGCGGCGGTGAGCAGCGCACGGGCCAACTCCGCCTGCGCGTACAACCCGGCGAGCAGGTGCTTGATGGCCTGGAAACTGCCGATGGGCGCGCCGAACTGTTCGCGGGTCTTGGCGTACTCCACCGCTACTTCCAGCGAGCGAGTGGCGACGCCGCACTGCTCGGCCGCCACCAGCAGGATTGCCAGGCGCCGCACACGTTGGGCGATGGCGGCCGCATCGAGCACGAGAGCATCGGCCGCGGCGGCGTCCAGACTAATTCGGGCCGCGGGACGCCCCAGGTCCAGCACGGTCAGCGGCTCCCGACTGACACCGGCATCGCCCGCCACCAGAAACAACCCCGTCCCCGCACCGGTTCGCGCCAGCACCATCAACTGCTGCGACGCCGCGCCGTCCAAGACCTGGCGTGCGACCCCGGTAAGCGCCCAGCCATCGCCAGACTCCACGGCCGAGATCTCGGCGCGAGATCCGTCGAGGGGCAGCAGCAACCCGACGCCGACCTCGCCGGACACCAGGTCGGCGAGGAGGTCTTTCTCCCCCGCGCGCACCAAGGCATCGGCGGCCAGTACGGTCGACAGGAACGGCACCGCCGCCGCCGCCCGGCCGATCTCCTCGGCCACCACGGCAAGGGCGCCGACGTCGGCCCCCGCCCCGCCGAGATCCTCCGGCACCGCGAGCCCCGCCACCCCGAGCTGCGTAGTCAAATGGGACCAGGCCGAGACGTGTTGGGCGCTGGGGGCCTGCGGGGCGTTGCGCACGTCCTGCCGGGATGCCGAGCGCTCCAGCAGCCGGCGAATCTCAGCGGCCAGCGCCGTTTCATCGGGGTTGGGCCAGGTCATCTGAGTACCAATCAGGTCAGCGAGGACGCGCCGGTGGTGAGTTGATCAAAGACGCTCAAGGATCGTGACGTTGGCGACGCCGCCGCCCTCGCACATGGTCTGTAGGCCGTACCGTCCGCCGGTGCGCTCGAGCTCGTGCAACAGGGTGGTCATGATCCGCGCGCCGCTCGCGCCGACCGGGTGCCCGATGGCGATCGCGCCGCCGTTGGGATTGAGCTTGGCCGGGTCCACGCCGAGTTCCTTCTGCCACGCCATCGGCACACTGGCAAAGGCCTCGTTGCACTCGAACACGTCGATGTCATCGACCGTGAGCCCGGTACGTTCCAGCGCCCGCTTGGTGGCCGGAATCGGCGCGGTGAGCATCAGCACCGGGTCGGCGCCCATCACGGAGATGTGGTGGATTCGTGCCCGCGGCGTAAACCCGTGTGCCTTCACCGCGGCGTCGTTCGCCACCAGCAGGGCGGCCGCGCCGTCGGAGATCTGGCTGGAGATTCCCGCGGTGAGCTTCCCGCCGGGCGCGAGCGCCTTGAGCCCGGCAAGCTTGTCCAGGCTGGTGTCCGCCCGCGGACCCTCGTCGGCGGTGATGGTGTCGTAGGGCAGGATCTCGCGGTCGAAGTGCCCGTTCTTCGCCGCGTTCAGCGCACGCTCGTGGCTGGCCAGCGCGAACGCCTCCATCTCCTCGCGGCTGATGTTCCACTTGTCCGCGATGCCTTCGGCTCCGGCGAACTGACTGAGTACCTCGGTGCCGTAACGCGCGGCCCACCGCTGGCTGCCGGTCCACGGGTCGGTGCGCCCGAGACCGTAGTGCTCACCGGCGAGGAAGGCGCACAGGATCGTGTACTGCGTCATGTTCTGGATGCCGCCGGCGATCACCAGGTCGTTGGTCCCACTCATGACGGCCTGCGCCGCGAAGTGCACGGCCTGCTGCGAGGAACCGCACTGCCGGTCGATGGTGACGCCGGGGACCTCCTCCGGCAGCCCGGCCGCGAGCAGGGCCGTGCGGCCGATGTTGCCGGCCTGCGACCCGATGTTGTCCAGGCAGCCCACGATCACGTCGTCGATCGCGTTCGGGTCGACCCCGCTCCGCTCGACGATCGCGGAGAGGACGTGCGCACCCATGTCCGCGGGGTGTACCTCGGCGAAACCCCCCTTGCGGCGTCCCACCGGGGTGCGGATCGCGTCGACGATGTAGGCCTCGGCCATGGGGAACCTCCTGATGCGTTGCGGGGATGCGGGAACTCTAACCTGGACATACCGTCCAGACATATTGGCGTCATGGGCCGCGATGGCGGACAATCAGGCCATGGCGTCCATCACCCGCAAGGCCGCGAGCAGCAGGGCGGCACGCCGTGACGACATCCGCTCCAAGCTGCTGGGCGCCGTGGAGGAGATGCTCGGCGAGGGGGAGACCTTCACCGAGCTCTCCGTGGAACGTCTGGTGGCCAGGGCCGGCGTCGCCCGCTCCACGTTCTACGTCTATTTCGAGGACAAGGGCGAGCTGCTGCGCGCCTGGCTGGCCGAGATCACCGACGAACTCGACGAGATCGCCACCCGCTGGTGGGGCCTGGACGCCGACGCGGACCGCGACAACCTGCACGAGGCCCTGGCCGCAATCGTCGGGACCTACCGCCCGCACACCCACCTGATGGCCGCCGCCTTCGACGCCGCCGCCTACGACCCGGCGGTGCGGGAGGCCGTGACTTCGCTGATGGAGCACAACGCGGCCGGATTGCGCAAGCACATCCGCACCGGGCAGAGCGAGGGCTTTATCGCCCCAGGCCTTCCCGCGCGCGAGGTGGCCGCGTGGCTGACCTGGATGGCCGAGCGGGGACTGCATCAACTGGTGCGCGGCTCTGACGACGAGACCGTCGAGGCGCTCCTGGAGGGCTACACGGCCATCGTCTGGAACACCCTCTATGCCACCGCCCCCTGCCGAAACGCTGCCCTGGTCTGAGGCGACCACCCGTGCCGCTTCCCAGCTCATGAATGAGCTGGGAAGGTCCTCCCATACGTAGCGGCGGGACAAATCGCCCAATTCGTGAACCATTTTCTCACTGGGCGTATGAGAGAGCCGTTCGGCTGCGCGGCCGATTCAATCTCGGACAGTGTGTCCGGACTATTTGTTGCATTGTGTGAAGTCCTGGTTCAGACTCGACCCATGCCGGACATGCCGTCCGAGGTCGACGTCGCCCTCGCGCTGTACCCCGCGTTGCGGTCCTGGGACCGCGGCGCCCTTGATGCGTTGCTCGCCCCTGACTTCCACGGCCGGACCACCGCCGGGATGCCCTTCGGTGGGACCTTCGATGGTCCGGAGGCGATGCTGCGGGCATTCTGGGGACGGATCGGGCGCACGTTTGCCGTCGTCGCCGAGCCGCGCGAGGCCCTCGCCCTCGGCGACGGACGGGTACTCGTGCTCGGGACCTATCGCGGGCACGCCCGCGGGGTCGGGCGCGAGTTCGAGGCCGAGTTCAGTCACGTCCTGACGATCTTCGGCGCGCAGATCACGGCCGTCGATCAGCTGACGGACAGTGCGGCCTGGAACGCGGCACTCGATCCAGCGTCGGCACCGACGGGAAGCCCGGCGTGAGCGTGGTCGAGGTCCACCTTGGTGGGGCGATCGGCGAGCTACGGCTGTGTCGGCCGGAGGCGGGGAACGCCATCGACCTCGCGATGGCCCGCGGATTGCTCGACGCCGCACAGCAGTGCGCCAAGGACAGCGCGATGCGGGTCCTGCTGCTCACCGCGGACGGCCGGGCGTTCACCCCCGGCGGTGACCTCGCGGCACTCTCAGGTACCGAACCCCAGCAGTTGCCGGCCCTGCTGGACGCCATGCTGACGCCCTATCACCAGGCCCTGGCGATCCTGCTGGAGCTCGAGGTACCCATCGTGGCGGCCGTACACGGCTCCGCCGGCGGCGGCGGGCTCGGCCTACTCCACGTCGCCGACGTCGTGATCTGCGGCGACGGCGCGAAGTTCGCGGTCGGTTCGGGACTGCTCGCTCTTGGCTCCGACGGCGGCAACACCTGGTTCCTTCCGCAGCTGGTGGGCCGACGCGTCGCCGCGCAGATGTGCTACCTCAACCGCGTGCTGGACGCCGCGCAGGCGCTCGAGATGGGCCTGGTCAGCGAGGTCGTCCCCACCGAGGAGGTCGATGCCCGCGCTCGCACGTTGGCGGCGCAGATCGCCGCCAACGCCCGCGGATCCAACGCCCGGTTGCGCGCCTTGCTGCGCCCGGACCCCGCGTTCGCCGCAGCGCTCGACGCCGAACGCGCGGGAATGGTCGAACTCGCCCAGAGCCCGAACGTCATCGAGGGGATGCGCGCGTTCCTGGCGCGCCGCCCCGCCCGCTTCATCGACTAGCGAAGGACCTCACCGTGTCGAACCTGGTTCCCTCCACCCCCGAGCTCGACGACCTGCGCAAGGCCGTGCGGGCGATCGTCGACAAGTACGGCTTCGGTTACTTCCTGGACTGCGCGAGGCATCACAAGGAACCCACCGAGTTGTACGAGGAGCTGGGCGCCGCGGGCTTCCTCGGCATGCACCTGCCCGAGGAGTACGGCGGCGGCGGCGCAGGTTTGTCCGAGACCTGCGTCGCGCTCGAGGAGATCGCCGCGGGCGGCTGCCCGCTGCTGATGATCGTGGTCGCACCCGCGATCTGCGGGGCGATCATCGCCGCCCACGGCAGCGAGGAACTCAAGCGCGAATGGCTACCGGGTCTGGCCGATGGCACCAAGACCATGGCGTTCGCGATCACCGAACCGGACGCCGGGTCGAACTCGCATGAGATCAGCGTCACCGCGCGCCGCGACGGCGAGGACTACCTGGTCAACGGCACCAAGTACTGGACCTCCGGGGCGGACCAGACCGACGCCATCCTCGTCGTCTGCCGGGACGCCGACATCGCCCCGGGGACACATACCCCGATGTCGATCGTGATCGTGCCGGCCGGGACACCCGGACTGAGCATGACCCCGATCGAGGCCGAACTCGTGCAGCCGGAGAAGCAGTTCACCGTGTTCTTCGACGATGTGCGGGTCCCCGCCGCCAACCTGGTCGGCGAGGCCGGCAAGGGTTTTCGCGCGGTGTTCTCCGGGCTCAACCCGGAGCGGGTGACCGCGGCCGCGATGGCCAATGGGATCTCTCGCTACGCGCTGGAGAAGGCAACCCGTTACGCCCGCGAACGCGAGGTCTGGAAGGTTCCGATCGGCTCACACCAGGGCATCTCGCACCCGCTCGCCGAGTGTTACATCGCCGTCGCCAGTGCCCGGGTGCTCACCGCGCGCGCCGCCGAGATCTGCGACAGCGGCCAGGACGCGGCGGAGGCCGTCAACGTCGCAAAGTTCGCCGCCGCCGAGGCGATGATCGCCGCCCTGGACCAGGCGATCCAGGTGCACGGCGGCAACGGGATGTCCCGCGAGTACGGCCTGGCCCCGCTGTGGTTCCTGGCCCGCATGCTGCGCCCCGCCCCGACCAGCCGGGAGATGGTGCTCAACTTCGTCGCCGAGCACAGCCTCAAACTGCCCGCGTCCTACTGACCGGACGTCCGAAGGGGTGGTTGCTATAGCGACCACCCCTTCGGACGCAAGGAGGTTTTCTGGTGGAACAGCACATAGACGTCCTGGTGATCGGGGCCGGGGCGGGCGGGCTGTTCACCGCCGCCCGGCTCGCGCACGCCGGCTACCGCGTACTGGTGGTCGAGCGCCTGGACAAGGTGGGCGGGCGGGCTTCCACGACGGAGATCGACGGCTTCCAGGTCAATGACGGCGCGATCGTCATCGAGGTCGGCGGAATCACCCAACAGACCTGCGAGGAGGTCGGCGCTGCCTTCGACATCCGCGAACCCAGCCCGCCGATCCTGTACCGCGTCGGCGGTAGGGACATCGACATCTCCGGCGGCGGGTGGGGGCTGCTGCTGGGCAAGATGACCCGCTCGGCCGCGAAAGTACTCCAGGGCATGGGCGCCGCCCGCAAGGACGAAGGCCTGCCCGAGCACGAGATCTCGCTGGCCGACTGGCTGGGTAAGTACACCAAGAACGAATCCGTGCACGGCATGTTCCGCAACATGTGCGCCTCGATCTTCGCCGTCACCTCCGAGGAACTGCCCGCGCGCGTGTTCCTGACCTACATGACCCGCAAGAGCGCGTTCAAGCGCTTCGGCTTCCATCCCGAGGGCACGATCGGGATCTGGAAGGCGCTGGCCGCGGCCATCGAGCGCGAGCGGGGCACCATCTCACTGTCCACGGAGGTCCTGCGTCTCGAGGTAGCCGACGGCGCCGTGTCCCGGGCCGTGCTGCGCGGACCCGGCGGGGAGTTCGAGGTCCACGCACGCGTCGTGGTCAGCGATATCGGACCGGCGGCGACGCTGCGCCTGCTCGGCGAGGCCGCCGTCGGCGAGGACTACCGGTCGGCAGTCAAGCGCGCCGACCGGCCGGCCGCCATGATCACCGTCAACTTCGCCTCCACCGAACGCCTCCTGGACGCCCCCGGGATGCTCGGCTTCGCGAAGACCCGGCGGATGGCGTACATGGCCAACTTCACCGACGTCTGCCCGGAGATGGCCCCAGACGGCTGGCATCTGTACGTGGCGACCTCGGTTCCGCACCCGTCGATCGGGGATTTCGACGAAACGGCGGAGGTCGAGCTTCTTTTCGCTGACATCCACGACGCGATCCCCGGCTTCGACACCCGTGCCCGAGTCCTGTCCGTGGTCACCACGCGTGATGAGTGGCCACCACAGCGTGCCGTTGCCGGTTTCGACCTCACCGCCGAGACCCCGCTGAGCAATTTGTGGAATGTCGGTGACGGGGTCAAGGAGTACGCGAACGGCGGGACGACGGCCTGCGCCGAGACCGCACAGCTGGTGGTGGCGCAGATCTGCGCGCGTTACCCGCACCTCACCGAGGCGAGGTGAATTCTTTGCGCGCACGCCGGACCCGGCCGCTGTGACCAGAACCTGATGCGCTGTTTCTTTAGACCCAGCTCCACGTCGTATGTTGTGTCTCTAGCACAGTGAGTTGGGTCACCAGCTCCACCTAGCCTGAACCGAGCCTCGACGCCCCCACCCGCGCCGCGAAGCGAAGATCCGGAGCGACTGCCGTGAACCTGAACCGCGTCCACACCCCCGTCCGCGTGATTTCGTTGGCCGCGGCCATCGCCGTGCTGAGCAGTTGCGGAGCCAGCCAGGAGGTCAAGGAAGCCGTCGCTGCGCAACGTGCAGCGGAGGCGTCCGGCGCAGTCGTCGGACCCGCCGTCGCGGGCGACCCCGCCGCCGGCGCCCCGGCCCCAGGGCTGCCTGCGGACACCGGCGACGCGGTCGCAGCAGATCCCGCCACGGGAGCCGCGCCGGCCACCGATCCGGCGGCGTCAAAACCCGGCGGTAAGAAGCCCAAGGACGGGGATTCGGCCACCGCCTCGGCCCCCACCACCGCCGCCGCGGCCGCTCCCGGCGCCTGCAAGGCCGCCGCCCCAGCGGGCGGTAACGGCGGCGCGACCGACACCGGGGTCACCGAGACCACCATCAAGATCGGCGGCACCTTCTTCAACGGCGGCTTCCTCGACAAGTACGGCCAGGTCTCGGAGAACGCCCCGCGCGCCTACTTCAACTACATCAACGACTCCGGCGGCATTTGCGGGCGCAAGATCGAGTTCGTCACCTGCGACACCGCAGGTACCGCCGACGGCACCTCGGGTTGCCTGAACAAGCTCTCCAACCAGGACAAGGTCTTCATGATGGGCCCGTCGCTGGACTTCAACCTCGACATCGTGCCGCCCACTCTCGCCCGACAGAAATTGCCCTGGGTGGGTTCCTCCGGGTTGTACGCCGAGGAGTTCGACAGCCCGTGGATGTTCCCCAGCCAGCTGCGCGGTACCGACGTCGGCGCGCTGATCACGCAGTTCACCGTCCAGCAACTGAAATTGAAGAAGCTAGGCGTCTCGTTCCTCAATGACGTCGCCGGACCCGAATGCACCGAGCAGGCGAAGAAGACCGCTGCCGCCCAGGGCGCACAGGTGGTGGACACCGCGCCCAACACCACCATCGAGACCAGCCTGGACAACCAGGTCGCCAAGCTCCGTAACGCCGGAGCCGAGGGCGTGCTGTTCTGCAACGACCCGGTCAACACGGTGAAGTTCATCCAGGCCGCGCAGCGGGTGGGATGGAAGCCCACGTTCATCGGCGGGTTCGTCCTGGCCGACGATGTCCCGATGGCGGCCGGCTCCCACGGCAAGGGCATGTACGGCTTCTCGTTCTGGGACTTCTACAGGTCCGCCGAGCCCGGCGTGAAGCAGTACAAGCAGATCACCGAGTTCTACTTCCCGCAGACCTTCCACCACTTCTACGAGCAGGCCACCTACGTCGGAGCCAAGGCGATCGTCGACGCCATTCGCGCGATCGGGCCGAACCTCACCCGTGCGGCGCTGGTCGCCCAGATGGAAAAGATGACCGACTACGACACCGGGTTCGGACTCAAACTGAACTTTGCCGACCTCGGATCCTCTACGGCCAGTGGCCAAATGTTCAAGGCGGACGACAACCTCGTCTGGCAACCCGCCACCGGCCGGTTCGGCGTCAAGGGGGCAAAGGGTTCCGCGGAGTCCGGCCTGCGCACCGGCGCGGCGCTCCCGCTGCTCGCGCTACCGGCCGGTCAGGCCGTCCGCACCATCAGCTCCCGCGCCCGGGCGCGACGACGTTGAGCGAGTTCTTCGGTTATCTCGTCGCGGGCCTGGCCAATGGCACCATCTACGCCCTGGTCGCGCTCGGAGTCGTGATCACCTACCGGGTCAGCCGGGTGATCAATCTGTCCGCGGGCGCCATCGGCGTGCTGTCCGCCTTCGTCTTCCACTACGTGCTGATGGGTGATCTCGGCCTGCATGTCGCCCTGGCCACCGTGGGGGCCATCGCCACCGGCGCGGTCCTGGGCGCGGGTGTGGAACGCATCGCGGTTCGCCCGGTACGCACCCGCGGCGCCCTGGCCACCCTGACCGTCACCACGGGTGTGCTGCTGCTCTTCTCCGAGCTCACCGTCCAGCTCTGGGGTCCCAATACGCCGGTGATCGCCTCGGTCTTCTCCGACAAGGTGATCGACGTCGGAAACACCGGGGTGACGGTGCATCAGCTGGCCACAGCCGCGATGGTGCTGCTGCTGGCCGGGGGGCTGTACCTGCTGCTCGCTCGTACCTGGCTCGGGTCCGGCGTCACCGCGATCGCTCAGGACGCAGGCGCGGCCCGGATCGTCGGACTGCCGGTCAACTCGATCATCACCTTGGTGTGGGCGATCGGCGGCGCCAGTGCGGCCCTGGCCGGGTTGATGTTCATCCACCTCAACAGCCTCGACCAGATCAGCCTGACGTTCGTGCTGATCTCCAGCCTGGTCGCCGCCGCGCTCGGCGGCTTCAACAGCCTGCCGCTGGCGATGGCCGGCGGGCTGGCGGTGGGACTGATCTTCAGCTTCAGCCAGGGCTACATCTCCACACCGGGCATCGGTGAATTGCTCGTCTTCGTCGGACTGCTCGCGGTGCTGGTCGCTCGTGCCGGCAAGCCGCAACTCGACGTCGTGTCGGAGTTCTGATGGCCAAGTTGCTATCGGTGCACCTGTCCTCCACCAAGGTGTTGGAGCGCGGCGGGTTCCTCGTCGTCGCCGCCGGCCTCGCCCTGTGGCCGGTGTTCACCTCCGAGACGGCCCACTTCTACGGCTCGCTGTCCGCGATCTACGCCCTCGTCGGGCTGTCCCTGGTCATCCTCGTCGGCTGGACCGGGCAGATCTCGCTCGGCCACGCGGCGTTCCTGGGTTTCGGCTGTTACATCGGCGAGGAGCTTCTCAACGAAGGCTTCGGCGACTGGCCACTGCTGCGCGAGGTTCCCGGCCTGGACGGCGGGCTCCCCCTGGTCCTTGTCATCCCGATCGTCGGCCTGATCGGTGCCGCGATCAGCCTGATCCTCGGCATCCCGTCACTGCGCCTTCGCGGGGTTTACCTCACAATCACCACGCTGGCCTTCGGGTTGGCCTGCCAGCGGTTCTTCTTCACCCGCCCGGAACTGCGGCCCACCACCGCCGAGGAGGTACCGCGGGAGTCACTGGTCGGCATCTCCACCGAAACCGACCGCGGCCTGTACTACGCCGTGCTGGCGGTGCTGGCCCTCGCCCTGCTGCTGGCCTACAACACCCGGCGCAGCGATGTGGGTCGCGTGCTCTTCGCCATCCGTGACTCTGAGGCGGCCGCGCAGGCGATGGCGATCAAGATCGCGCCCTACAAGATCGGCGTGTTCGCCGCCTCGGCCGCCCTGGCCACCATCGCCGGCCTCTTCTACGGCATGCTCTTCCGGGCCACCCCGGGCCCGGACCAGTTCGGTGTGCTGCAGTCGTTGTTCTATCTCGCAATGCCGGTGCTCGGCGGCGCGGAGGCGCTGTTCGGCGCCCTCATCGGCGGCGGTTTCCTGGCTACCGGCCAGCCCCTGGTCAACGAGTTCGACGTCCGGATCTACCTCGCCACGGCGGTCGTGCTGCTGCTGGTGCTGCTCTCCGGCCAGGACGGGGTGATGGGGATGCTGAAGACCGCTCGCATAGCGCTCACCGACGCCATCCGCGGCGAACCCCTGCGCTACGGGTCCTTCCTGCCCGCGGACCTCGAGGTGACCGACCCTGCTGCCGCACCCCAGCTGCGCGCCCGGACCAGCAGTGCGGCGATGACCGGCGCCCGAGTTCGCCTGCGCATCATCGCGACCGACCGGGATTTGACGCGCACGAGCCGAGAGCGGGTGGGCTCATGAGTGGTCATTTGGTCGGGCGCGGGATGACCAAGCGCTACTCCGGCCTGGTCGCCAACGACAACATCGACATCGACGTCGAACCGGGCGAGATCGTTGGCCTGATCGGCCCGAACGGTGCCGGCAAGACCACGCTGTTCAACTGCCTGACGGGTGCTCAGCCCCTCACCTCGGGCACCGTGACACTGAACGAACGCGACATCACCGCCCTGGCAGCGAGCGAGCGCGCCCGCCTCGGTATCGCCCGCACGTTCCAGCAGGCGCAGCTCTTCCGCCACCTGTCGGTGGAGGAGAACCTGCTGCTCGGGCGCCACCGCCGTTACGGGGCCGGTGCCTTGCGCGGTGCCCTTGGACTGGCCCGGGCAGCGGAGAAATCCGCTCGCCGGCTCTCTCACCAAGTGGCCGAACAGTGCGGGCTCAGCGCCGTACTGGAGGCTCCCGTCGGAGACCTGCCCTACGGCACCCAGCGCATGGTGGAGGTGGCCCGCGCGATTGTTCTCGAGCCCGAGGTGCTGCTCGTCGACGAGCCGGCCGCCGGCATGGACAGTCGCGAGTCGGAATATTTCGGGCAAATCCTCGCCCGAATCGCCCGTGAACGCAGGATGTCCGTGCTCATCATCGAACACGACGTGGCGATGGTTCTGGCCATCTCCGACCGCGTCTACGTGCTGAACTTCGGCAAACTGCTCGCCCAGGGTCTGCCGGAGGACGTGCGATCCAATGCCGAGGTGCGCGCGGCTTACCTCGGGTCGGCCGTGAGTGACGCGCCGCAGCAAGGCGCGAGCGAGAAGCATGAGCGAACCAAGAGCGCTGTCCAGGAGGCCGTGTGAGCACGACCGAGTCGACGCAGGTGCGCAGCTATGCCGCGGCCGGTGTGCGGCCGCTGCTGGCCGTGCGTCACATGGACGTCGCGTACGGCTCCGTGGTTGCCGTGCGCGGGCTCTCGCTGCACGTCGGGCGCGGGGAAATCGTCGCGCTGCTCGGGCCCAACGGCGCCGGCAAGACCTCGACCCTGCGCGGGCTGACCGGTCTGGTGCGGCCCAGTGCGGGCACCGTCAAGGTCGACGGGCGGCGCATCGACGGTCAGGGCGCCGGTGGCGCCGTACGAGCGGGGCTCGCACACGTCCCCGAGGGTCGCCGGGTCTTTCCCGAGATGAGCGTGGCGGACAACCTGCGCCTCGGCGCCTGGAACGTGCGCCGTCAGTCCAAGGTTGTCGACGAACGAGTCGCCAAGGCCTTCGAGGACTTCCCCCGCCTCTCCGAACGCCGCCAGCAGGCGGCCGGGTCCCTCTCCGGCGGCGAGCAGCAGATGCTCGCCATCTCCCGGGCCCTGATGAGTGACCCGCAACTGCTGCTCATCGACGAGCTGAGCCTCGGGCTCTCACCGCTGATCGTCGATGAGATCCTGGAGCGCATGCTCGAGCTCAACAAGAACGGCCTCTCGGTCCTGCTGATCGAGCAGTTCGTGCACCGGGCCCTGGCCATCGCGGACCGGATCTACGTGTTGAAGAAGGGCCGGGTTGCCTACAGCGGAACCCCGGCAGCTGCCGTGCGCGTGGGCGCCGTCGAGGAGGCATACCTATGAGTGTTCAGCTGGGAACACCCACCCGGCGAGCGGGCTGTGCCGCGCTTGCCCTCACCGCGGTGGCCGTCGGCGCGATCACCCTTCCCGGCACCAGCGCCAGCGCTGCGGACCAGCTTGCGGTCTTCAGCGCCAGCGCGACGGCGACGCCGTACGGCGTGGTGAGCCGGGTCCCGGCAGAGACCGCCGGCGGGTACCTGTTCTCCAAGACCGGCATCGACCTGGGCAAGGCCCGGGCGCTGGCCGCCGGCTTCACCCTCGGCGAACTCGGCGATCTATTCGTCGTCAGTTCCGCACCGCCCGGAACGATCACGACGATGCCGTCGGTGATCACCGCGCAGGACCCGCCGCAGGAAGGCACCCCGAACGAGGCCACCTTCTCCGGCGGCCGCAGCGGCAGTGCAGGCACCGGCGAATCGCGAAACTTCGACTTGGTCGCGCGCGCCGACGAGACCCCGAAGGCGAGCGCGAGCGCAGCCGGGCAGGCCGTCACCAGCCCCTTCTACAGCCAGGGTTACTCGACCTCGTCCAGCGACAGCCTCGTCGCCGAGGATGGCACCGTGATCGCCAAGGCGATCACCTCGGTACAGGACATCCTGATCGGCCCGGCAGGGATGCAACTGAGCATTGCGTCCGCGACCAGCCTGGCAAGCGTCACCATTGCTCCGGGCAAGAAGCCGGTGGCCGAGCTGCAGACCCGGATGTACGGGGCGCAGCTGGCCGGCGTCCCGGTGACGTTCGACGAGAACGGACTCACGATCGACAAGCAGGTCGCGGTCCCGGCCTCGGCAATGGCCGGCTTCACCGCAGCGCTGGCCTCTCTCGCGGAGCAGGGTCTGACCTTCGCGCCATCCCAGCGCCAGAAGGACACCACTGCTGATGGTGCGTCAGTGTCCGGTGCGGTGTTCGTGTTCCGCTACCAGGTCCCCGAATCCTTTCCGCGCCCCAGTGACATCGGCAGCGACCAAACGTTCACCGTTGCCAGCGTCAACGCCGCTGCGTTTGCACGCACCCGTGCCGCTCTGGGTCCGCCCCCATCGGCCGGCGGCGGGGCGGCCGACGTCGCGGAGGTCGGCGCTCCAGGCGCAGCGGACACAGGTGCACAGGCGCTGCCCACCGACCCCGTCCTCACCGGCGGCGTCCCCCTGGACCCGGCGACCGGCAGCGATATCCCCACCGTCTCCCTCGTCCCGGTCCCCGGCGATCAAGCGGTTGCCGGCGACCTGGAGTTCGTGCTCCCGGCGCGGGTGGCCGATCCCCTCCCGCAACAGGTCCGCGACTCCTACCAATTCGTCCTGTTGGCAGCTCTCATCGCCCTCGGCGGCGTGTTCCTCCTCCTTCGCAAGCGCCCGATCTAAATGAACCGCGCCACTTACAGTCACGGAGATGTGCCATGAACGACCGACTTCGCGATCTCGGCTACACCGCGCTCGCCGGCGCGCTCGTCATCGCCGGGTTGATCTGCGTCCTGCTCGGTTACCTCGGGGTACGCAACGAGGAGGACATCGCCTTGCAGTTGCCGTACTTGGCCTCCGGCGGCGTGCTCGGGCTCGCACTCATCGCGCTCGGGGCGATCGTGATGGTCAAGGAGCAGATGCGAGAGCAGGCCCGTCGCTCGGCGGCCGTCACCGAGACCCTGGAAGAGTGGAAGGAGGCCGCGATGGCGGAGCTCCGGGCCTTCCTGGAGGGTGCGACCCTCGACCTGGAGATCACCGAGGCGGCCCCGAACCACCGCCGCGAACCGGTGGGCTCGGGCCTGCAATGACCCTCGCCGGTTCGGCGGCTTCGACTCGGCGGTGAACCCCGACAGCGACAAGCGCGCCCGCGTCCGGGTCTCCGCGACCGCAGCCCGGGTCGCGCTGTCCCGGGCCACCTTGGCCGACGAACTCGCCAAGATCCTCGCGGCGGAGATCGACCCGCTGCCGCATGACGAGGACATGCTCGAGCTGTTGACCGCCGCGACGAACGAGAGTGTGGCCGCGGGCCTGCACGTCTTGGAGCACGGCGTGGACCCGCACTCACTCGGCTCACCGGCGGCCGCCGCCCAATACGCCCGGCGATTGGCCCAACGGGGGATCCCGGTCTCGGCGCTGCTGCGCGCCTACCGGCTCGGAAGTTCGAGCTTCGTCGAGATCATGCTGGCCGAGATTGCCGCCGAACCTCACCTGGACACCGCCGATGCCGCGGCGGCAAGTGTCGCGTTGCTGCGCACCACCACTGCGTACGTGGACACGGTCTCCGAAGCCCTCGTCCTCGCCTACGAGGACGAGCGCCACGCCTGGGCGCAGCAGCATTCGATGGCTCGTTCAGCGCGCATCCGCGCCCTTCTCGACGGCGTGGAGCTCGACCTGAGCGACACTGAGACAGCCCTGGGATACCGGCTGCGCCAGAACCACGTGGCCGCTTACCTCTGGTTCGACGAGCGCGGCAACCACACCGACCTGTTTCAGCTCGAGAGCGCCGCCACCGCAGCGGCGGCGGCCTGCGGCGGGGTTCACCTGCTGTTGCCGACCGATGAGGCCAGCGCGGTGCTGTGGCTCGGCTCACCCGAGGAGTTCGACGACCTGCGCCCGGTCACGGCGGCCTTGACCAGCCGTTCCGGCCCGGCACCACGGGTGGCGCTGGGCCGGCCGGGCTACGGCTCGACGGGGTTTCGCGATTCACATCGTCAGGCACAGGCGGCCAGGACGGTGGCCCTCGCCGCCGGCCGGCACGCTCAGGTGGTGACCACTTTCACCGACGTCGGCTCCATCGCGTTGTTGTGCGCGGATCTCGACGCCACCAGGATCTGGATTGCGGACACCCTGGGCGCCCTGGCCATCGATGAGGAGAACGCCGAGCGATTGCGCGAGACCGTGCGGGTATTCCTCAACCTCGGCTCCAGCCACACCGCCGCCGCCGAGCGGTTGAACCTGCACAAGAACTCGGTGCAGTACCGCGTCAGCAAGGCCGAGGCGCTGCGCGGACGCCCCTTCAAGGCCGACCGGGCCGACGTCGAGCTCGCGCTGCGCGCGTGCCATGCGCTCGGGACCACCGTGCTGCGGGCCCCTTCATGAGCGTCTCCTTGTGCCGGGGTCATAGCTCTGGCCCGCGGCCTCTGGTCCTCGGCACGGTGCCGGTCCGGCCTAGCAGTCCTAGCCTCAACGTCAGCATCCGATCCCTCGCCCCAAGGAGCCCGCGATGAGCATCGCAACCCACGTCGAGGACGACGAGCTCCAATCCAACGCGAGCGGAAACCCGGACCGCCCGCACGACGAGATCAACATCTCCACCAAGGAGTTCTGGTGGACGACGATGGACGAACGGGAGCAGACCTTCGCGGTGCTGCGCAAGGAGCGGCCCATCACCTGGCAGCCGCCCTTCGAGGACCAGCTCATCGATGTGCCAGACGACTACGGCTATTGGGCTGTGACGACACACCGCCACCTGATCGAGGTGACCCGGCGCCCGGAGGACTTCCTGTCCTCGCCGTCGATCCTGATGGAGAACCTGCCCGTGCAGGTCATCGAGGCCGCGCAGTCGATCATTGCGATGGACCCACCGCGACACTCCGGGCTGCGCAAGCTGCTCGCCTCGGCTTTCACCCCGAAGCAGATGCGGAGAATCGAGGACCAGATCCAGGCCAATGCAGCGATGGTCGTGGACAACCTGATCCAGAAGGCCAAAGAGTCCCCCGACGGGTGGGTGGACTTCGTTTCCGAGTGCGCCAGCATCCTGCCGATGCACAACATCAACGACATGATGGGCATCCCGGACGGCCAGCGCCAGGAAGCCGCCGAGTGGATGATGAAGGCCACCTCCTGGGGCGAACCCGAGTACGCGGCGACCAAGGACGACGCGATCACCATGCTCTTCGACGCCGTGGTCTACATGCACGACTTGGCCGCCACTCTGATCGAGGAACGACGTGCCAACCCAGGCCCGGACCTGTTCAGTGCGCTGTGCGCGGCCGAGGTCGACGGCGAATGCCTCACCGACCACGAGATCGGTTCGTTCTTCGTCCTGCTCACGATCGCGGGCAACGACACCACCCGCCAGTCGATCGCCCACGGCCTGCGTGCACTCACCACGCACCGCGACCAGCGGGATTGGTTGCTGGCGGATCTCGGGGGCCGGATGGGCACCGCGGTCGAGGAGATCGTGCGCTGGGTGACCCCGATCATGACGTTTCGCCGGACCGCGTCCCGGGACTGCGAACTGGACGGCGTCCACATCACCAAGGGCGACAAGGTCGTGCTGTTCTACTCCTCGGCAAACCGCGACTCACT